>CAYXKT010000015.1:0-33034 GCA_964465735.1 uncultured bacterium
TTGTTTTATTGACACCTAAGTTGAGCGATTATTGCGGATGAAATGTGCTAAGATTTTGCCGGCCGACGGGTTGCGAAAACCGCAGCCATATCCAGGAGATATGGCGAGGATTTTCAATATCCGTTCGGACGCAAAAGATTGGTGCAGTTCGCCGCATAGAATCGCTCAATTTAGGTGACAGAGAAGAGATCGCTTCGTCGCTCCGCTTCCTCGCAGTGACATTGGATAGGGGTTTTAAGCAGGCGCCACTACACCGGGATCATTGAAGTCCGCTTTTTCAGGGGTTCCGATAACGATAGCGACCCGATCCGCCATAGTTTTAACGGAGGCGGATCGCGATTCAACAGCAGTTGGAGAGAGATATGGCTTTAACCGGATTAGACATCTATAAACTTCTACCAAAGACCAACTGCGGTGACTGCGGCTCGCCGACCTGCCTGGCCTTCGCGATGAAACTGGCCTCGAAACAGGTCTCCCTGGAGAGTTGCCCCCACGCCTCCGAGGAAGCCAAGCAAGCCCTGGGCGCCGCCTCTCAGCCCCCGATCAATCTGGTGACGATCGGAGCCGGCGAGAACAAAATTGAGATCGGCAACGAGACAGTCCTCTTCCGCCACCAGGAGACCTTTCACCACCCGTCCGCTCTCGCCATCCGGATCCGGGAGAATGATCCGGGACAAGCACAGCGGATTAAAGAGATTAACGCGCTCCAGTTCACCCGCGTGGGGGAAGAGATCGCGGTTGATCTGATTGCCCTGGAAGAAGAGTCGGGGGACCCGGAGAAGTACTCTGACTTCGCGGAGAAATGTTGGGAGAAGACCGGCCTCCCCGCGATCTTGATCAGCGACGACCGGCCCTGCCTGAAGGCCGGATTGGAGAAGATTGGGGAGAGCCGGCCTCTGATCTGCCCGAAGACGCCGGGGGAGATCGAGGAATTTGCCGCTCTGGCGGTGGATTTTTCCTGTCCGCTGGCGGTAAGAGGAGAGTCGGTAGAAGAAATCGCCCAATCAGCCGAAAAAGCCCGGGCGGCGGGGGCCAAGGACCTGGTTCTGATCGCCGGGACCGGAAACCTGAAACAGAAACTGGCCGATTTAACCGTGATCCGGCGCCAGGCGCTCCGGAAACAGTTCCGGCCCCTCGGCCACCCGACCCTGGCCTTTACCGAACCGGAGGGGGACCCCTTCTCCCAGACCCTGGAAGCAACGGTACTGATCGCCAAGTACACCGCGATAGTGGTCACCGATCTCTCCCGGCCGGAATATATCCTCCCCCTGCTGACTACCCGGCAGAATATCTATACCGACCCCCAGAAACCGATCCAGGTCGAACCAAAACTCTATCCGGTGGGAACTCCGGACCGAACATCTCCGCTTCTGGTGACCACCAACTTCTCGTTGACCTACTTCACTGTGGAAGGCGAGATCGAGGCCAGTCGGATCGGGGCTTATCTCCTGGTAGTGGATACCGAGGGAACCTCGGTCCTGACCGCCTGGGCGGCGGACAAATTCAATGCCGATACCATAACCCGGGGACTCCAGGACTCCGGGGCGGCCGAACTTCTCGAACATCGAAAACTTATTCTTCCCGGCTACGTGGCCGTCCTTTCCGGCAAGGTAGAGGAGGAGTCAGGCTGGACAGTCGAGGTCGGGCCCCGGGAAGCTTCCGGGATCCCCAAATTTCTCAAGACCATCTGGCAGGCCGGGACGCCGGGGTAATGGAGTGTTGGAGTATTGTCTTCGCGCCCATCACTCGCCAACTGATCTACCGACATTACCAAGTGTAAAACCAATATTGTTTTCCCGCGAAAAATATCAAAGAACCTGGCAATGAAACTCTTCGCCGTCAATTTTCTCCCCTCCGGCACTACCGTCGCCGTGGAGGAAGGAACCACCCTCCTCAAGGCCGCCGAACGGGCCGGGGTCTACCTCAACTCGATCTGCGGCGGAGAGGGGACCTGCGGGAAATGCCGGGTCAAGATCCTTTCCGGAGAAACCCGTGAACCGGCCACCGCGTTGCTCAGCGACGAGGAACTGGCGCAGGGGATCCGGCTGGCCTGCCGGAGCTCCGTTTATTCCTATCTGATCGTCGAGGTGCCCGAGGAGACCGCCGATCTGAAATCCGCCCGGGGGCTGGCCGAGGCCTGTCGGAGATTTTCCGACCAGGGGGAGATAGATTTCACCGGGACCGGGTTGGTCTTCGATCCCCCGGTAGTCACCCTCCCCCTCTCGCTGCCGCCCCCCACCCTGGAGGACAACCGGGACGACCTCGAACGACTGGTGCGCGATGTCCGCCGCCAGACCGGGCTCGGCGAGATTACCGCCGCCCCGGCGCTTTTGCCGCTAATCCCCCGGATTCTCCGAGAAGCCGACTGGGAGGTCAAGACTGCCGTCAACCGCCGGAAAAACCGGGGCGAGGTGCTCACCCTCCATCCGGCCCAGAACTCCCCCCCGGCCGCGGGAGTAGCGGTGGATATCGGGACCACCACCGTGGCCGCCCACCTGGTCGATCTCTCTTCCGGGAAAACCCTCTCCTCGGCAGCTACCTACAACTCTCAGATCGCCGCCGGAGAGGACGTCATCCAGCGGATCATCAGTTCGGAAGAGAACGGAGTGGAAGGATTGGCCGCGGCCATCCGCGGAGACATCAATGACCTGATCGGCAAACTCACCCGGGAAGCCGGGATCGCGACTGAGAACATCCTGGCCGTAACCGCGGCCGGGAACTCGACGATGCTCGCCCTCCTGCTCGGGATCACCCCCCGGGAAATCCGGAGGGAGCCCTACGTCGCCCCGCTGGCCGCGCCGCCGACGCTCCGGGCCGTCACCATCGGGCTCCAGGTCCACGAAAATGCTGTCCTCGACTGTCTTCCCGGAATCGCCGGCTGGGTCGGCGGCGACATCACCGCCGGAATCCTCGCCTCCGGCCTCGCCCGGTCAGAACAACTCTCGCTTCTGATCGATATCGGAACCAACGGCGAGATCGTCGTCGGCAACCGCGACTGGATGCTGACCTGTTCCTGTTCCGCCGGACCGGCCTTTGAGGGAAGCGGGATCACTTCCGGCTGCCGGGCGGTGGCCGGGGCGATTGAAAGGTTCACCATCGACGACACCGGGGAGGTGATCCTGGAGACGATCGGCGGCGAACCACCAATCGGCATCTGCGGTTCCGGACTGCTGGACGCCGTGGCCGAACTCTTCCGGGTCAGGATCCTGGGACGAGACGGCCGCTTCTCCTCTGACCAACCAGCGGATCGGCTGATCTTCGAAGACGGGGGGGGGACCTTCACCGTTGTCCCCGCTGCCGAAAGCGGCCACGGCCGGCCGATCGTAATCACCCAGGCGGATATCGACAACCTGATCCGAGCCAAAGCGGCGATTTACGCCGGAGTCTCCATCCTTCTTAAAGCAGTCAATCTCGAAGTCGGGATGCTGGAGAGAGTCTTAATCAGTGGGGGATTCGGCAGATATATCGATGTCAAACGGGCCCGGAGCATCGGACTCCTCCCCACCATCGCCCCGGAGAAGATATCCTTTATCGGCAACGGCTCCCTGCGGGGAGCAAAGCTCTTCCTCCTCTCTCAAAAGGCCCGGACCGCCGGTGCCGCTATCGCCGCCAACGCCACTTATCTGGAATTAAGCACCAATCACAACTTTATGGAAGAATACCAGAGAGCGATGTTTCTTCCGCATACCGACGTGGAGAAGTTCGATGGAAACAGTTATTGAGAAATGGCCGGCGGCGATCAACTCGGTTACCATCGGTGCCGAATCATCCGAAGGCGGGACCCGATCCTCGACGGTCACCATCGGGGGGGAGACCACCCTACCCTTTCTCTCTTTTGAGGGGGCCGCTCCCCACCGTCCGGCCCTGGCCCTGGATATCCTGGACTACACCCCCGACGACTGGCCAAAGACGCTCTGTCAGCCCTATGGGACGGCGATGGACCACCCGACCCGCTGGGCCGAATTCTGCCAGGAAGAATACCGCCCCGACCTGATCTGCCTCCGTCTCCAGAGCCTCCACCCCGACTGGGGCGACACTCCGCCGAAGCAAGCCGCGCAGACAGTAAAAGCAGTCCTGGAAGCCACCTCCCTGCCCCTGATCATTGCCGGCTGCGATCACCCGGAAAAGGATAACCAGGCCTTTCCCCTCTGCGCCGCCGCCGCCGCCGGCGAGAACTGCCTGATCGGGTTTGCCACCGAGGAGAACTACAAGACCCTGACCGCCGCCTGTCTGGCGGATAATCACTCAATCTGGGCTCAAAGCCCGATCGACATCAATATCGCCAAGCAGGTCAACATCCTGATCAGCGAGATGGGCTTCAATCCCCAGAGGATCGTGATCGACCCCAACACCGGGGCGCTCGGTTACGGGATCGAATACACCTACTCGATTATGGAACGGATCCGCCTGGCCGCGCTCGACGGCGACAAGATGCTGGCAATGCCGATGCTGGGCGATATCGGGGCTGATTCCTGGCGGGCCAAGGAGGCCAAGGCAGCCCAAACGGATTTCCCGGAATGGGGCGAGGAAGCACTTCGGGGCCCGCTCTGGGAAGCGGTAACCGCGGCCCTGCTCCTCCAGTCCGGAGCCGATCTGATCATCTTCCGCCACCCGGAAGCCCTAAAAAATATCCGCGATCATCTCGACAGATTACTGGATATTGAGTAATATCAAACAAATCGCAATCGCTATCGGGATCGAGCAGGAGAAGTCAGCCTGCCGAAATCGGCCCGATCCCGATAGTGATTAAAAACTAAAGGCACCGACCCCGGAACGGGAGCGGGCCAAACTTCAGGCACTTAAAACTTCAGGCATTTCAAACTTACTATGTACCTCATCAGCGAAAGAATCAATGGGATGTTTACCGCGGTAAAAAAGGCGATCGCGGCCAAGGACGCGACCGCGATCGGGGAGATCGCCCTCCGGCAGCTGGCCGCCGGGGCGGACGCCCTTGACCTCAATGTCGGCACCGCTTCCGCCGACCCGGCGGCGACTATGGTCTGGCTGGTCGAGTCGGTCCGGGCGGTCTGCGACGCCACCGTCTGCCTCGATCACCCCAATCTGGAGGTTATCCAGGCCGGGGCCGAGGCCGCCGGGTCCAACTTCATCATCAACAGCACTACCGGCAAAGAAGAAGACCTGGCGAAGTTCATCCCTCTGGCGGCCCGGGCCGGGGCCGGACTGATCGCCCTTACCCTGGACGAGAAAGGGGTACCCAACACGGCCGACGGCCGGCTGGAGATCGCCGCTCGGATCCTGATCACCGCCGAAGCCGAAGGACTCGCCCCCGAGAAAATCTTCATCGACCCAATCACTCTCCCGGTCAACGTCGCTCAGGATCAGCCGAAAATAATCCTCGAATCGATTGCCCAGTTCAAGCTCCTCTCCAACCCCCCTCCCCGGGCAGTCATCGGCCTGAGCAACCTCGCCTCGGGCTCAAAGGAAAAATCCCTCCTCACCGGAACCTTTCTGGCAATGGCGATGGGGGCCGGGCTCGACGCGGCGATCCTTGATCCGGAGGATACCCTGCTGATCGACCTGATGATCAGCGGCCAGGTAATCTTAAACCAGACCATCTATAATCGGGACTACCTGAAAGCCTGGCGATCCGGCCGGGACTGAGCCGGGGAGAAAAGATAATGGCCGAGATCATCAACGGAAAAAAGATCGCCCGGGCGATCCGGGAAGAGATCCGGACCGAAGTCTGCCGGCTGAAGGAGAAGACCGGGGCGGTCCCCGGTCTGGCGGTGATCTTAGCCGGCGACGATCCGGCCTCTGAAGTCTATGTCCGGATGAAGGAAAAGGCCTGCCGGGAGGCAGGGTTTGCCTCCTTCTCCCACCGGATCGCGGACGGAACCGGTAAAGAGGAGCTGCTCGCTCTGATCGAGCAGCTCAACTCCCAAACAGAGGTGGATGGGATTTTAATCCAGCTCCCCCTCCCCGCTCCCTTTACCGAACAGGAAATCATCGAGGCCGTCTCGCCGGAAAAGGATGTTGACGGCTTTCACCCCCTCAACCTGGGCCGGTTACTCCGGGGAGAAGAAGGTTTTCTCCCCTGCACCCCGCTGGGGATCGTTGAACTGCTCCGCCGTTCGGGCCATTTGCCTGACGGGAAACACGTGGTGGTGGTCGGCCGCTCGACCATCGTCGGCAAACCCCTGGCCCTGATGCTGGCCCGCAAAGAGAACGGGGCCAACGCTACCGTCACCCTCTGCCATACCGGAACGTCTGACCTGGGCCAGGTCACCCGAACAGCCGATATCCTGATCGTGGCCACCGGGAGACCGGCCACCATTACCGCCCCGATGGTCCGGGAGGGAACGGTGGTGATCGATATCGGGGTCAACGTGATCGGGCAGACCCCGGAGGGGAAGAGAATCCTGGCCGGAGATGTCGATTTTGCCGGTGTAAAGAAAAAAGCGGCGGCGATCACCCCGGTCCCCGGGGGAGTGGGACCGATGACGATCGCGATGCTTCTGCGAAACACTCTGACCGCCTTCCGGCGCCGGGCGCGCCGGCCTTCTGAATAAATCGGCTATTCGCCCCTGGGAAGCGTCAAGGTGAAGACGGCTCCTCCACCCGGACGATGGGTAGCTTCGATCCGGCCGCGATGCTCCTCGATGATCTGGCGGGAGGCCCAGAGCCCCAGACCAAGGCCGGAGAGGCGGCACTCTTTATCGGTGGCCTTGGCGGAGAAGAAAGGGTCGAAGATCCGCGGCAGCTGATCTTCCGGAATACCCAACCCGTCATCGGAGATCCTGATCTCCAATTCCCGTTTCCCCTCCGTCACCTCGACCGAGATCGTGCCCTTCCCCGCCGGGAGAAGAGCGTGGTAGGCGTTCAGGATCAAATTGACGAAGACCTGCTCGAGCCGGAAAGCGTCGGCCATCACCCGGACCGGACCCGGATATGATTTTTCCACTGTAATCCCGGCCAGTTCCAGACCTCGCCGCTGGCGATCGAGGACCTCGTCGAGGAGCGCTGTCACCTCGGTCGGTCGAAGGTTGATCTCCTCCCGACGGCCGAAATCCCCCCATCTCCTGATCATCGTTGCCGCCCGCTGGGACAGCAGGAGGATAGCGGAAAGATTATTTTTTACCAGCCGGCTGTTATCGGGTTCGCCGGCGGCCAGTTCGGCATTCCCGCTGATCCCCATCAGGATATTATTAAACTCGTGAGCCATCGAGTCGGAGAGCGTCCCCGCCATCTCCAACCGGGTAATCCGACGGGAATGGTCCTGCGAGCTCATCCTCTCATTAGTCTCGAGGAAACTAACCAGCAGAGCGGGCCGACCGTCGTGGGTAATCCGAACTGAATTGCCTTTCAACCAACCCATCGAGCCGTCTTTACGGATCGCCTGACAGGTCCAGACCCGGGGCGAGGGCTGTTGGGAAGCTTTTTCGGAGACCTGCTCGGTGATCGACGCCCGGTCATCGGGGTGGATCAGGTTGAGGATATTCAAACCGGTCAATTCGGAGAGAGGATAACCGAAGATCTCAGCCACTCTCCGGTTGGCGCAGATGATCTCTCCCCCGAGTTCCAGAAAACAGATCCCGGCCGGCGAATACTCGGTCAACAGCCGAAGCTTCTCCTCCAGCTCAGCTATTTTTCCCGGCCCAACATCAGTCCCGGGATTTTTCCCGCCCTCCTCCCCGGATTCCCGGGTCCGGGAGGGTGCTTCCACCCGGTTCATCATACTCTCTCTCCGGAAGGTTTTATTTCTCCGCCCTCCTCATCTTCCCCAGCTCCGGCAACCGGCCGGCGGCGTTGTACCATTTCTGACAAATCCCGCTATATACCCCGTCCTTCTCCAGTTTTTTCAAGGCGCCGTTCAACTCTTCGACCAGTCCCGGGTTGGAGGGGCTGACCGCGATCGCGTAATCCTGGGAGTCGATCCCCGTTTCCACTATCTTAACTCTGTAATGCCGCTTGGCCAATTCCCAGCGGAGGATCGGCTCGTCGAACAGGATCAACTCCACCTCCCGGTCATTGAGCGCCCGGGCCAGGCGGGAGGGAGAATCAAAGGTCACCCGGGTCGCCTCCAGGTGCTTGCGGGCCCACTCTTCACCAGTGGTCCGGCGCATAACCCCCACCCGGACAATCCGTCGGAGGCCCCCGCGAAAGGCGGTCGAATCCCAGTCCACATCCTTGTAGGTAGCGGCTGCCAGACTGGTCCGGTAATACGGGATGGTGAAGAGGAAATACTGTCCCCGGTCTTCCGTAACGGTCACGGCGTCGAGGATAGCGTCGGCCCGGCCGCCATTAATCTCCGAAGATAGGGCGGCGATATTAAAGGGCCGCTGGATCCATTTCACCGGCCGCCCCAGCACTTCGCCCAGCGCCTCGCCGAGGTCAACCTCGAAACCGACTTTCCTCCCCGCCTCACTGAAGGCAAAGGGGGGCACATCAAAACTACTGAGAAAACGCAGCGGCTCCGCTGCCGCCGGTTCCCGAGGAACGACCGCGGTTTCTTGGCCGGCCTCTTCCGCCAACCCCGCCGTCGCCGCGAAAACCCCCGTCAAAACCAAACTCAAGATCACCGACCAACCCCGATTATACATCATCGCCTCCTTGCGAAAACCCAAGTCCTGTTAAAAAAATAACCACAGAGAACACAGAGAGTACTGAAATAAAAGGGATGAAATCAAATGACTCTTTCTCCTCCTCAATTTTTAACCGCTTACCGCTTACCGCTCACTGCTCACTGCTTACCGTCTCCCCCCACCCCCCAGCAGATCTCCTGGAATTCACAGTACCGGCAGAAAGCCCGGTTCTCCTGGAGGGGGAAATGATCCTCTCCCCGAGGAATATTATTCTCCGGGTCCCGCAGACAGGCGGACATCGCCGCCATATCCTCTCGGATCAGCTCCTCGACCCGATCCACATCCTCCCGCCCGATCGGAAACCGCCTTTCTTCCCCGCTCTCGGTATAAAATAATACTCCCTCAATTTCCCGATCCCCGGTACCCAGCGCCTGAGCGGCCCAGGCGGCGGCAGCCTCGACCTGGATCCGGTCGGCCTCTTTTTCCTTTCCGGTCTTCCAATCGACAATCACCACCCGCTCCCCTTCCTGGATCACCAGGTCGGGAACGGAGATTGCCTGATAGGGAGAGACCTCGAAGATTATCTCTTCGGAGAAACTCTCCCCCACCGGATCAATCCAGAGATAGTCACCGGCCGACAATGAACAGATCCGGGAATAGAGTAAAGATCCCCGGACTGTCGTAAACGCGGACCGCGCCTTCTCGGCATATTCCCGGAGGCGATCAACGGAGGGGATCCGGTCGTAATAAATCTCAAAGAGCGGAGGATACTTTTTCGGGTTCTCCCGCCAGAGTTCCTTCCGGGCATTCATCCAAACAGTCCGCATCAGATCAACTGCCCGCTCCGGTTCCATCTCCCGGTTTACCTCAAACTTCCGAGCGCGAAAATGCCGCGAGAGAATCTCGTGGACCGCGGAGCCGACCAGGATCGGCATCGAAAACATCTTTCCCAGCCGGTAGGCCAACCGGGAAAGTTCATCCGCCTCCGGTTTCCACCCTCCCCAGTGCCGATAATATCTCAGGTAATACTTCCGCCGGCAGTCGTTAAAGACCCCGGCCCGGCTCTTTGACCAGCGAAATTGATTGGTGATTTTTCTGATTTTATCTGCCGCCTTTCCCGGCATCAGCCGGCTGATTTTTTCTCGATATACAAAACATTCCTGGAGTAACCAGTCTCCCTTTTAATGGTCGGTCGACCGCAGAGTTGGAAAGAAAGATATAGACCCCTTGAGGTTCACAGTTTACACGGCATAACTCGACAGTCAAGGAGAATCGGGCCAGGAATCGAGCCGGGAAGAAGGGGATGGATTGGCGCGCCGACCGACTTTTGCCGCTGTCCGACAAATGCCAGGTTGTCACCGCGAGGGAACCTGACAGCCTTTTTGACCGATGAAGCGACTTCGACTGCCGGACGGCGGAGCTTACTGCTCAACCGGTTGATATCGCTTCTTTCGACCAGTCGGAGATCGCCAGGGTAAAAAGCCGGGGAGATCAGCTATTGTCGGACAGTATCTTTTGACCGTCTCAAATATCGGCGACAGGGTCCGAGTCCGGAGGCAGTCAGGACCGGTATTTATTTTCCAACCGGGTGATCTTTTCCAGCCGTCGGCTGTGTCTCCCCCCGGCAAATTCGCTCTTCAGCCAGGTCTTAACGATTGGGGCGATCTTTTTTCGGGAGAAGGGAGAGCCGGGCAAAACCAGAATATTAGCGTTATTGTGCTCGACCGAAAGTCGGGCGCTCCGGGGATTGTGGACCAGGGCGGCCCGGATCCCGGGCATCTTATTGGCGGCAATTGAGATTCCGATCCCGGTCCCGCAGCTCAAGATACCCTTCCGAGTCCGGGATCCGGCCACCGCCAGCGCCACCTTCTCGGCGAAATCCGGATAATCCACGCTGTCGCGGGAATCGGTCCCCAGATCCTCGACCGGATAGCCCAGTTCTTCCAGCAATTTTTTCAGGTACTCCTTGAGTCCGAAACCGGCGTGGTCGGAACCAATAACAATAGTGGGCTTTTTCATAGTAATCAGTAATCGGTGATCGGTGATCAGTAATTGGAGAGGGCGGCTTGGAGAGCGGCAATATTCTGCCGGATATCTCCCTGGAAAACCGCGGATCCGGCGATCAGCTCTTCCGCCCCGGCACGGGCCGCTTTCGGCGCGGTCTCGACGGTGATCCCCCCGTCCACGGCGACGATAATCGGCCGTCCGCTCTCATCGATCATTCGCCGAGTTTGGGCGATCCGTTGCTCGCTGTCGGGGAGGAAGCTCTGGCCGCCAAAACCGGGCTCGACCGACATCACCAGAACCACGTCAACCAGGGGCAGGGCCCGGGCGATCGCCGCCACCTCAGTCGCCGGCCGGGTCGAAACTCCAACCCGGAGACCAAGTCGCTTAATCTCTTTGAGCACCCCCACGAAGTCAGCGGCGATTTCCTGATGAATGGTGATCTGGTCCACCCCGGCCTCGGCAAAGGCGGAGAGGTAGCGTCCCGGCTCCTCAATCATCAAATGAACCCCGAGCCGCAGCCCGGTCACCCGGCGGATCGCCGCGCAGACCACCGGTCCAATCGTCAGGTTAGGGACAAAGTGCCCGTCCATCACATCGAGGTGAAGTAACCGACAACCGGCAGCTTCCACCTGCCGGATCTCATCGGCCAAGTGGGCGAAGTCCGCCGACAACAACGACGGGGCGATCTGCGCCCTTCTCTCTGGCTGATTGCCTCGCATATCTTTCCTTCTTCCTTCTCTCTCCATCGATCCCTCAACTTGCAGTGAGATTCCCGGTTTTGCCCGGCGCGCTTCCCGGATGAATCAACGACATTAAGGATAAAATCTGCGGGATATAATTGTCGGTCCAGAAAAAGATCCGGACAACGGACGAACGCCGAGCGGTTATTCCTATCCTGTAATGTCGGGAGAGATACCATAACTTATTGAATCAGGTCAAGGATATTACCCGATATCTCCCGGAGCCGAAAAAATTATCGTCACCTAAATTATTGTCCAAACGAAAACCTCGAACCACATAGAATTTGTCCGGGCGAGAAACGGTGTGACCAGGCAATCTCAGCGCGAACCAAACAGACTGCTTCGCCATCCCTCTTCGCAATAACCTGGTTTTTGGGGGGTTCTTTCAGACACTAATTATGACCTAAATTGAGCGATTCTATGCGGCGAACTGCACCAATCTTTTGAGTCCGAACGGATATTGAAAATCCTCGCCATATCTCCTGGATATGGCTGCGGTTTTCGCAACCCGTCGGCCGGCAAAATCTTAGCACATTTCATCCGCAATAATCGCTCAACTTAGGTATGAGGATAAACCGGACATTCCTCTTTTGGCTGCCTCAATCGGAATAAATTGTTTGGCCAATACCATAACAACTGGTATATTGGAATGTTATGAGCCCCGCGAATCTTGGAGTTGGGGCTTTTTCCCTTTTTCCCAATCACCTACCCCCAAGGGGGGGAGTATTAACTAAAGAATGGAAAGAATCTCTGTCGCTATCGCGGGCGAGGAACAGATCTTCCCGGCCGGGGTCTCGGTGGGGGAAGTCCTGCGGCGCAACCCGGGGACGGAACCCTTTTTGAACCTGGGGGCGGTCCTCCACAATCATCTCCTCGATCCCGAACATCTCCTCGAACACGACTGTCGGCTGCGGTTGCTCACCTACCGGGACCGGGAAGGCTTCGCCATCTACCGCCGCACCGCTACCCTGGTCCTGATTGAAGCGGTCCGGAGAGCCTTGCCTGACCATCGGCTGATGATCGGGCAGTCGATGGAGAACGGCTACTACTTCGACTTGAAACCGGCCGGAGATAATCTGGAAGAGATTATCGAGCAAATCCGTCAGGCATTCTTTGGAATTGTCCACGAAAACCTCCCCCTGGCCAAATGCTACATCTCCTACCAGGAAGCCCAGGATTACTTCCAGGACCAAGGACTGATGGACAAGATCAGTCTGCTGGAGTTTTACCGCTCGCCGGTGGTCAGTCTGATCGGCTGCGGCAAGACCCGGGAATTCTACCAGGGGCCGCTCGCCCCCCGGACCGGTCAGGTCACCATCATCGCCATCGAACCCTACCGATCCGGCCTGATCCTCCGCTTCCCCACCTGGGAGAAACCGGAGACCATCCTCCCCATCCGGCGGGAAGAAAAACTCTTCGCTGTATTTCAGGAGACCCAGGACTGGAACCGGATCCTCTCAGTGGAGAACGTCGGCCAGTTAAAAAAGCTCTGCGTCACCGGAAAGATCCGCGAACTGATTATGATCGCCGAGTCCCTCCACGCCAAAAAGATCGCCGGTCTGGCTGACGAGATCACCAGAAGACGGAAAGAAGTCAAGCTGATCCTGATTGCCGGACCCTCGGGGGCCGGAAAAACCACCTTCGCCAAACGGCTCTCGATCGAACTCCGGGTCAATGGTCTAAATCCGGCCATCCTCTCGATGGACAATTATTTCAAGGACCGCGCGGCCACCCCGGCGGACTGTAACGGCGATCCCGATTTCGAATCTCTGAAAGCGATCGACCTCGAACTCTTCAGCCGGCACCTGGAAAAGCTGGTTGACGGAGGACCGGTTGAGGCGCCCCGATTTGACTTTAAGAAGGGGGTTCGCCGGGAAACGACCATCCCCCTGCATCTGACTGAAGGGCGCATCCTCCTGATCGAAGGTATCCACTGCCTGAACGGTCTGGTAACGGACCGGGTGGCGGACCGGAACAAATACCTGATCTATATCAACGCCCTGACCCAACTCCGGCTCGACAACCATACCCGGATCTTTACCTCGGATACCCGGCTGCTGCGGAGAATCGTCCGCGACCGGATCTTCCGGGGTTGGTCGGCGCTCGACACCATCCGCCGCTGGCCCTCGGTCAGGCGAGGGGAACGGTTAAATATATTTCCCTACCAGGAAAACGCCGACGCTATCTTCAACTCGGCCCTGATTTACGAACACGCGGTACTGAAGAACTATGCCGAACTGGCCCTGCTGGATATGACCCCCGACCAACCGGAGTATGTCGAGGTGGAACGGCTATTAGCCTTCCTCTCCTGGTTTGCCCCCATCCCGGAACGGGATGTCCCCTACACCTCGATCCTCCGCGAGTTCATCGGAGAAAGCTTCTTTAATTACTAAAAGCTTACGGCATCACCTGAAATAATCGCAATCGGGATTAAGCAGCCCGAACAATTCGCGAAGATTCGCGCGATTAGCGGTTAAAAAAAGGGTCCGAGGGGGGGGATGAATTAGTGATAATTAGTGTAATTAGTGGATAAAAAAGGGGCCGAGGCGGGGGGAAAACCGATAGCGATAGCGATCCCGATTGCGATTCACCCAAAAAAACAATTCGCGAAGATTCGCGCGATTAGCGGTTAAAAAAGGGTCCGAGGGGGGGGATGAATTAGTGATAATTAGTGTAATTAGTGGACAAAAAAGGGGCCGAGGCGGGGGAAAATCCGATAGCGATTAATCCATTCGCAGAAATTCGTGGTTAAAATAGGGGCTGGGGGGGATACCAAGAATCAAGGAGTGCGCTTGAGATCCGATCTTTCCAGTTTAAAACTAGATCTCTCCGACTTAAAAGAGATCCGTTCGGCGATGGCGGAGAAGATCCGCCGGGGACTGGCTTCCGGCCGGGGGGAGATCGCCGCCCTCCCCACCTTTCTCTTTCCCCCACAGCCGAAACAGGATAACCAGGCGCTGGTAATCGACCTCGGCGGAACCAATCTCCGGGCGGCGGTGGTCGAAATCTCCTCCAGCGGTGGCGTCCGGTTCTCCCGGCCGCCAACGATCCGTCCGCTGGAATTAGAATGGGAATCGGCTGAAGACTTTTTCGCCGTCCAGGCCGAACTGGCCCTGTCTTTGAAACCGCCCGACAACCTCCCGCTCGGTTACTGTTTCTCCTACCCTTCGCGAGCCCTCCCCGGCGGTGATGCCATCCACCTCCAGTGGAATAAGGAACTGCGGGTCCCCGGGGTGATCGGCAAGAGACTGGGGAATCTGCTCCGGGAGTCCCTGGCCGCGCGGGGCTACACCGTATCCCGAGTCCGGGTCCTCAACGATACCGCCGCCGCCCTGCTGGGCGCCGACCTCGCCTACCGCCGGCCAGGCGGATTCGCCTCCTTGATCGGGCTGATCGTCGGGACCGGGACCAACCTGTCCGCCTACTTTTCAACTTCGCAGCTGGGCCGGCGGATCCCGGCCGAACTCCGGGGGATGGAACCGATGGCGGTCAACCTGGAATCGGGGAACTTTCACCCCCCGCACCTCTCTGGTTTCGACGGAGAACTCGACGCTGGACGAGACGATGCCGGTGAGCAACGGCTGGAGAAGGCGGTCTCGGGGAGGTTCCTCCCTCAGCTGTTCAGTTATATCCGGGAAGGCCGGACCTCCCCCCCCTACCCCGAGACCCGAGAGATCTTCCGGTTGGCCCGGACCCCCGGAGAGGAAGGCGCCGAAACCGCCCGCCTGCTGGTGAATCGTTCCGCCGATCTGGTGGCCGGGACCCTGGCCGGACTGATCGATACCCTGGAGACCAGAGGCAAAATCGGGATCCTGACCGAGGGCGGAGTGATCAATAATAACCCCGATTACCGGGAGCGGACCCGCCGCCGCCTGGCCAAACTGCTGGGCGACACCCCTGACCAGCCAAACCAATTCGAACTGCTCCAACTGGAAAACGTTAACCTGATAGGAGCGGCCGCCGCCGCCGGACAAATATGAAAAAATACAATTGTTTCACTATCTTCCTTCTCCCGCTGCTTTCCCTGCTCATCGTCCCGGCCGCCTGGGCCTGGAGTACCTGGCAACACCAGGTGATCGCCGAGATCGCCGAGGAACATCTCCAGCCGGAAGTCCTCCGGGAGGTGAAATACCTTTTAGGCAAGCACAACCGAATGTCCGATGAAGCGGGCTGGGCCGATTATATCCGAGGCTATTGGTGGTGGTCCGCTCCCTGGCATTATATCAACTGGCCTTTGGAGCTCGAGGAACCGGACTTTGATGTCCTCGCCACCCGGCGGGGGAATGTTGTCTCCGCGCTTGAGAAACAGCTTGAGATTTATAGCGACCGGAAACAAAGCCGACAGGAACGGTTGGATGCTCTGAAATTCGTCATCCATTTTGTCGGTGACGCCCACCAACCCCTTCACTGCGGGAAAGTCGATGACCGGGGAGGTAACGACATCCCGGTCCGACTCCAGGGCAAACTGACCAACCTCCACTCCGCCTGGGACGGTTGGATGTACGACCGAGGTGGGGATACCCCCGCCGCCCACGCCGCCCGTCTCCTCCTGAGTTTAAAACCGGGAGAACGGGACCGGATAATGCGGGGACGACCCCTGGATTGGGCGATGGAATCCCACCGGATCTCCCGGGAATTTGTCTATCCCCGCCTGGAGGATCTGGCCATCCGGAAAGAGCCGAGCCTGCCTCCGGAACTTGCCGGGCCCTATGCCGAAGCCGCCGAGCCGATTATCCGCCGCCGCCTCCTCGAAGGTGGACTCCGCCTCGCTTATCTCCTGAATCAGACCGGAGAAGCGTCGGCGGAACCACCGCCGGCAACAGCGGCTACCTCGAAATTGAGACCGACCCCATCCGCAGCTCGACTGAAAGACAACGGCAAAACCGGGAACTTGCCGGGCTGAATCAACTCCATCGTTTATAGACCCAGTTCCACTGCTCGGGGTAGCGGCGGATCATCTTCTCCAGGCTCTGGTTCATCTCGATCATAACCTTCTTCAGATCGGAATCCAGATTTCCGCTGCGCCGGGGCTGGATGGTCCGCTCAATGATAAAACGGTGACAACCATCAGCCTGCCGGATGAAGTAAAGGCAGAGGATCGGAGCCCCCGTCCTCAATGAAAAGAAAGCCGGACCCTTGTAGGTGGAGGCCGGTTGGCCGAAGAAGGGGATCTGGATCCCCCGGGAGCGGGCGTTCTCATCAAAGAGCAGACAGATCCCCTCCCCCGCCCGCAGCCGCCGGGTCACCGGTGAGAGGCTGGCGGTGATATCGATCAGGTTGTTGCGCTTTCTTAACTCGCTCCAGAGCCGATTAAAATAAGGGTTGGTGGAAGGCTTGAAGAGGACCGACATCTTCAACCCCAACCGGCCCCCGAAATCGGCCAGCATCTCCCAGTTTCCCATATGGGCGCTGGCGAAGATAGCGCCCCGTCCCTCGGCCATCACCTCCCGCAGATAATCGATATCCGGATCGCGAAATTCGACATTCCCGAAGAACTCCTCGTCGGAGATATGCGGCAGCCGGGGAAACTCCAGGGCGGTCACCCCCAGGTTCTCGTAAACCTTGCCGGCCGTTTCCCTCAACTCCTCCGGGGACATTTCGTCTCCGAAGACCCGATTCAGATTTTTCAGAGTCAGATCCCGACCATAACCAATCCGGTAAAAGGCGAACCGGCCTAACCTCCGTCCCCAACGGATCGCCCGATCCCGGGAAATCCGGGGAGCGATCCGGAAAAATGCCCGGGCAACCAGGTAGGCGATGTAACGTCGCACCCGGGTCACGGGTGGACTTTTCTTTAAACGCTTGAGCAGTCCCATTGAGATCAATCTCCGAAAAGTTGAAAAATCTTGGATACCCCTTCCTCAATCCTCTCTTCTCTCTTCTCCCGCTTCTTTCGGTGCCGGTCTCTCTCCTCGACGCTCAGCTCCGGATCTTCCTCACGGGCCCGATCTTTTTTCCGCAGTCCTTCCTGGAGAATCGAGATCGCCCCCCGCTGGACCAGCCGTTCGGCGAAATCGTTTTTCAGCTTGTCCGGGGTCCCCCAGACCCTGAAGTCAAAGACCTGATAACCGGGAAATTCTTCGGCGGGGTAAAAGGAATTCCGCAGTTCCCTGACCTTGATATCCTCGATCAGTTCATCGTCAAGGTTGAGCCCCACCAAAAGATCGATCTGCGAACCGCGGCCGAGGTCAACCGTACCCGAGACGGTGAAGATTATCTTCCGGGAGTGGACAATCAGCCGCTCCAGGGTCACCAGTCGGCCAACGACCGTAAGATTTGCCTCGGCTTCTTCGAAAGTGATGATCTTGAGTTTCTCATCCTCGAGCAGACCGGCAATCATATTCTGGATCTGGTTTCCGGAGATCGTCCCTCCCCGGATCTCGAGTTTCCCCGAAGCCTGCAGGGAATCGGTATCGGCCGCATCACCCCGGAGATCGACCTGACCGAAAATTTTGCCGGTCACCTCCATCCCCGCGTTGGGGGCAAAGACTTTCAACAGGGGGACAATATCGATACCGGTCAGGTTCAGGTCAGTTCGATAAGGTATCGCCGCTTGATCTTTCAGGTCGGCACTCAGCCCGCCGGTGATCTCCCCCCCCGCAAACCCGGTCCAAAGTTCTCCGCTCAACGATTCGTTTCCCTTCAACACCAGGTCGGACCGCAGGTTTTCCCCCAACCGCTCATCGCCAAAGACCAACCCCTCGATCTTCAACCGGGCTTCAATCTCGCTCAATTCTCCCGCCCCCAGAAAACGACCGGAGAGATTGAGACCGCTGACCGTTACCGGGTCATAATTCTCACCGGTAAAGAGTTCGGCCGACCCGTCACTGATCCGAAAGCTATCAACCGCGATCTTCCATTTGGATGTTTCTTCCGCCCGGGAAACATCCTGCTCCCTTGGAGGGGAAGCGGGGGCCGGCGCGGCTTTCGCCGATCCGCCCGGGAGGATCCATTGCCCCTCCGGATCTTTCCGCAGCTGAACCCGGGGGGAGGCGATCAGGATCCGATCAACCGTCACCTTCCGGAAGAGGAGATCAGACAGTTTGTACTGGAGGACGATCTCGCCCGCGGAGAAAATCGCCGGATCTCCAACCTCCGGCGAGGCCACCGTTAAATTCCGGAGCGTAAAACCCTTGAAGATGGAAGCCGCCAGATCCCCGACTTCCAGTTCGACCCCGGCTTGCTTTTGGATCTCCCCTTCCAGCCGATCACGGAACCCTTCGGTATTGAGATAATGATTGAGATAGAAAATCCCTCCCACCGCCACAACCATAACTACCGAAACCAGGACCACCGCAATGATCGCCAGCTTTTTCCCGAATGATCTTTTTTCCCTCATTCCTATCCTCCAATTGGCATTTAATTTATTTTCCTCTTGATAATACCACGCTGATCAAGATAAGTTAGAAGAAACTATGAAAGAAATCTGCAAAAGACTGATTCAACTTCAGGAGCTCTACTTCGCTCGCGATGAACAATCGGTAGTGGAAGACGAGAAGACTCTCTCCGCTCTAAATGAATCTATCTGCGACCTGCTGAGCAAGCTTCACCCCGATACCGCGGACTTCTTCCAGGAACTTCAGGAGCGCACCCCCCCCGCGATCGCCCCGGTGGTCAACGGGACCTGTTATGGTTGCGGGATCGACCTGCCGACTTCGCTGAGCGCTGAACTGCAGCGAGGGGAAGATATCCTCCACTGCCCCAACTGCGCCCGCTACATCTATTACTACGAGGGCGAACGGCTGGATAGTCACGAAGACACACTCCGCACCAATCTCCCCCAACTGGGCATCAACCGCTTCTCCTCGGAGAGGCTGATGATCCCCCAGCTTGAGTCCACGGACCCGGAAGGGGTAATTGAGGAACTGGCCTGCCGGCTGACCGATCAGCTTTACTTCAGCGATCCCGCGGCATTAATCAAAGAGGCCCTGGAGCGGGAAGCTATCACCAGCACCGGGCTGGATAATGGCCTGGCCTTCCCTCACATCCGAGGAATCGACACCGGGTCTTTGACCTTCTCCCTGGGCTTGCACAAGAAGGGGATCAAGTTCGGCGCCCCGAAGAACCGCCTGTCCCGGATCTTTTTCTTCATCGTGATCCCAATCGAATCCAGTGCTTTCTACCTGACCCTGCTGGCCGGGCTGATCGAATCCTTGCGCGCTGCCGAAGCCCAGGATATGCTTTTAGCCTGCACCGAACCGGACGAACTCTGGAAGACGCTTCAGGAACTGACCAAGCCCCATATTCATTAATTTCCCCCCTGGGATAAATGCCAGTTCTGTCAAAAAGATTAACCACAGAGAACACAGCGAGTATTGAAATAGAAGGGATTAAATCAAAGGACTCTTTCTCCCCTTCAATGTTCTCTTAAAATACCATCCTTAATAGTTGCGCTGCGGATATCCTGGGCCTACTTTCAACCGCCTATATTTGCGCTGCCACTTCCCCTCCTGCGAAAAGATCTTAGCGGTGATGCCCGACTTCTTTCCCCTTGTATTTCCAATTGACCCTCTTTTGCCGGGCAAACAATCTTCCTCCAGCCAAATTCATCGGCTGATACTTGCCCATACTCACTTTTCAATAACCCCGGTCCTCAACTCTGATGCGCTTCGATGGCGCGAGATATGATTTTTAGTTATTTCTCATTGCGGATATATAATCCGCTCATTTCTCATTAGAACTTTAGTTTTTAGGGTTCACCGAGAAAGCGGAAATACTTGATCCTGAATTTTCTCCGTGGTCTTGGTGGTGTCATTCTTTTTCATAAATTTTTGGCAGTACCTGAATTCCCAGGGAACGTTATCGAATCCTTCTTATTGGGCCAACTGCCTTAGCCGGAGAACCAGGTCATTCTCCCCGTCATCTGAAGAGTCATCCGGGGACTTCGGCTCCTGTTTTCAGCCCAACTTCAAGACATCAATAAAGGCCGACTGGGGGACCTGAATCTGGCCGACCATCTTCATCTTCTTCTTTCCCGCCTTCTGCTTTTTCAGCAGTTTATCTTTTCGGCTCCGGTCCCCTCCATAAAGCTTGGCGGTGACATCCTTACGGAAGGGATTGATTGTCTCCCGGGCGATCACCTTCCCGTCAGCGGAGGCCTGGACGGCGATCTTAAAGAGTTGCCGAGGGATCACATCCTTGAGCCGCTCGACCATCTTCAACCCTCGCGCTCGAGCCTTCTCCCGATGGACCAGGCTGGAGAAAGCGTCCACCGGCTCACCGTTGAGGAGAATCTCCAGCCGGACCAGGTCGGCGGCGTGGTAACCGGTGTACTCATAATCCAGCGAACCGTAGCCGTGGGTGGCCGACTTGATCAGATCGTAAAAATCGATCACCACCTCGTTCAGGGGGAGGCTGAAGGTCAGAATAACGCTCTTCTCGCCTAAACTCTCGGTAGCGGTACACTCCCCTCTGCGGTCCTGAGTAATCTGCATAATCGCCCCGATATGGTCGTTGGGGGTGATGATCCAGGCCCGGATAAACGGCTCCCTGATCTCCCTGATAGTGTTCTTATCCGGGAGCATAACCGGGTTATCAATGGACAGTTCCTTGCCTTCGTTGGTGGTCACCTGGTAAACCACCGAGGGGGTGGTCGCCACTAAGCCGAGATCGTACTCTCGGCGCAACCGCTCGTTGATGATATCCATATGGAGCAGGCCAAGAAATCCGCAACGGTAACCGAAACCGAGAGCCTGCGAACTCTCCGGCTGATAAATAAATGAAGGGTCGTTGAGATGGAGTTTCTCTAAGGCGGCCTGGAGATCCTGGTAATCGGCGCTATTGACCGGGTAAAGACCGCTGAAGACCAGGGGCTGCAGTTTCTTAAAGCCGGGGAGCGGTTCCGAACAGGGGTGAAGGGAGGAGGTGAGGGTATCCCCGATCAGGACTTCCGCGGGATCTTTGATATTGGCGATGACATAGCCGACATCTCCCGCCGCCAGAACTTTGCGTTTCTCCATCGCCGGCTCGAAGACCCCAAGTTCCTGGACCTCGTACTCCAGGTCGCTGTTCAACAGCACCATCTTCTCTCCGACAGTCAGCTGCCCGTCAACGATCCGGACATAGATAATCACCCCCCGGAAGGGGTTATAGACCGAATCAAAGATCAAGGCCCGCAGCTCTCCGTCCCGTTCCCCTTCAGGGGGCGGCACCCTTCTGACCACTTCTTCCAGGAGGTCCTCGATCCCGCTCCCCTCCTTGGCGCTGATCTGAAAAACCTCATCCTCGGTGAACCCGGCCAGGGCGTGGAGCTGTCTCAGGCAACGGGGGGGATCGGAGTTGGGGAGGTCGAGCTTGTTTAAAACCGGGATAATCTCCAACCCCTCGTCCAGGGCCAGGTAGAAATTGGCCACTGTCTGCGCCTGAATCCCCTGGGCGGAGTCCACCAACAGGATCGCCCCTTCGCAAGCGGAGAGGCTGCGGGAGACCTCGTAAGAAAAATCAACGTGCCCGGGGGTATCGATCAGGTGGAGAATACACTCCTGGCCGGAACGAGTCCGGTAGTGCATCTGAACCGGGTGAGACTTGATCGTAATCCCCCGTTCGCGCTCCAGATCCATATCATCGAGGACCTGATCTCTAAATTCCCTCGGCGCAATGGTCCCGGTAAGCTCCAGGAAACGGTCGGCCAGGGTGGATTTACCGTGGTCGATATGAGCCACGATACAGAAATTTCGGATAATCGGTTTTGAATTTTTCATAAGTCAATACTGCAATCTAAGATTAATGCTATAAAAACGGACCAGTCGGAGAGCCTCCACCGGTCCTGGGTATCAGTTTATTGAGAACTGCTCAGGCAATCAGCGCCTGGAAGAAAAGCTCAATCCACATAGAACCTGTCATTGCCAACAACGGAGTGCCGAAGCAATCTCTACCCTGACAACGGATCCAGATTGTTTCTTCTCTAAAGCCGGATGGTATAACCGGCTCGCAATGACGGATTCTCACCCATTATTTCGGCGACACTACAGCTGAGCTGTTCCCCGCTCAATCCTGCCGGGGATCCGCGCTCGAGGTCTGAGTACCATCCCGATAGGTCCGGGACGAGGACGGTAAATCATCTCCTCTCACCGGCCATCGTCGGTCCAAAAGGGGCCGCGGGGGCGCCGCGATAACTCCCTGTCCGGTCTCAGTCCTGAATGTTCAGGGACGGAGACTGGCCGAAGACCTTTTTCCCGGGGGGGACCGAGCGGGTGACCCAGACATTACCTCCGATCACCGCCCCCTTCCCGATGACGGTCTTGCCCCCTAAGATCGTCGCGCCGGAGTAGATCGTCACCCGATCCCGGATCGTCGGGTGCCGCTTGACATCCCGAAAGTCTCCGGCGTCAGCAGGCACGGTCAGGGCCCCCAGGGTCACCCCCTGGTAGATCCGGACGTAATCGCCGATAACCGTCGTCTCCCCGATCACTACCCCGGTGCCGTGATCGATCATAAAGTGATGGCCGATCCGGGCCCCGGGGTGAATATCGATCCCGGTCAGGGTATGGGCGTACTCCGACATTATCCGCGGCAGCAACGGCACCTTCTTCTTCCAGAGGAAGTGGGCGATCCGGTAAACGGAGATCGCCATCATCCCCGGGTAGGCAAGGATGATCTCGTCGAGACTCTTCGCCGCCGGATCCCCGGTAAAATGGGCCTGGACGTCCTCGAAGAGAACTCGACGCAGTGAGGGAAGTTCCCGAAAAAGGGCCCGGCTGATCCTCCGGGCCCGGACCAGGCAGGCCTCCTGATCCTTGATCAGGCATTCCTCCATTTCCGGGCGGCAACTCTCCCAATGCTCACAGAAATAGCGAAAACTCTTGTTGATCTGGTCCTCGAGCCGGGGATAGATCTTCGCGCACTCCGCGCCCAACCAGAAACGGACACTGTCCCGGTCGATCTTCTCCCGGTTAAAGAAGCCGGGAAAGATGATGGTGATCAGGGCCTCCAGGGTCTCGATAATCTCGTCCCGGGAGGGGAGGTTAGGACCCTTGATATGGTTGATCCCGCCATACCGGTCGTAGGATTCAATGATCCGATCGACTATATTATCCAGATTTTTCCGTCTGCTCATCGGCTGTTCCGTCCGGCTCTTCACGCCGTTTAAGGTCAAAAGCTTTTCCCCCATAACTACTCAGGCCATTAGGTTGAAGACTATAGGTTGAAAATGCCTGTCGGCCAGATCCGCCTTCCACTCAATGATCCAAAGTGTCTGAACGAAAACCTGATATCACGTAGAATTTGTCATTGCGAATAACAGAGTGACGGGACAATCTCAGCGCAAATCTAACAGACCGCTTCGTCGTCCCTCCTCGCAATGACCTGGTTTCCGGGGTTTTCGTTGGGACACCGGTTACATCCAATCACAGAAAACACTGAGACCGGGAGAGGTTATTTTACCTGACTGCCTGGCTTTCGGCAACTCCGTGGTTTATTCTCCCGCCAAATCGTTCCGCAATTTTAAGAGATAGACCAGGTGTTCCTTCTCTTCTCCGACCAGCCGCTCGATGATCTCTCTTCGGTCCGAAGGAAGAAAGAGCCCCAGGGAACGGAAGAAGAGAATAGCATCCTTCTCGAACTCGATCCCCCGATCGATCGCCGCCTGAGGTGTCGCCGCCTCGACGGCCAACTTCTCCGGGGCTGTATCCCGATAAAGCTGGTCAGCGACCAGGGCCCGCATATATTTCACCTCCTCCTCCGGGTAAGATTCCGGCGGTGACGACTCGTCCAGTTCAGCCCGGATCTTTTCGAAATGGCGGACGTGCTCCTCCTCCCAGTCGGCCAGTTTCCCGAAAAGCGCCTTCACCTCCCCCTCCGGCGCGGCCTCCGCCGCCAGCCGATAAAAATCTCGCCGGGCCTTCTCCTTCTCAATCCCGATATCCACCACCTCAGCCATATTGAAGATCGTGGGCATTGTTTTCCTCCTGTCCCCAAACCCAACCCTGGTTTATTGCGGTAACACCCCCGTCGGGGGACTCCCGGCAGCTGCAGGCACTTCAAACTTTAAATCTACATCCACTGGCCGAAATCCAAGGCCAGACCACCAGTGAGTCCGCCGACTTCCTTGCCCTTCCCATAAAGAAAGGTATAACCGCCCTGGAGCCGGATGACGAAGAAATCCGCCACCTGAAAGTCGAGACTGAGCAGCGGTTCCCAGTAAAAGAGGCTGACTGTACGCCGCTCGTAGAGATCCCAGTCACCGGCATATTCCCACCGCTTGATCTCGGTGTCAATCACCGCTCCGCCCAGACTGAGATCGAGGCTGACCCCCAGGCTTTTCGCCCGCCAGCTCAAGCCGGAAGTCAGACCGGCGTTGATCAGGCTCAGATCCAGCCGGTCGAGATCATCCTTGCCCTTCCCGGCCCCGCCCAGGATCCCCCCGAAGCGCCAGCGGAATGGGGAGTCATCCTTTAAGGGACCGGAGATGACAACTTTTCCCCCAAAGTAAAAGAGATCCTCCCGGTCCATTCTTTGCCCGGAGGCATCGGTCCAGGGCCGCAGGTTCAAGCGCAGATACCGGCCCCAGATCCCGCCCCCCACAGAGGTGCCGGGTTGCAAAGGGGTGGGGAGAGCAGGCCGCGCCTCAACCTCGGCCCCAGGATTCTCCTCGCCCCCTCCCTCCGCCCCCTCGGCTGCCATCGGCAAAATCGGCAGACAACAGAGCAGCCAAATAATCCTCCGGTATCTCATCGCCTCTCCTCCTTTGCCCGGAACTGGTTTGGGCAAATTTTTCCGCTGGTTTTAATCTGGGATATATTCTTGGGAGCCGCTGAGAAGCCTCGGTCGCTTCTCGCCACTTGCCTTCCTTCTCCCCTATTTTGGCGTCATCGCGACGAAATAACCCCATCTTTTTGGATACGAAACAGTTACAAAAGAGAAAATCGCGCGGACAATTCAAACACCCGCAGGGGGCGACACCACCCAAATTCAATCCCCGATCTCCACCACCGACTTCAACTGGATGTACCCGTCCCGGTAAATACTGGACCCCGCCCGAAACCGGAAGATCTGAAAATCCTCGAGGACCCGGGTTATATCATTGAGCAGATCGATCACCTGCCGGGAATCAGGTCCAGCCGGTGATCCCTCCGCGGTCCTGGCACCCGGCGGAGGCAGAAGCATCCCCACCATTGAAGCCGAGGAGCGGATCAGGGCGATCTGGGATTCAATCTTATCTTTCAGCCGAGAAAAATAGATCGTCGCCCCCTCCCCATCCAATCCGGCAGCCAACCGCTGAAAATCCGGATCCTGACGGATTGAAGGTTGAGTCCGGTTATAAGTATCGACAATCCCGGTAAAGATATCTCTCCGGCTGGCTATGACAAGATACTCCCCCACCCTCCCGGCCGCCGGGGTAATCGGGAAGAGCGGGATGGGAAGGTAGAGTATATTGAAGTCACAACCGCCATACTCCTCCGCCACTAAATTGAGACCTTCCGCCTTCGCCCGTTGAACCAGGCCGGAAAGAAAACGATCCAGCTCCCCGGCTGAGGTAAACCGGTTCAGGAAAGCCCAGCCGCCTAAATCGGGGAACGACCGCCCCAGACAGACCGTACAGAAAGCAAACTCATCACCCAACCAGGAGAAGATATCCTCTTCAACTCGGATTCCCCATTCCGCCTGTTTTTCCTTCCAGGTCTGAAGAATTCTTTCTCCACCCTCAGGACCGGCCTCGACAAAATTCATCAGCGGCCGATAAACCTTTTCCGGATCAAGAGACCCGGCGGAGAAGTGGGCGGACCCCGAAGGAATATAATCCAGCACCTGCCAAGGCTGGGGCGAGCCCCTGACCAGGTCGAGGAGGGGCTGACTGCCGTTCTCTTCGTCAAGGTAGAACCGGACCTCTTCCCGGTAGGCTTCCCGGTCGAAGTCAAAACTCCCGGCCACCCGCTCCACCGTCTCGATGGCCCGCAGGACCCCGTCGAGATAGAAACCGCTTTCCGCCAAATTCAAACAATCGAACTCGGAGCAGTCTCCAGCCAGCGGCGCGGTCAGGGGCCGCGTTTGAAGATAGACTATCCCCCTCCCGCCCGGATCCAGTCCCTGGAAGCTCTCCAAGAAAACCTGGTTCTCGGCCAGGGAAAGGCCTTCCCCCCGGCCGCGTAACCGGGAGACGATACCCTCCACCCGGTCCCGAGCGGTCGCGGCGACGAGGATATCGCCCGCCCGGCACCAGGCCGCCTCTTCCCCCCCGGGAAGAGGGAAGGTATAAAAAGGCAACCCGAGAGAGCCGCTCGCCTCGACCTCTTCTTCTCTTCCGACAATACCAAAGAGCGCAATCAGTTCCCGGAAATACCCTTCATAGACCTCGGCTTTTCCTTCCGGTAACCGGAGAATCAGAGCCGCGACCGGAGGCGCCGACAATCTTCCAGGGAAGAGGACCAGGGCCAACTCCCCGCCCAGCAGCTCCCGGAGGCTGACTTTATCCCGCAACTCGGCCAGTTTTTCCAGTCGCCGCTCGGCACCTTCCGGCCGGGCGAACCCGCTAAGACCCGGCTCCATAATCTCCTTGATCCGATCGACAATTCGCAGACGGCGCGCGGTCCGGATAAAATCGAAGACCTCCAACCCCTTCCAGTCCCGTAGCCCCAGGTAGAAAAAGGCGTCGCCCTCCACCAATTTGACCAAGGGCTGCACTGATCCCCGGGCGGGGGGTGCGACAGCAACCTTCTGGGGGTCGGGGGGAGCGGGGGGATCGGCCTCGCGACAGGACAGACCAAATCCGGCCGCGATACTCAGTGCGGAGATTGTTACCGCCAGACGGCAGAACTTTTGCATCATCGCCTCCTGATCGTTGGGGATGGTTCCCCGGTCGAATTAAAGTTCACTTACCGCCCGGAAACTCTCCACCCGGTACCCTCCGGCCGCGGCCATCCGGGGGACGATGAATTCCAGGTACTCCCGGTAATTGTTGGGGGCCAATGTCTTCACCGGGGACCCCTTTAAAAAGACGGGCATACATTCGGCTACCGCATCGGTTCCGATGAAGAACTTCCCCGCCACCGCCGCCATCGCCTCCGAACAGTCCAGCGAAGCGGTGGGGTCATCCAGCCGCATCAGGGCGGTGATCTGCCGCTCCCGAGGGAAGCTCAATTTGTGCTCACCGTAGATCAGGTAATTCGGCTTCAGCTCGCCGAAATGTGCCCCCACCAGGGGCAACGAGGGCTCGAACTCGCCCTTGAACCTGTCGTAGGAGGGGGAGAGGGCGGCGATAATCCGCAGTTTCTCCGCCTTCCCCTCCCCGCCTTCCGAGACCAGGTCGATCACGTAGCTGTCGGCGTCCATCCGCCGGCTGACTTCGGCGGCCCGCTCCTCGACCCCGTCGAAGAAGATCGGCTTCACCTCCACCGGTCGATAGGAGCTGCCCTCCTCGATGAATCCCGCCAGAATAGAGGTCAGCTGGACCAGATGGGGGGGGAGGAGTTTACGCAACCGTTTCTTCACCTTCGGGTTTTTCTTGATATCGGCCACCGCCAAGACATCGCCGCCGCCGTCCTCCGACCAGCCGATCGTCCGGGCCAGTTCGGGGAGGTTGAGGCGCTGTTGGGGGTCGTTGTTATTGACCAGGATCACCCGGTACATCATCCCCTGGGAGAAGAGCAGATAATCAAACTTCTGGTGGCGGTTCAAGTAATTGAGGACCTGGAGAAAGGAGGGTTTGGTCTCCCCGGCCTTCCTGTTCACCTTGGGCGCCCGGGTAAAGAGGACCCGGATGGTATCTTCGGGGTTCTCCTTGCCTTCCAGATTGATCTCAAAGGTGTTTTCGGCCACGTGCCGGAGCGTCTTCTCAACCGGTTCGATATATTCCGGAACCGTCACCGGTCCCACCCCCTGATAGACCAGGCCGGAGAAATCGGCGACCAGTTTCCCCAGGTACTCAATATATTCCAGGAAATTGGTATCCCGGACCTTATCCAGCCGCTCGATCGGGAAGGCGGGGTTGGAGACCGGCTTGCAGGTGGCCGCCCCGGAATGTCCCCCGTCGGCCTTGGTCCCCATCGCCTGGCAGACCGTGGAGAGGTTGAGCGAAGTCTCCTCTTCGTTGGGCTTCCGAGTGGTCATCAGATGAGAGCCGTAGCAGTAGAAGATGTAGTCGGCCGGATACTTCTTCTTTCCCATCCAGTAACCGATCGCCGAGGCGACATTGACCTGGACTTCCCCCTTTTTCGCGTCGCAGAAAGGCGAGATCCCGGCCATAATCCTCACCCCAACCTCCGGGTCGTCAGGCTTGGTGAAATCAATCCGGCCCAGAACCTCCTCGGTCCGGGGCAGAACCTTCTCCAGCCCCTCCTCGTAGAGACGGACCTTCTCGTCCCAGCCGGTGATCTGCATAATCCCCCGCATACTCTCGTAATCCTTGATCTCTTCCGCCAGCCCGGTGGCGATTTCGACCTTGCTGAACTTGGAGCCGATCAGTTTGGAGAGTTCCAGGGCCAGCGGCTCCAGCTCAATGTGAAGGTCCTGGAGCCGGGCAATCCTCTGTAACTCGGCTAAGCCGGGGTTGTCCCAGGGCTTCCCCTTGATCCGATCCTTATAGACCAGGACCGCGCCGCAGGTCTGTTGCTCGATCGGCAGCTCCTCTCCCCGGGGAAGGGCGACGATCTGTATCTGCTTGATGATCCCCTCGCTCTCCAGCTGCTTTAAGAGATTGAAGATTTCCGGGGTGTAGGGGTGATGATCGTCGATACTCTCGAAGTTGACATCCTGTTTATAAAGATCCCGGAACTGCCGATCGATCATCTTCAGCGTCACCCGCATCGCCCGGTCAACCCCGGTCGATCCGGCTTCCTCCTTCTCCTCGAACTCCTCTTCCGCCATCTCCGATCCGATCTCCTCAAAGGTCTCGGTCAGGGCGGCATCGGGAGGCGGGACATCGGAGGGGAGGAAGATCTCCTGGAGGTCATCAAAGGTGACCGAAAAGCGGTAGCGCTCATCCGGGGAGATCGGGATATACCTCAACTGGATCGAACCGCGCTGATCGGTCGGAAGGGCGACTTCGGCCGAGTCAACTGAAGAACCGTCGGGCAGAATAAATTTCCCCTCCCCCTCCAACCGCTTGATGATGATCTCGATCCCGGGGACGGCCTTACCGGTGGCGTCCTCAGTCAGCATAATCCGGATCGTGTAATCCTTTTCCTTCTCGGCTTTCGGCGGAGTGTAACCCCGGATCCCCTCAATAATCTTCATCTGATCGGCCAGAGCGGAGTCAATGGATTCGACAATCCCCTTCAGGTCCGCCGGAGCGTCTCCGGAGAGAGGTGAGGAGAGAGTGCTCATCACCCGCAGATGCCGTTTCAGATCGTCCCCGATCCCCTGCAGACTCCGGGAGTAAGTCTCTTTGAGCTTCTCCGCCCAGGGCAGATCGCGGATCTGTTTCAATCCCCGGATCAGGTAAGCGGTCATCTCCACCAGGACAATGATCAGCTCATCGGTATAGTTGACCCGGCCGTTGGTTGACATATCCCGCTTGATCGCGGCATCGAAGGCGATGATGTTCTCCCGCTGGTCCTCCTGCTTGATTAAGAGATCGACCATCATCTCCTTGGAGTTATCCCGGAGCAATCCGAGCAGAGATTTCTTCAGGTCCTTAAGCTTGTTCCCGGCCAAATTGGCCACCATCCCCTTGCGATAGCCGGCCAGAAAGGCGGAGCAGGGGTGCCCGCTATCTCCCAGACAATGGACCTCCAGCTCGGTCACCCCCCGGATCACCTTCAGAACATTGAGCGCGGTCAGCAGCGCCCCCCGCTCCTGGTGTTCCAGAACCTTGGGGATCTGCTTGAAGGTGGTATTGAAGATCTCCTTCACCTCCGGGCTGACCCGGTCGGCGTGGGCAATGATCCAGAGCTTGAAATCATCCATCTCCGAGGTGAACCGGTTGATCAGGTTGATCGATTCATCCTCCTCCATCACCAGCATCTTCATCCGGGTACTGAGGGCATCGATCGGGAAGTCGGGGAGATAGATATCACAGCCCGAGTGAACGGCCAGATGCCGGACCCCCTCGGAGTAATTCAGGAAATCAAACTCGAAATCCTCTCCATAAACCGGGTCCCGGCCGAGTTCTTCTTTCAGGGCATTCTGAGCCCAGACCATATAAAAGGCGTTGGAAGAGACAGTGTCGAGATCGCCCCCCCCTTCTTTCCCGATCCCCCGGTTGACACCCTTGCCGTGGATAATAAATATTTTCTTCCTCATTTTCTCAACCTCCCTCGGCTATCAGATTGCTGGATTCGGGTAAATTCGCTGATTGATTAGGGTCTGAACAAAAACCTCCTATCACATCGCGTCGGTCATTGCGATGGACAGAGTGATGAGGCAATCTCATCACCGACCAAACAGATTACTTCGTCGTGCCTCCTGGCGATGCCCCGGTTTTCGGGGGTTTGCTTCAGTCACCAATTAAAGTACTGTATTTACATTCTCTTTACCGTTAAGATTATCGGGATAAAGCGCTGCTGTCAAGGCTTCCGGGGAAAAAGACAGGGGAAATATGCCGTCTGGCCGAATCGGAAAAATTCGAACGGAACCCCGGATAGGACTGATTCCAACTCAGGTAAAAAGAAAGCGGCACAGACATCCCTGTCTGTGAGAGCCGGATCGCAATGACAATCAATGGTGGGGCTGATAGCAACGTTTTTAGTAGGCTGAAGTGTTACCCTTTTTCGAAGGCTAAAGTATTACCGACAATCTAAACTACCCGGTTAACTCAAAAAGAAAAACGTTAATGAACGCCGATAACCCAACGGAATTCTCAACCGTCATTCAGACCATCCGGGAATGCCTCTCCATCCCCAGCCTCTCGGGCCAGGAAGAAGAGGTCATCAAATACCTGGGACAGACCGCCTCCCGACTTGGCTTCGACCGGGTCGAGACCGACCGGATGGGCAACCTGATGGCGGAAGCGGTGATCGGTTCCGGCCGGGGCCCGGCCATCGTTCTTAGCGGCCACACCGACACCGTCAACGCCGAGGCGGCAAGCTGGGACCTCCGGACCCCTCCCTGGGCGGGGACGATCCGGGACGGGCGACTTTACGGGCGGGGATCGGCGGATATGAAATCAGCCCTGGTCTCAATGCTCTATGCCGCCGCCGGCCTGATTAAAAACCCGGGAAACTGCTCCGGCCGGATAACCCTGGTCGGGACAGTGGTCGAAGAACTCTTCGAGGGGATCTGCTTCCTCGAAACTTTAAAAGCCATCCACCCCGACTTCATCATTATCGGCGAAGCCTCCGGCGGCCGGATCAATATCGGGCAACGCGGCCGGGCCGAGATCGTCATCACCTCTTTCGGGCAGGAACAACACGCCTCTACCGGACGGGAGGTGGTCAATGCCATCGAACAGAGCGCCTCTGTCATCGATGCCTTCCACCGCTGTTACCGTTCCGAAATTGACCCGATTCTGGGGAAGCGGAACATTGTCCCCACCGACATCCAGATCCCGGTCGGCGGCGGGGGCGGTCTCGACGGGCGGGGCGGCAACTCCACCGTGCCCCGGCGGGTGGAGATCACCTACGACATCCGGACCCTGGTCGGTGATACCGGGGGATCGATCATCCGGTTGGTCCGGGAGAATCTGGACCCCGTTAATAAGATCGCCCGCGGACTCTACCCGAAATTTCAGGACCCGGCGGTCAAACTCGCCGCCGGCGGCGCCCGGACCTGGACCGGGGTAACCATTGAGGCGGAGAAATTCGCCCCGGCCTGGAAGACCGACCCGGCTTCACCCCTGGTCGTCAAAGCCATCCGGGGAGCCGAGCAGGCGACAGGAAAGCGCTGCCCGCTCAGTCACTACTCCTTCTGCACCGACGGCAGCGCGATCGTCCCCTACCGGAAGGCCTTCCCCGACCGGGAGATCTCGATCATCGGCTACGGACCGGGAGAAGAGAGCCAGGCTCACACGGTCAACGAGTCGATCTCCCTCAAAGATTTAAAAGAGATCCTGCTCGGCTATGAGGGCATCTGCCGGGAACTGCTGGCGCCGGAAACGCCGGGCTAACCGGGCAGGCCCCCATTAGAAACCAATGATATTAACGCGACTCGAAAAACCGCCCGCGCAACCGATGACAACCTTTTAACCACGGGCGGGATATGAATGATATGGGGTCGCGATCATCACTCCGGAAGGTCAGGCCGATGTCCACAGCTCGCAGGAGCGGAGCCAAATTTTACCGGCCTTCCTCGGCCGGGGGCGCGATCAAGCTTTTGCAACCGGCCGGGGAACCGCGGCGAGTCTTTGAGATCAGCGGTTTCCTCGACTTTTCCCGACCTTCGACTCCCGGAAAGAAGCCCTCCGGTCCTTGGGAGAATCGGAATAAAAGCCACTGCTCCGAGTTTAACTGTTGAATCTCTCCGGTCCAACGTGTAAGAATACCTTCCAGTATTTTATCTTTCTCTTCTCCAAAAGAGAAGAATACGCCGGAGTGGTGAAACTGGCAAACACGCGGGACTCAAAATCCCGTGCCAGCAATGGCTTGAGGGTTCGAGTCCCTCCTCCGGCATCAAAGAAAGTGTCTCCGGCCACCCCCGCATCAAAAAAAGGTTCTCCAGCACCCCTCCCCAAGACCCCTGCCGGTTCATCCGGCAGGTGAATAAGTTCATAAGCTAACCAACCGCCAAACACCCCCCCAAGACCCCTGCCGGTTCATCCGGCAGGTGAATAAGTTCACAAGCTAACCAACCGCCAAACACCCCCCCAAGACCCCTGCCGGTCATCCGGCAGGTGAATAAGTTCATAAGCTAACCAACCGCCAAACACCCCCCCAA
>CAYXKT010000016.1:0-2494 GCA_964465735.1 uncultured bacterium
TCGGCAAGGGCTACGCGGAGCGGATCGACACCACCGAAACTATCCTGCAGACGTAATCGTAATTATCCTTAACCAGGTCGCTGTTGAGATTATCCAAAGCAGTGCGCATATTCTGGGCGTGTTCCTGATTAACGCAGAAAATTATTGTTTTCGCGAACCGATCAGTCGCTTTCATATAATTTATTTCAATATTTAACTTAGTGGATCCAGCAGTTTCATCCTGGTTGTTTTTGGAGTGCCGGATCGGGAAGATCCGGTAGTTGGTTCGGATTGCCGTGGTCTTGGTTTGGGAGAGCTTTTGGGGTAGTTGGTCGAGGGAATGCTTGTCCGACTGGAAGGGGGGGCGGTTCTATCGGACCGATCGGATGGTGTGTTGGCTGGGTTGCCTGTGTTTCTGGCTTCGCAGGCATTTCTTCACAGACAGGAATGTCTATTTGAGCTCCAATATACCCGGGAATTCTGTGCTGTTCGGGTGACGATAATAAAATCATTCGAGCTGCCGGCTTGACTGAAGTGGATACCCCCGGTACTGCCGCAGAGATCCTTGAACAGGTTTTATTGTGGATTAGACTGGCTTTTTGTGAAGTCGGGGATCCTCTTCCCTATTCGGGGGAAACAAACTGATCAAAACACGGGAAAGATAATAAGAGAATTTCGGTTGAAGTTCGGTTGAAGCAACAATAGCAAGAACAATCTCATCTTGACATCACAGCCGGATTTTCTCATACTATTAATATTGATTTGCCTAATCTCTCGGGTTCAATAATGGTCTGGGGTCTGAGCTAATACCCTGATGCCCTGGCTCGACCGTTGCCGTCTGGAGGGACTGGTTCAAATGATAAATTCAATGAAGAAGCTATTTATCGGGTGCGCAGTCGGTTATGCTATTTTGTCACTGCTCCGGCCCCATTCCGCGGGGGCTTCTGGCTGGTCTAACCTGGGTACGGGTGTGGAACCGGGCTGGCCCGCTGTTACCGTATTTTGGGGCGACGACGATAACCTCTACGTGGGTGGGGTCTTTACTAAAGCCGGCGGTAGCCCCGCAAAAAATATCGCCCGTTGGGATGGATCATCGTGGTACGCACTGGGCACGGGGATGTCCGGGGGTATCTACCCGTACTCCTATGTTGCGAGCCTGGCCAGAAATGGTGGGGGATTACTGTATGCGGGAGGGAGTTTTGACACGGCGGGAGGCGTAGCGGCTGACCAAATTGCCAGCTGGAACAGCTCTTCCTGGAGTGCGCTGGGGGCAGGAATGGGGGCGGAAGTCGGCGCCATAATTCTCGATGGGACGGGCAACCTCTACGCCGGTGGAAGCTTTACCAGCGCCGGCGGGGCATCCGCCAATTATATCGCAAAATGGGACGGTAGTGCCTGGAGTGCCCTGGGCTCAGGGATGGACGATAATATCAGAGCGCTGGTCTGGGACGAAGCGGGAAACCTCTATGCGGGAGGAATCTTTACATCGGCGGGAGGGGCAACGGCCAATTATATCGCCCGTTGGGACGGCAGTTCCTGGCATCCCCTGGGTACGGGGACGAATGGTGGGGTCTATGCCCTGGCCCTGGACGAAGCGGGGGGGGAACTTTACGTGGGAGGGCAGTTTACCAATGCCGGGGGTGTTCCCGCCAATAACATCGCGAAATGGGACGGCAGCGCCTGGAGCGCCCTGGGCTCAGGGATGAACAATATGGTCAGGGCGCTGGTCTGGGACGGAGAGGGAAACCTCTACGCGGGAGGAGACTTTACCTCGGCGGGAGGGTCGGCGGCCAATTATATCGCCCGCTGGGACGGCAGTTCCTGGCATCCCCTGGGCTTGGGCACGTCCGATCTCGTTGGCGGCTTAACCTTGAGTAATGATGGAACCAGCCTTTACGCGGCGGGACAGTTTGTGAAGGCCGGTGGAGTCACAGTCAACCACGTCGCCCGATATGAAATACCTACACCCCCTCCCACTCCTCCGCCGACACCTTCCCTCACTCCCACACCCACTACTACTCCAACTCCTTCGGTTACTCCGACGCCTTCGGTTACCCCGACACCGATTACACCGACTCCAACGGTGACACCGACACCGTCAGTCACCCCAACACCTTCGGTGACACCAACACCGATTACACCAACGCCAAGTGTGACACCGACTCCAACGCCTTCGGTAACGCCGACACCGTCAGTCACCCCCACACCTTCGGTTACTCCGACCCCGATCACGCCAACACCGAGTGTGACTCCGACTGCGACGCCATCTGTGATGCCCACGCCTTCAGTGATACCAACACCTTCGGTTACACCAACTCCGATCACACCAACACCGAGTGTGACTCCGACTCCAACGCCATCGGTAACTCCGACACCGTCAGTCACCCCCACACCCTCGGTTACCCCGACACCGATCACGCCAACACCGAGTGTGACTCCGACTGCGACGCCATCTGTGACGCCCACGCCTTCAGTGATACCAACACCTTCGGTTACACCAACTCCGATCACACCA
>CAYXKT010000016.1:2594-31467 GCA_964465735.1 uncultured bacterium
ACACCGAGTGTGACTCCGACTGCGACGCCATCTGTGACGCCCACGCCTTCAGTGACACCAACACCTTCGGTTACACCATCTCCGATCACGCCAACACCGAGTGTGACTCCGACTGCGACGCCATCTGTGACGCCCACGCCTTCAGTGACACCAACACCTTCGGTTACACCATCTCCGATCACACCAACACCGAGTGTGACACCGACTCCAACGCCATCGGTAACTCCGACACCGTCAGTCACCCCCACACCCTCGGTTACCCCGACACCGATTACACCGACTCCAACGGTGACACCGACTCCAACGGTGACACCGACTCCAACGCCTTCGGTAACGCCGACACCGTCAGTCACCCCCACGCCTTCGGTTACACCAACACCTTCGCTGACCCCAAGCCCTGCTCCCTCGGCCACCCCGACGCCCAGCACATCGCCGACGCCGAAATATTGCGCCGCCGCGCTCGTGATCTCCGATCTTGAAGCTCTCGATATCAGCGATCTCAGGGCATCTTCCACCACCGGCTGGCGCTGGGAGGTGGTGCGGGCCGAAGCTACCCAGTCCGATCCCTATGGCTTTATCTATGACAATGCCAACACCTATAACGATCAGACTGAACATCCGCTCCAGCCGGTGGCGGTCCGGTTCAGCAGTCAGAGCGAACCGATCAACGTTCAGGATGGAGATTTTCTTATCCTGACCTATGACGGCGGATCCATTCTCTACGTCTATCCACCAGGCGTAAGCGGGGAAGTCGATACTTACTACTATATCGACCGGTACGGAAGCACTTATTGCGACCGTTGGCTCTGCCAATTGGCCAAGGGAATACCGACACCGACCGTATCCCCAACGCCGTCGGTAACCCCGACTTCGACCGCGCCGCCCACCCCGTCTATAACCCCGACTATAACCATCAGTCCCCAGCCCAGCGTCACCCCTTCGCCTTCCGGCAAACCCACTCCCTCAATCTCCCCCAGCCCCCCCGTGACCCCGACCCCCTTACAGCCGGCGTTGCAACTGATCGTGACCGTGGACGAGGCTCCCCCGGGGACGGTGAATATCAGCCGCCTCAATTCCGATCCGACTTACTATTACCTGGTGATCAACACCGGAGACACTTATCTCTCGGCTATTGAGATCCGGGATGACGGCGGAACCCCGGAAGATCCAGAGGCGGAGATTCTTATTGGAGTGATCCCCGGTCCGCTGGCGCCGAACGAGAGCGGCAGACTGGAATATATCCCCACCTGGTCAGCGGTGCGTTACAACCGCGCGGTCGCCACCGGCATTCCCACCGACAGCTGGGGATCTCCCCTGCTCGGTTTCACCCTGGTTTCCGACGAGGATACCGCCATCGCTTTCACACTGATAAGCGTGGCCGATAGCGACTATGTCGGAGATGGGAAGAGCAATCTTGCGACCTGGAAGCGGGGGGAGGGGAGATGGTACATCCAGCGCCATCCGGTCAGTGACCGGGATGTTTTCTATTTCGGTTGCTCCGGGGATCTTCCCGTTTCCGGAGATTTTGACGGTGACGGGGTGACCGATGCCGCAATCTTCCGACCGGGCAGTGGACTCTGGGCGGTGCGGGGAGTAACCAGGTTCTATTTCGGCACGGCGGATGACCATCCAGTGCCGGGCAACTACAGCGGAAACGGAATATGCGATGCTGGAATCTTCCGCCGCTCGACGGGCCTCTGGGCGATCCGGGGCTTGACCAGATTGTATTTCGGCGGGCTGCTCGATCTCCCGGTCCCCGGGGTGTACGATATGTCAAGCCAGTTCCTACCCGGGATCTTTCGGCCAACGACCGGACTCTGGGCAATCCGGGGGTTGACCCGGAGGCAATTCGGGGTCGAGGGGGATTACCCGGTTCCGGCCGATTATGATGGCAACGGATTCAGGGAGATTGGGATCTTCCGCGACCGGATGGGGCTCTGGGCGGTTTCCGGGCTGACTCGAATTTATTTTGGCCAGCGCTTCGACTTCCCTCGGCCGGCCGATTACTCCGGAGAGGGGGCTGGCCGGGCGGCCGTCTATCGCCCGGAGACCGGGCTGTGGGCGATCCGGGGGTTGACCCGGGGATACTGGGGCGGTATTACTGCCGTACCATTGACCCGCTGAAAGCGGCCCTTTATGCCCCAGTGGCGATTCCAATGATCACCGGGGGGATTGGCTGGATATTGCGGCCATCCGTCCCGAAAACTCGTGAGGAAAAATGAAATGAGACCGCAAGATATTGAAAGAATAGCCCGGTCAGTGTCTGGCTCCTTCGCCTCGGCCCCGGTATTCCCTCGGGCGGGTTGCGGGAGTTTGAGCAATCCGGCCGCCTACGACTGCGACTCCTTCTCCTGCGGTGATGACTACGAGTGTGGAAACGCCGGTAGTTTTACCTGCGGCGGGGATTTTGGCTGCGTCTCGAGCTTTTACTGCGCCGCAGATTTTACCACCTCTCCTTAACAGGTTTTCCCCGACCGGAATCAGCCGACGTGTCATAGCTCACCCCTACCAGAGGGCGGATATAACCGTGTTCTTCGTTGGGACGCTAATTCGCCTTGGTGGAGACTGCCTTCGCAGGCATTTCTTCACAGACAGGAATGTCTGTGCTACTGGGCCTACTTCACAGACCGGGTTGCCTGTGTTTCTGGCTTCGCTGGCATTTCTTCACAGACAGGAACTGTGCTACTGAACGGTGCGGCCGGGTTTTAGGCCGACTTTTTGGGCTGACTCCTTGGTTAGGCGGACCAGGTTGTGGGGTCTGATTTGGCGGGCGGCGTAGCTGTCGGGGTCGTGATACTGGCTGCTGTTCTTGCCGGCGACATAGTATTTCGGGGTGGGGAGACGGCCTTTTCCTTCCCAGAGGCCCTTGCCGTAAACCTTAGCCTGGCTCTCCATCCGCTTTAAGTATTCTCCGTGTTTCAGCACGTTCCCATAATCTTTGTAGCGGCCATAGCCTTCCTGGAGGAGCAGGGCGTTGATTACTTCTCCGTCTAAGATCACATAAGCCAGGGTCCGGCCGTAAGCGCCTTCTCTTGGTCCGGCCTCGAAACCCAGTCCAATCTCGGTTCCGGGAGGGAGGAGCAGGGTGACGAAGTTGGCGGCATCCCTCCCCCAGGGCTGATCGGGGGGCTCTTCGGTGCGCTTCTTGATCTCCGGGGTGTCGATCCCGAGAAAGCGGATCCGTTCCCCGTCCTTGGTCTCGAGAGTGTCACCGTCGATCACATATTTAACCCGGGCCGTCTGTTCGACCTCGAACCGGGGCGTGCCGGCAATGTCCTCTTTCTGCCCGCAACCGAACTGGAGGAAGAGGGCGGCGGTTAGAAGAGAGAAGAGAATCCTTGAGTTTTTTCTCATCGAGCTTGATAATCTCATTGTTATCTCCTTTTGGGGGTTGGGGGATGGGGAATGGTGATGTTGTCGGAATTTTGTTTTCCGGATGCAATCTAAATGATTCCCTCGAGTCAATTGAACCAGGTTATTTGGTGTCTGAACGAAAACTTCAACTCATCTAGAACTTGTCATTGCGAGGAACGAGGTGACGGAGCGATCTCATCAGAAAATAAACAGATCGCTTCGTTGTCCCTTCCGCAGTGTTTTGTTTTTTGGGGTCTCCGTTCAGATTCTATTTAAACTCAGGAGGTTAGCTATGTCAAGCAGTCGTCTTTTCCTTGTCACGTTCGCATTTTTACTGCTGGTCCCGTTGTCCGGCCAGGGGCAGCCTCAGTATCAATCCTTTGAGCCCGGCCCCCGGGACAACCTGATGGAACCGGGGTTTCAGGGGAAGATCGATATCCCTTTTAGTACCCAGTACATCTGGCGGGGCGTGAAGCTGAACCACCAGTCGGTCTTCCAGCCTTCGGCGCGGATCAACGACGCCGGGATGGAGTTGGAGGCGATCGGAAATATGGATCTGACCCGTTCCAATGATTGTCGGGGGAAGTTCACCCGCTGGATTTATCGGGGTGGACTGGCCCGGCGGAGCCGGGAAGGTGAGGTGGCCCTTTCCTATGTTTATTACGACAATAAGGATGTTGGTTATTCCAAGACCCAGGAAGTGGCCCTGGAGGTTCGATGGGGATACCCGTTTTTTGTCGGGACTGAAATTTACTGGGATTTTGACGCCGCCAATGGGTTTTATTTTAACTCCTCGACGGGAGTTTTCATCGACGTTGGCCCGCTGCGGATCATCCCCGAAGTCGGGGTCGGTTTTGCCACCAAGAAGTATCAGGAATTTTACTTCGATGTCCGGGAGAATTCTTTTCTCGACGTCACCGTCTCCCTGGCGGCGGAACTGAACTTTTGGGGCCCGTTCTTTCTCACGGTCCGGGGAGATTACTACGAGCTGATGAGGAGTGGGCTGAGGCACTCCGAAAGATCGAATCAGCGGGGAGATAATATCTGGGCCGAGGGTTCGCTCTCCATTCGGTTCTGACGGAGAAGGGGGAGAGAAGGTAAGCGGTGAGCGGTAAGCAGTGAGCAGTAAGCAATGAGCAATGAGCAGTGAGCAGTGAGCGGTAATCGGTGATCGGTGGTTTTATTCCGAGATTCGCGTTAATAAAAGGGGGTGAGGGGGGGGATTTAGAGTTATCAGTGGATTAAAAGATCTGGGGCGGTTTGGGCGGGGGGCCGAGGAGAGTGGAGGGCGGGGGAGCTTGCTTTTTCTTTGGTGGGGGAGGGGGGCGGAGGCTGAAGTTGGGGCAGGTATCGGTGGCCGCGACCTTCCGTGAGTGGAGCATACACTTCTCGACGAAGGGGTTGACCACGTAGTGGAGGCAGCGGCGGCAGATCTTTCTCAGGTTCTCATCCGCGGTCCAACCCGGGAGGCGGTTGGTGAGCGTTTCCGGCTCGTCGTCGGTGAATTCGTGGCCGCAGAAGGCGCAGATCTTTTTCTCCCCGATGGGGGTGAACCCCTGGTAGATCTTTTCCACCTTCAATGCCGACTCCTGTCGGCAAACGGGGCAGTAGATTTTTTTCGCCGGCGGGTTCATTACCCCCCGCTTACTTCGCGGCCAGGTAATCCCGGGCCTTGAGCGCGCCTTCCCAGATTGCCTCGTAGCCGGTGCAGCGGCAGAGATGTTTTTCCAGGGCGGCAAGAATTTCTTGCTCGGAGGCTTGCCGGTTCCGGTTGAAGAGGGCGTAAAGCTCCATCACGATCCCCGGCATACAGTAGCCGCACTGGACCGCTCCGGCGTCAATTAAAGCCCGCTGGATCGGGTGAAGGTTACTCCCCTTCGAGATCCCCTCGATGGTGAGCACTTTCTTTCCCTCCAGCCTGTTGCCGGGGTAAACGCAACTCTTGGTTGCCTTGCCGTCGATTACCACCACACAGGCCCCGCAGGCGGCCTCGTCGCACCCGCGCTTGGTCCCGGTCAGGCCGAGTCTTTCCCGGAGGATGAAGAGCAGTTTCTCCCCTTCTTCGATCTCGACTGTCCGGGAGGTTCCGTTGACGGTGAAGGTTATCTTCTCGCTCATTGTTGGGCTCCCTGATTGGCACAGGCAGGAATGCCTGCGCTACTTATTTGCCAGTGCTTCCAGAATCTTTTCTTTGGTCAGGGGGATCTCGTAGAAGTCGATCCCGATCGCATCGTAAACCGCGTTGAGAATCGCCGGAGCGACCCCGAGCAGGGGATGTTCGCCGATCCCTCGGGCCCCGAAGGGGCCGATCTCACCCGGGGTCTCGACAAACTCAACCGTCTGCCGGCCGGGGACGTCGCTGATAGTCGGAAAGCGGTACCGGCGCAAGGTCGGGTTGAGGGCCTGTCCCTCACTGTCGAACTTCACCTCTTCGTAAAGAGAGGCGCCGATCCCCATCATCACCCCGCCGACTACCTGTCCCCGGCTCTGGACCGGGTTGATTATCCGGCCGGCATCTAAGGAGGAGGCGAAGTGGTCGATGATGATCTTCCCGGTCTTTTTCTCGATCCGGATCTCACAGGCCTGGGCTCCGAAGGTGTAGGTGATCCCCATCCGGCCCTGGCCGTTTTCGTCCGGGTTGGACTGCATCGGCAGCCGGGCGTCGGCGGTGGTGTGGACGACGCTCCCCACGGTAACTCCGTCGTCGAAGGTGTAACCTCGGCCCAGCTCGGGGACCGGGACCCGGAAGGTCGGGTCGGATTTGAGAAAGACATAGTCCCCGTCGAAGTCGAGCCGATCGACTTCAGTTCTCAGTACGATGCCGGCTGTCTTTTTTAACTCAGCGATCGCCTTCTCGGCTGCCCGGACCACCGCCCGGCCGCCCTGGATGGTGAACATCGAGCCGATTGTCTGCCACTCCCAGGGACTGAACTGGGTGTCGATCTCGGTATAGACCCGGATCCGCTCGGGGGCGATCTTCAGTACCTCGGCGGCTACTGTCCGCACCACGTTGCGCAACCCCTGGCCGACCTCGGCCCCGCCCATATTGATACAGACCGAGCCGTCACGGTTAAATTTCAGATAGCAGCTCTTGGAGGAGAAGGACGCCCCCTTGGGGGATTTCATCAGGGCGGCGAAGCCCCGGCCGTAGTAGTAATCCTCGTCCTCGGCTTTTTCCTTGGGCTGGGAGAAGACCGCCCGGCGGACGATCGCGGCGCATTTTGTTACGTCTCCGTTGGTGGGATGAATGGTCTCGCCCAGAGCGGTGACCTTCCCCGGGCCGAGGTAATTCTTCTCCCTGAGCTCAAAGAGATCGATCTTCAGTTTCCGGGCCAGGATGTCCATCATCCGCTCGATCGCCAGGTGCGACTCCTGGTGGCCGTAGCCTCGGAAGGCCCCGACCGGCGGGGTGTTGGTATAGACCGAGTAGCCGTCGAGATAGCAGTTAGGGAATTCGTAGATTCCGGTGGAGTTGTGAGTGGCGGCGATCAGGACGTGGACCCCGGTGTCCGCCGAGGCTCCGGTAGAGTGGAGGATCTCGGTCTTTATCGCGGTCAGGGTCCCGTCCTTCCTGGCCCCGATTTTGATCCGGGTCCGCATTCCGTGGCCGAGCAAGGTGCTCAAAAAGTCCTCTTTCCGAGTGCCAAACCACTTCACCGGGCGTCCGGGGACCTGGCTGGCCAGATAAGCGATGGTCTGTTCGACGGTGACGTCCGATTTGTAGCCGAAGCAGCCGCCCAGTTCAGGGATATGGACCCGGACATCGCAGATCGGCAGCCCGTAAACCCGGGCCACTTCCTCCCGGACAATAAAAGGGCAGACCGAGGAGGACCAGATCTCGATTGTCTCATCCTCGTGAAACCAGGCAATCGATCCGTGGGGTTCGATCGCCGAGCAGGAGCCGAAGGGGTAGTTGAATTCGCCTTCTAAAATTTCGTCAGCCTCGGCGAATCCCCGTTCGATATCTCCCTTCTTCAGCGTGTAGCGGTTGGCGATATTGGTGCCGCCGATTGGGGCGATTCCGGGGAGGTGCCAGAAGTCGGCGCTCTTTTCGTGAATCAGGACCGCGTCTTTCTTCAGGGCGTCCCGGGCATCGGTATAGACCGGGAGCGGCTCATAGCTGGTCTTGATCTTCTCCAACGCTGCTCTGGCCTGCGCCAGTGTTTCGGCAATCACGGCGGCTACCGGCTGGCCGATATAGTGGACCTTATCGACGGCCATCGGGGTCAGGTCGCGGATGTTATCGCCGTAGAACAGGTTGGAGCCCGCCCCGGTCACTACCTTGATTACTCCAGGGCATTTTTCCGCATCCGAGGTATCAATGGAGATGATCCGGCCGTGGGCGCAGTCGGGCCGGAGGATGGCGGCGTAAAGCATTCCGGGCAGCCTGATGTCGTCAAGGAACTGGACCCGGCCGGTAATCTTGGCGGCGGCGTCGGGGCGGGGGATGTTTTTCCCGATATATTTCAGGGTCATCGATTGTCTCCTTGTTGTGTTTACTGATTGTCGAGTTTAACAATGATGATCAGATCTATTTCTTCGCCAGAACCGTTTTTTTTTTCAACCGCGGATCTGGTTAATTTTCGCCGGAATCTTGCCGGGTTCAATATCCAATGTTTTATCGTCGGCCTTCCAAAACGCCATTATAATACCTCAGACTGGAAAAATATTCAACTGTTGGCGGGAAAAATACTGGGGAGTAAAACAGGTATCTGTGATAGGATTAATTCCACCGTCAGATTGGTGTTCTCGGGCCGGTGGAAAAAAATATCACGGATGGGTAACCCAAACCGGGAGAAGAAAATGGACGAAATCGTGGTTAGAGAAGGAATTTTGCTTACCAAACACTGGTGGGCTCTGGCGATTCGGGGGGTGGGCGCGATCGTGCTCGGACTGCTGGCCTTGACCTGGCCCGGGCTCTTTGCCAAATCTGTTATTTTGATTTTCGGTATCTACTTCCTGATCCAGGGGGTCTTTACCCTGTTCTCGGCCGCCGACCTCCGACAGGAACCGCAGCGGGGGTCCCTGGTCTTTCACGCTTTGATCGGGATCGGGTCTGGTCTGGTCCTGCTCCTCTTCCCCAGGGTCTTCGCGGTGATCGCAATCTGGGTGATCTGTTTCTGGGCACTGTCCACCGGACTTCTGGAGATTGGCGCCGCCCTGAAACTACCCGCCGGTTCCAGGGGCAAGTGGCTCTACTGCCTCTCCGGCGTCTTCTCAGTCGTGATCGGTATTGTTCTTTTGACCCGTCCTCTGGCCGGGATCCTGGTGGTTCTCTGGATGATCGGGATCTACGCTATTCTGGCCGGGGCGACGATGTTCGGGCTGTCGCTTCAGCTGCGTTCAATGTCCAGTAAAACGACACCGTAGCTGAAAATCTCTCGGCCGATGAGACTGAGACCCCGCTTAACCCTGGCTTTCGCTTTTATCACCCTCTTTGCCATCACCGCTCTGCTGGTGTCCGCCGAGATCGGGATCAACCGGCTGACCAAACGGTCCACCGAGATGGCTTCCAAGGCGGTGGAGAAGATCTCCGAAGAGAACTACTATCTCGCCGAAGATGTCCTGACCCGTTACGGGGAGAAGATGGTGGAGATGAAGGCCCGTAATGTGGCCAACGAGATCTCCCTTTATCTGGATGAGCGGGAAAAGTTTGATTATGCCCGGTTGCGGGAGGATAAGAAGTTGCGGGCGATTGCCACTCAGGTTATTCACTCTGAGTTCCCTGAGACCCGGGTGGCCGGGAACGTGGATCTGGGCGATTACACCGGTCACTCCGTGCTCCATTCCAACCCCGAAGTGGAGGGACATAACTACGAGCAGTGGCGGGAGAAGTACCCCGATATGTGGGATTGTGTGGTCCGCTCCTTTTCCCAGGAGGAGGTCCGGGCCTACTATACCTTCATCGATCGGGAGAACCGGACCCGGAAGAAATATATGGTGGGCCGTCAGGTCCCGGATACCCCGTTTATCGTGTACGCGGCGGTGGAGATCGATGAATACTTTCTCCCGGTACAACAGGAGATCCGCCGGGTGGGAGCGGCGACGGTCGCAGAAGTTGACGGGAAGATCGAGGCGGCGGCGGAACTGTTCAGCGACTTGATCAAGACCCGCAGTTTATTCCTCGGCCTCTTGATCCTGTTCTTGAGCGGGGCCCTGGGCTGGGTTCTGGCGGCCCGGATCTCCCGGCCGATCCGCCGGCTCCGCGATGGAGTGGAGAAGCTGGGTGAAGGCGACTTCAGCGTCGAAGTCCCCTCCGGCGGTCTGACCGAGACGGCCGAACTGTCGGCGGCCTTCAATCGGTTAGGGGGCCGGCTCAAAGAATATATGGAGAACCTGAAGCGGGAGGTGGGGGCCCGGGAAGCGGTGGAGAGTGAAGTCCGGATCGCCCGCCAGATTCAGAAATCGCTCCTGCCTCACTCTTTTCCCCCCTTTCCCGACCGGTCGGAGTTCGAACTCTTCGCCCTTAATCTGGCGGCCAAGGAAGTGGCTGGAGATTTCTACGATTTTTTCCTGATGGACGATGACCGGCTGGCCCTGGTGATCGCCGATGTCTCCGGGAAAGGGATCCCGGCCGCCCTCTTTATGGCGGTCAGCCGGACGGTGATCAAGAATATCTGCGGCCGGGAGACCGACCCCGGCCGGGCCCTGACGGCGGCCAACGATAGTATCTACCAGGATAACGAGGCCTGTATGTTCGTGACCCTGATCCTCGGCTGCTACCGGATCTCCACCGGCGAGTTGACCTTCGCCAACGCCGGCCACGACGAGATGCTCCTGATCAAGGAAGACGGGACAGTCGAGCCCTTTGGTCTGATGGGGGGGACCGCGGTGGGGATCGTCGGGGACGAAGTTTATCAGAGCGGGCGGTGGACGATCGAGATCGGCCAGACCCTGGTCTTTTATACCGACGGGGTGACCGAGGCCACCTCGCCGGAGAACAAACTCTTCGGACGGCATCGGTTGGAGCAACTTCTGCGGGAGAATGCCGGGCGGTCCGCGCGAGAGATCTGCCAACGGATCCGGGAGGCGGTGACGGAGTTTCAGCGGGGCGGGCAGTTCGATGACGTTACCGTGATGGTCCTGAAGCGATCCCGGCCTGATCCCAAGTCAGTCGAATAATCCCATCAATAATCGTCTTTGAACTTTCTTCCGACAATTATTTTTTCAGTGGTGGTATTGTGGTCGGCGAGTCCGATTTGGGCGCAGAGCGCCGAGGTCATCTCTTTGCGCGGACACTTCCCCCTGAAACACGGTCTCGGCTGGAGATACAACTCCAACCTGGGGGAGATCAGATCCACAGTTAGTGTCGAGGGTGATCGATTGACGATCGATTCCCGGTCCCGCCGGCTCGATATTGTGCAAAATTATCTCCTGGCCCCGGAAGGGGTTTTATTAACCTCCGCCGAAAGCAAGACCTTTCTCTACTCCAGTCGGCGGACCTATCACCCGTTCCTTCTCCGCTTTCCTGCCGAGGTCGTGATCGGCCAGAGCTGGGAGTGGGAGGGAAGAGAGGTGGTGGATCGGAATTCGATTGTCAACAGCCGACTCCGGGGGAAGATTGAGAGTTGGGAGAAGGTCACGGTTCCGGCCGGCGAGTTTGATTGTCTAAAAGTGACCGTGGAGACCGTCTCCGACGACGGAACAGTCAGCCGCTCCACCCAGTGGTTAGCCTCCGAGGTCGGGATAGTTAAGGCCGCGGTAGAGGTAGAAGCAGGGGGCTTCTCCGGCCTGATTATCTCCCTGCTTGGCTTCGATACTTATTCCCTGGAGTTACTGGAGATGACCGGTGCAAAGGGAGAGGGGGGCGGACTGGAGCGGCCAGACGAAAATCTTCCCAACCAGGGTTGACATCCGCCTTGCTCTTAAGTATTATGATAATAATAATTGTTACCAGAAGAGAAGTGTATCAGGAAGCCGGCGGATGAAGACACAATTGAGAATAACCAAGCAGCGTCGGATTATCTTAGAGGAACTTCGGCGAAGCAAAAGTCACCCGACGGCGGATGAACTGTATGAGAAGGTGCGGTGTCGCCTCCCCCGGATCAGCCTGGGGACGGTTTACCGGAACCTGGAGCTGCTCTCTCGGGGAGGATTGATCGGAAAAATTGAGAACACCGGGGTGAAGATGCGATTTGACTCGGTAGTCGAACCGCATTATCATATCCATTGTCGGCATTGCGGCCGGGTATCCGACCTAAAGCTGGCGGATCCGCCCGATCTGGCCGGGCTGATTGAGAACTCGGACGGGTTTCGCGTTACCGGATACCGGCTGAATTTTACCGGTGTCTGTCCCCGGTGCCAGCAAGCTCAACACTAACCACCGGCCGTCGTCCTGACGGCGGAAAAAACCAGGAGGAAAAATTATGGAATTGAAAGGTACGAAGACGGCGAAGAATCTAATGACCGCTTTCACCGGTGAGTCGCAGGCCCGCAACCGCTATACCTACTTTGCCTCGAAGGCCAAGAAGGAAGGTTTTGTCCAGATCTCCAATATTTTCACCGAGACCGCCGACCAGGAGAAGGAGCACGCCAAGCGTCTCTTCAAGTTTATGACCGGGGGCGAGGAAGTTGTGTTGCCCGAGGCAGCTTTCCCCTTTGGGACCATCGGTTCGACCGCTGAGAACCTCCGGGAAGCGGCTGCCGGGGAACATTACGAGTGGACCGAGATGTATCCTGACTTTGCCCGGATCGCCCGGGAAGAAGGTTTCGCGGCGATCGCTAAGGCGATGGAGTCGATCGCGGTGTCCGAGAAGCAACACGAGAAGCGTTACCTCGACCTGATGAACAATATCCAGGCCGGTCGGGTCTTCAAGCGCGATGAGGAAGTGGTCTGGCGCTGTCTGAATTGTGGCTACCTGCACAAGGGAACCGAGGCCCTCGAACTCTGCCCCGCCTGCATCCATCCCCAAGCTCACTTCGAGTTGTTGGGGGAAAACTGGTAGTCGCAGAGAATTCAGTATCCGGGATTCGGAAGTCAAAAATTTCAATACAGGAGTTTGTTATGGCGAAGAGATTTGAGATTTACAAGTGCGAGATCTGCGGCAATATCGTGGAATTACTTCACGGCGGGGCGGGAACTCTGGTCTGCTGCAATGAGGATATGATCCTGATGAAAGAGCAGACCGCCGATAAGACGACCGAGAAGCACGTTCCGGTGATCGAGGAGACTGATCGCGGGACCGTGGTCAAGGTCGGCTCGGTGCCCCACCCGATGCAGGAGGCTCACTACATCGAGTGGATCCAGCTGATCTCTCCTGATGGGGTGCACGCCCCTCGCCACTTCCTCAAGCCGGGAGAGTCGCCGGAGACAGTCTTCAAGATGAAACTCCCCGGAGCGATCGCCCGCGAGTACTGTAACATCCACGGGCTTTGGAAAGCCTGAGCGCATCGTCTATCCCCTGACCGGGTTTTTAGCGGCAGGGTGATCGTGCCGGTCCGGTTGGTAGTTTTCAAGTCCCGGCCCGACCTGGTGCGAGCGAGGCCATCATTCTTGATCTTAGGAGGATATTTATGATCAGCGAGAAGATGCAGGAAGCTTTGAATGTCCAGATCAATAAGGAGCTCTACTCGGCTTATCTCTACCTCTCGATGTCAGCCTGGTGCGAATCGGTCAGCCTGAGCGGTTTTGCCAACTGGATGACGATCCAGGCCCAGGAAGAGGTCAGCCACGCCGATAAAATTTTCGGCTATCTCAACGAGCGGGGAGGACGGGTTCTTCTCCAACCGATCGAGGGACCCCAGACCGAATGGACTTCGATCCTTGAGGTTTTCGAGGAGGTCCTGGAACACGAGAAGCTGGTGACGGGGTTGATCCACGGGTTGGTCAAGCTGGCCCGCTCGGAGAGCGACTACGCCAGTGAGACCTTTCTCCACTGGTTTGTCACCGAGCAGGTCGAGGAGGAAGCTTCGGCGACGGCGGTAGTGGAGAAGTTGAAACTGGCCGGTGACCGGGGCGGAGGCCTCTTGATGCTGGATCGGGAGATGGCGGCCCGGGTGTTCACGCCCCCGGCGGCGGAGTAAACAGGGCTTTCTTCTGCTGGATCCGGGAAGCAATTTCAATCGATGACTACCGGCCGTCCGTTTGAACGGAGCCGGAGTTACTGAAGGAGTTGATATAATGAAGGAAAGAGTAGAAGCGGCGCTGAAGAAGATCCGTCCGATCCTGCAGCGGGATGGCGGTGACGTGGAGTTGATTGAGGTGACCGAGGATGGAGTGGTCAAGGTCAAGCTGACCGGGGCTTGCGGCGGCTGCCCGATGGCCTCGATGACTCTGAAGCACGGAGTGGAACGGGCGATCCGGGAGGATATCCCCGAGATCAAGTCCGTGGTCTCGGTCTGAGTATTTCGCGAAAAAGTATCTGTAATTTTGCCGCTTGCCTGTTTTGCCCCGGAGTGGTTCTTTTGTAATCTTGGCTCACCGATAAGCTATCGTTTCCCCCGCAACTTTGAGATGGCGCCGGCCGCGGCAGTTGGTCTCAGTCGGGGATCCGGCAAGGAGGAAAAGACGCTGGCGACAGCGGCGAAGAAAGTCGCGGTGAAGAAGGCGGCAGCAAAGAAGAAAAAATAATCGGGAGTTTCTTTTTCCCCAAGGAGCCCCGGCAAACCGCCGGGGCTCCTTTTTTTTCAGATGAATATCCAGATCGACATTCAGCAAAAACCGGTGGCGATGGTCTTTGATTTCGACGGGACGATCACCGAGGAGGATATTTTCGACGCAATCTTTACCCGTTTCGCCGATCCGAAATGCTGGGAAGTTTACCGGGCCTACCACGATCGGGAGATCGGGATGAAGGAGACTTACCTGGCGATGGCCGCGTATTTCCGGGGGAGTGAGGAAGAGGTTTTGGAATTTGTCACCGACTTCGCCCGGCTCCGGCCCGGTTTTCGCCAGCTGCTATCCCGGCTGGAAGCCGCCGGCGGCCGAGTTTTGATCGTCTCCAATGGTTTTGATCTCTACCTGCGTTTTCTTCTCGACCGTTGGGGGATCCGGCTGAACGAAAAGGATATTCACTGTCACCAGGCTCGGATTGTTGACCGCCGTTTTCTTCCCGCCTTCAACGTCCATCCCGAACTGGGCGCTGACCACTGCCTGATCGGGAAGGCGGAGATGGTCCGGGAGCTGCAGGGCAAAGGATATTTTGTGATCTTTGCCGGCGATGGCTGGAGCGATACCCCGGCCGGAAGGACTGCCGATCTGGTCTTTGCTCGGGAGAGGCTGGTCGATTATTGCCGCGAAGAGTCTCTTCCCTGTGTCCCTTTCACCGACTTCTTCTCGGTGGCGGACTATATCTTCTCGGAGCGCGGCCCCGCGCTCCTGTCTCGAAAATAGAAGCTCGTCTTCTTTGGGGAGTCGGTCTGAGCTTACTTCACAGACAGGAATGTCTGCTACCTAACTTTTCACAGGCGGGCCGCCTGTGCTACTTGATTAATCTTCTCTTGATCAGGTTGATCGCCAGCCAGGTGGCGGCCAGGGTGAAGATCAGCATCCAGAGCAGGTCGAGGAGGAGGGAAGCGGAGAGGTTTCCGGTGGCCAGACCCCGGGCGATGTTGACGGCGTGGGTCAGGGGCATAAACCAGGAGACTGTCTGGACCCAGGGCGGGAGGGAGGAGAGGGGGAAGAAGACCCCGGAAAAGAAAAACATCGGTGAGACCGCCAGGCTGAAGTAGTAGGAGAAGTAGTCGTAGGAGGGTGAGAAGGCGGTCACGATCATCGCCATTGAAGCGAACATCAGTCCGGAGAGAAGAAAGAGGAATGGAGCCAGAAGCAGCCAGGGCGAGGTGGCCAACCCCCAGGGGATGAGGACGAGGAGGATGACGATCGCGGAGAGGAAGCCCTTGCTCGCCCCCCAGAGGATATCCCCCGCCGCTACCTCCTCGATACTGACCGGGGTGACAATGATCGCGTCGTAGGTCTTCTGGGATGACATCCGGGTATAGGCGCCGAAGGTGCATTCGAAGGTGGCCGCGTTCATCGCCGCCGCCAGCATCAGCCCGGGGGCGATGTAATTGATGTAGGGTAGGCCGTCGATGTCGGCGATGAACTGGGAGAGTCCGAGCCCGAAGGCGAGGAGAAAGAGGATCGGCTCAACCAGGTTGCCGACCAGGCTGGAGCGATAAAATTTCAGCCAGGTGTCCCGGTTCCGAAGCCAGACCTTGAAGGCTCTCCGACCGACTCGGGGCGGTTTTAGCAGTCCGTTCATTCTCGAAGATCCCTCCCGGTCAGTTTCAAAAAGACATCCTCCAGGGTCGCCTGGCGGTGGAGGAAGTCGACCCCGGAGAAACAGGCGGTCCGCCGCAGGATCTCCTCGGATTCATCGGTATAGATGAAGACGGTATCCCCGACGGCCTCCGACTCGTAATCGATCCGGTCCAGGCAGCCCAGCAGCTCGCCGACCCTTTCCCCGACGGTTGCGAACTCGAAGACCGAGCCCTTGACGTGCCTTTTCAGTAGTTGCGTCGGGGTACCCTCGTCGAGGATCCGACCGTGATCCATAATCAGCAGCCGGTCGCAGAGTGACGCCGCCTCCTCCATATTATGAGTGGTCAGGGCCAGGGTGACGCCGGATTTCTTCAGCCCGCGGAGTTTCTGCCAGATCAAGTGCCGGGACTGGGGGTCGAGACCGGTGGTCGGCTCATCGAGGATGATCAATTTCGGGTCGTTGACCAGGGCTCGGGCGACCAGCAGCCTTCGCTTCATCCCGCCGGAGAGGGCCGGGATCTTCTCGTCGCGCTTATCGAAGAGAGAGACGAACTCTAAAAGTTGGTCGGATTTTCGCCTGGCTTCTTTCTTCGGGATATCGAAGTAGCGCCCGTAAACCCGCAGGTTTTCACCTACGGTCAGGTCGGGGTCAAGGTTGTCCTCCTGGGGGACAACCCCCATCCGGGCCTTGATCTCTCGAGGGCGGCTGGCGATTTCCAGCCCGAAGACCCAGAGTCTGCCCCCGGAGAGCGGACTGTAACCCTGGACCATATTCATTGTGGTTGTCTTCCCGGCACCGTTGGGGCCGAGGATCCCGAAGCATTCTCCCCGGGCCACCTGGAAGTCGATCCCCCTCACCGCCACCAGGTTGGGGTATTCCTTGCGGAGTCCCGCTGCCCGGATCACCGGTTCATTCATAGCGTCGCCTCGATTCTTTCTGTGACATCATAGAGCCGGTAGGGTTGTTCCCAGGAGGAGAAGTAGCTGCGGTCCTTTAAGAGCTCGAAGTCAGTTCCGAAGTAGTTGTTGAAGAGGACCCGGAAGGTGTTGACCGGGGAGATTGAGGGATAAAGTCCCGCCGAACCGGTTTCGGGGAGGTAGTAGGCGTTGAGGATCGACATCCGCTCGGGAAAGTAGGTCTTCTGGGGGCGCTTCATATCCAAATAAAGAGCCGGGCCGTGATCGGCCTGGAGGATGATCACCGGCGGATGGATCGAGTTTTGGATGATGTTATCCAGCATTTCCCGGAGACGATGATTGAGGTAGGTCAGTTGGTTTCGATATCCGGACTTGTAGCCTTTTCGGAAGGATTGGTCCCAGACCCAGATATTGAATTCACGATCCGGGGTCAGGGGAGTTCCGTCCTCGGCGAAGACAAAGGGCTGGTGAGGGATCAGCAGGTGGCCGTAAACGAAGAGCGGCCCTTCTTCCCGGCTCAAATCCTCGATAGTGGCAAAAGCGGAGATCAGCTTATGCCGATGGACATCATAAGGGCAGCTGAGCAGTTGAAGAAAGTTCTTCCGGAAAAGCCAGGACAGGGGGGTGGAATTTATCAGGGCGGCCGAGAAATTACTCCAGGGCAGGGTCAGGCGCTGATCTTCACTAAAGGGGTAAAACCGGTCGAGATTTCTCACCCAGGCCGGGGAATAAGGTCCGGCGGCGTCGAAGCCTACGGTAGTATAGCCGAACTGTTTGAGGAAACGGAAGACCCGGTTTTCATTCATCATCTCGGTGAGATGCTGCCGCTCCAGGTTATCAGCTCCAATTCTTTCGATCAGGTCGTCCAGGTACTGGAAATTCAGCGAAGAGGCTACTGAGAGGACGGTCTGGCAGTAATTGGAGGCGCTTCCCTCGGCGACATAAAATCCTTTCTCCTCGAGCATCTTCAAAAAATCGCGGTTATCGTAATCGTAGACTTTCTCCAGGATGTCCCCGCGTCCATAACCGTCGAGAATAATGTAGAAGATATTGGGCAGATAATCTCGTTCGACGGCCGTTCCTATCCCCTCCGCTTCGGCCGGAAGGACCGCAGAAGGTTTGGAACGGGATCGGATCTGGAAGAGAACGATCCGGGAGAGGGGAAGGGTCAGAAGGACGAAAGAGATCACGGTCATAATCCGAGTGGCCGCCGGCAATCCCTTTCCGGCCCGGCGGCTGAGGCAGAGAATCGCCGTCAGGACACCGACGACGACCCCGGCAAAGATCAGACCGGCCGGGAGATAAAAAGGCAGGTCTCGGAGAAAGTCGACGAAGTGACGGTAAGAGAAGAAGCCAAGAACGAGCAGGGCGGTGACCAGTCCGGCCTTCCCGCTATCCTTGAGGACCGGGGTCAGCAGCAGGTTAAGGACCGCCGCCGCCCCCGCCGTGATCAAAAGCGGACCCCAGAGTTCTTTTAGCCGGACCTGACCGAGGTTAGCGGCGAAGAGGGCGAGGACAGGGTAAGCGGCCAGGAGAAGTGGATAAAATCTGAATCGCTTCATCTCAGGGGAGGAGATTTGCCCGCAGGGGGATCGTGATCCGTTCCTGCGTGGCCAGGTCAGTCTCGATCGTCAGTTCCGTCGAGTAACGTTCCGGTTCGATCCCGGTCATTAACCGGATCTCAACCTCGAACTGCTTTCCCGGTTGAATTGTTTTGACCTCGGCTTGGAACTGGGGGATTCCGAAACTCACCTCCCGGATGGCGATCGGTTGGTCGCCGTTGTTGGTCAGGGTGACTATCTTGACCGCCTGCTCTTCCAGATCCTGGCGGCTGAAAAAGATCATCCGGGGTGTATAGGTGATGATTCCCTCGACCGCGGCCATCACCCGGGCAGTGACTTCGGGTGATTGGGGGTGGTCGATCCGGGCGGTCAGGGTTCCCCGCTGATGGCCGATCGGAGCTTCCCGGCTGAGGGTAACCTCGATCCGGATCGAGCTGTCTTCCCCGGTTTCTTCTCCCGGCTCGAGAATGCGGGCCTGAAAGAAATCGGGCTGGACGGAGATTTCCCGGATGGGGAAGGGTTCCCCATCGAAGACCAGGGTTGTCTCCCGGGTCGCCCCCTGACCGTGAACTGCCTGACCGAACTGGAGATGGGCCGGATTGAAGGTGGCGATGGTCTTGACCGTGGTTACCAGTTGCAGCTGGACAGTGGGGTTGGCGGGGTCGTTGGAGGTGACATAGACCGGCTGAGATCTTTGGCCCCGGTAGTGGCGGGTATTGAACGAGGCTCGGATCTCTCCGCTCTCCCCGGGGGCGATGGTGTCGCTGGAGAGGTTGCTTGCCGTGCAACCACAGGAACTCCGGACTCGGGATATTTTCAGTTCGGCGTCTCCGGTATTGGTGAAGCTGAAGGCGTGGGAGACAATCTCGCCTTCCCAGCTATCCCCGGCGTTATAGACGGTCTCCTCAAAGGAGATAGACGGGGCGGGGGTGGTTGCTTCTGTTTCGGCCCGGGCCGGTAGGACCCGGCCGATCAACAGGGCGCTCGCGAGCGTGACGGTAATCAGTAGTTTCATTGGTTGTTTTCCTTTGAATCAGGTTACTGTCTGGTCAAATTTCCCGGTTGGTATGGGATATTCAATTTCCTTTTTCCAGTTGCCTTCTCCCCGAATTCCTGACCGGATTTCCGGTTCAGCTCCCAGGTCAGGCCGGGTTGATGATTGCCAGAGCCTCTTCAACTGTTATGTTTTTGTGGACCATCCGGTAGATCGCTTTCATCATCAACCGGGGGCGGGGGTGCTGAAAGACATTTCTTCCCACCGAAACCCCGGCTCCCCCGGCCTCCAGCGATTCCCGGACCAGAGTTAAGAGCTGCTCTTCGTTGTCCGACAATTCCCCCCCGGCGATTACCACCGGGATCGGGCAGCCTTCCACCACCTGGCGGAAGCTGTCAACCGAACCGGTGTAGTTTACCTTCACGATGTCGGCCCCAAGTTCGGCGGCGATCCGGGCGGCGTGTTTGACCCCCTTGACGTCACATTCGTTGTTGAACTTCTCTCCCCGGGTGTACATCATTGCCAGCAGGGGGACCCCCCACTCCATCGCGGTTACCGAGACCGCGCCCAGGTCGCGGAGCATCCCGCATTCGTCCCCGGCTCCGATGTTGACGTGGATGGAGACCGCGTCCGCCCCCATCTTCAGCGCCATCTGGACCGAATTGACCAGGACCTTGGTATTGGGGTCAGGGGACCAGACAGTGGAACCCGAGAGGTGAAGGATCAGCCCCAGGTCGCGGCCGTATCTCCGGTGACCGTAAAGAGGCAGGCCCATATGGCCGAGGACTGCGTTGGCGCCTCCCCGGGCGACCTCATTGACCATCTCCCGCATATTGACCAGCCCGCGGATCGGGCCCAGGGTGACCCCGTGGTCCATCGGGGCCACTACCGTCCGTCCGGTTTGGCGGCTGATGATTCTTTCCAAGCGGATTTTTTTGCCCAGCATCATTTCAAACCTCCATAATTAGTCCGGCGTTCTGAAAAAATACCCCCAGAGAACACAGAAGGAATCAAAATAAAATAACTCAGGGCAAGTAACCCTTGCTCCCCGCAGCGTACCCCGGCAATATCATTTTCTTGGCTATATCCGGATCTATCAAAGAGAAATTGGGTGTCGCCGCCCTGCGGGGGCTGTTTTTTCGTTCCTCGCAATGACAGACTCTATCTGTGATTTGAGGTTTTTGTTCAGACATCAATCAGGTCGGAGAAAGAAGATTGGAATATCAGAGTAGTGACGATGACACAAGATATATTATCTTCCATCGCTTCCGAGTGAGGGGATCTGATCCGCTCCTTCTTATCACCCCGGTGTCCCCTGTGGTTTTATCCGTTTTCATAAAGCTTTGAGACTATCTTACACGTTCCGATCGGCGATTCCGGGGACACGGACAAAAGCTACTCTCCGGACAGCTGCCAGGCAAAAAATATACCACTGCCGGCGGGTTTTGACAAACTTTCTTGAGGTGATCGGGTTAACGGACCCGGGTGGCGATCATCTCCCCCAGGACGTCCCGGACCCGATACCACTCCTCCGGGAACCGGGACCAGGCGCCGGGATCGATCCCGTAAGCCCCGGTCTCCCCCAACCCCCGGCGGACGATCGAGTCAACCAGGGGATCGGGGTTCAGGCCGAGACTCCGGGCGAGATGAAAATACTCGTAATCCTGGATACCCCTGCGGACCATCTTGATCCGGAAGGAGGGGATCGGTCCCTTGATGGCCGGGTAGCCGATCGAGGGGAGCTGCGCCCCCGGGTAATAGACATAAAGATTGCCGTTATTCTCATAAATACTGACCGGATCGAGGTAGGGTTCTTCACCCCAGAAGTTGGCGGCCCAACCAAAGAACCCGTCAACCCGATATTTCCAGGCCATCCAGGACCAGGTCCGGAAGGCCAGACCGATCGCGTCCAGACACATCAGTCCGACCGAGGGCTCACCGCCGTGATAGAAGAAACCTTTCTCCCCCAGTCCCTGCCGCTCCTGGATCTGCGCCGGGTAGTACTGGGAGGCCCGGGGCGCCCACCAATCGATTAGCCCGTAAAGATCAGGATGGGGACCGTGAGTATAGAAATAATTGATCTTTCCGCCGGAGGCTTCCCGGAGGATCTTCCCGGTCTTTAGCACGTCCGGATAAGAGGGGCCCTTTTCGTCCCAGATATAGGCGAAGGCGGAACCAAGATCCCAGCCTTTCTCCTCCCAGTGACGGACCACCTCCCGGGTATAGTTTCGTAAAATATCTTCACCCGGTCTCCAGTTTTCCGGGAAGGGGAGTTCCCAGCAGGCGGGGGGGTGGCCGCCGGGGAAGAGGCTGCCATCGACAACGGTGCCTAGATAGCGGTCGTAGCGGGTCCAGTCAACCGGACCATCGGCGGTGATCCCATCCGGCATCAGGTCCCAGTGACCATTGCTGAAGCCGTGTTCGTGGGCCATAATCTCGTAGCGGCTCAAGACCTCCCAAGCCCGGTTGTTGAGGGCGAAGGGGATTTTCTCGCCTCGGGACCAGCGGAAGGAATAAAGGTCGAAAAACACCTGGAGGGTTTTTTTCGCCGGGAGCTCGAAGTCCCAGACCCGGAGCCGGAGAAGGAGTTTCTTGACTGCTTTTCCTCGGTGGGTGATCCGGATGGTCCCGGTATATTCTCCCGGGGGAGTTTGCGGGGGGATAAAGATATCGACCCAGACCGGCAGGTTTTTATTCCGTTCCAGGGTCAGGGGGAGGGCCAGTTTCTCTCCGATTTTGCTGTAGGGGTTGTAAAAAGGGATCAGGGGATCGGGATAAAGACCGGGCCCGGTCGAGCCCTGACGAGGAGTGGCTTTCCTGACCCGGATGTAATATTCTCGGAAGAGCCGGATGTTTTCCTTGGCGATCCGCTCGGCCCCCGTCGATAGTCGGTCGATCTCGACTCCGATATTATTCGCGGTCGAATCCGAGCGGAGCACCAACTGGAAAGCCACCCACTCATTGGCTGCGCCGGATACCGTTACGGCTGAGTTAGGCCCGTTCCAGTGGTGGTTCCCATCCTGGTAAGGGGTATCGGGGAATACCTGGAGGCTGTCCCCGGTGGCCCAGACCGTGAGCCGGGGTTCGCGGAGACCTCCGGAGATACAACCGGCGAGGATGATCCCGGCCAGGCCGAGGAGGATAAGGCTTGGGGCTGAAGAGGCTTTCGGCATAGAATAATATTACTCGGATCCGGCCGTCCCGGCAACCGATTCCCCTTTTCCTCCGGAGGCGGATGTGTTATTGAAAGTTCAACCATAATCACTATTCGCCTTAGTTGGACAGAACTCCGGTAGAGCCGCTCTCGGTATCATCGGTAATTTATCTCTCGAGAGTAAAACATTGAATTTCGGGTAGATTGTCAGTACAAAAGGCTGCTATGAATGTGGACCAGGACAACTCTTCTTCCCCCGCGCCCCTCCCCCCTCTTGAGGTGGAGCGGATCGGAGGCCTGCTTAAAGCGCTCTGTCTCACTCGTTCCCAACTCAACCTCTATTCCTTTGATCACCAGGTCGCTCGCAGTCGACTGGCTGCTACCCACCGGGAGATAACCGAGTTGCTTAATATCCGGGAGCGGATCACCATCGATATTACCAATACCGCCCTGCTTTTCCAGGGTCTCGCGGTCGAGGAGAGGAACCCGATGGTGGAACAACTGGCCCGGGATCTGCGAGGGCTGAGGATCAATGGTTTCTCCTTTCTCCGCGGTCTGACCTTGAGGGAGTTGGCGGTCTTCTTTCGGATCCTCACTTTGAATAAGGAAGAGGTGGAACGGCTCCAGGGCGCCCGGGCCTTGATCAGGGAATTGGGCGTGAAGCATATCTCAATCAACCAGATTCGCTATGTCCGCCTGGATGAGGACAAGAAGATCGTCTCCCGCGATGCCCAGGTTTTCGATTCGGCGGCGGGTAAAACCGATGGGCAACAGGAGTTGCTGGATAACCTTACCCAGTCCCTGCTCAGTAAACAGGCTGACCGGGAATGGCTGCTCGATGAGATCCGGGCCGATCCGGCTCGAGTCGCCGACCAGATGGTGGCGATGATCAAATATTTCGATGATCAGGAAGTTACCGATGGCCAGGAGAAACGCCAGGCGGCCCTGGACGCCCTGCTCGGCTCGATCAAGACCCTGGGGGTCCGGCTGGCCGAGCGCGACGGAGGGGATGGGGAGGAGGCAGGTCGGCCGATGGCTCAATCGCTGCTCATTCTGGAGCGGGAATTGAAATCCCGGTCGGCGGGGTTGAAGAGTTCGAAGTCGGTGACCCGTTTTGTGGAAGAGATCACCTCCACGGTGACCGCTTTTATTGACAACCACCAGACCAATATGGTGGCTAAGGAGTACTTAAAGGACGAGAAAGGGCTGAAGCGGACCGAGCAGCTTTTGCGGAATATCCTGGAGCGCGATACTGAGAGTAACTTGCTGCCGCGTATAGAGGCCGTACTTCGGGAAAAGGGGATCTCCGAGGCTGACCTGGAGAAACTGCTCTCCCGAATTTCCACCGTTCCGGTGTCGGCGCAAAAGCCTAAAAAGAAAAGAAAGCGGCGTCCTCGAGCGCCTCGGCCGGTGGTCGAAAAGATTGAGCAAGCCCTGGCTGATGGTCTTTCCGGGAAAAAACCGGTGGATGAGGTGACGGCCTATCTGGCTGGAGTTTTTAAGCGGGAGACTTCCGGGCGGACGAAAAATGCCGAGGCCGCCCGGGCTCGGCTGGAGGAGGATCTGGGACGGGTTGAAGGGTTGCTGGGGGCGGTCGGGCTTTCTCTGGCGGCGTTCGATCCTCAGGGCCGGGTGGTCCTGGCCACCGGCCGGGCCGCCGAGATTCTTCAGTCGGGTTCGGAAGGAGCCATCTCGGAAGAATTGCTCGAGTATCTCCGATCTACAGATGACAAGGGGGATGGGCCGGCTCGAAACAAATTTCTATCCGAACTTTCCCCCGAGCAACACGATAAGACCCGGCAAATTTTACAAGCGGTTGACCGGACAGTTCGGGACGATCAGGGCAACCTGCTGGGGTTAATTCTTCACGATTAGGGGATTCTATCCCCCATCCGCCACTCACTATCGGAGAGTTAAGTCGCTGGAGCGCATTGGGCCCTGCTGGATTGTCATATTCTTTCCGGCCATAATTTCGGAGCAATCTCCCCTATACCCCGGCCGGCCGGCCCGGCAGGTGATTAATCCGCTCGGGAGACAATCAGAACCTCGATCCGGACTTCGCCGATCAGGTTTAATAGCCGGAGCTGTCCGGTCAATCCGGACCGGTTGAACGCGATATGGCCGGCGTCAATCGGGATCTGACCAAAGACGGGATCGGCGGGGGTCCATTTTCCGGTGAAGAGTTCGGCCCACTGGTGATAGTAGAAGAGTCCGTCGTTCATCGCCACCAGTCCGGTTACAGTCCGGGCGGGGAGGCCGACTGAGCGGGCCAGGGCGACCAGAAGAATCGAATGAGCCTTGCAGTCGCCCGCTCCTCGCTTCAGGACATCGACCGCGTTGGGGATCGGCGTGGCTAAGAAGGTCTTCTTCAGGTTTTTAAATACCCAGCCGGTGAGCATTTCGGCGACTCGACGGGAATCCTTCTCCTCCTTGATAATTATTTTGGCCAGATTCTCGATGGTCTGGTGGTCGGATTGGATATAGGCGGTGGCTTTTAAATCTGCCGTCCGGGCGGGGTCGAGAATCGGCAGCGGCGGCGGGGGGTCGGCGGTGGGGGGAGGGGAAGAGATCTTGAGATAGTAGGAATCCGGCCCGATTTTATTGTAGGCCTGGCGGGGCGAGTTGATAATCAGTTCCGGGTCGCTGATCCCGGACAGCCGCAGGTGGAGACGACGGATCTTCCGGGGGTTGGCCAGAGGCCGGTTGGGGCGGACGGCGGAGGCCAGGATCAGGTCGCCCGGGTGATCCAGGTCGCGGGCGATTTCCTCCTCCGCCTCCCGGATGGTGATTATCCCCTGAGTGCTTTCCCGGGTCCGTAGTTCACTGTCGATTATCGAGGTGGTGGAGGTGCCGAGTTCGGGAAAATCCGACCGGATCCGGTATAAGATTAGGGACACCCCGCCCGGGAACCGCTCCTCAATCTCCTCGACAGTATGGGTAACGGTGACCGGCGACAGGAGAGTGGTTTCGAAGATGGTCGCGGTGACGGATTCCCCCGGGGCGGGACCCCGGCGGATCAGTTCCAGGTCGGCCAGGGAGTCGGCCAGAGTCTCTCCGATAGCCGGGGTGGTTCGCTCACCGGTGGGGGTCTCCACTCGGAATTCCCCTCCTTCCCGATGACCGCGAAATGAGATCTTTCCCAGTGGCGATTCATTGTCAGTAGTGAAGGAGGCCAGTCCTTGCTCCGGGAGATAGATCTTTTCTTCCACCTGGGTTAACTCTTGCCGGCTGCCGCCGAGATTGAGTCGGTATTTGAGCTGGAGTTCAGTCCGGTAGGCCGGCTTTTCATCCCGGGTAGTTTTCTCCAGCGACATAGTCCCGTAACCGATCTTTTCCCCGAAGAGATAGACCCCGTACCAGCGGGTGCCAAGATAACGGTCCGGATCGAAACGCCCGTGGCTCGCCAGTGGCGGAAGGAGGGCGAAAAGTATGGTCGGCGCGAGTATTCTCCACAGCCGGGTCATTTAAAGATAAACCTTTTCCGGGGGGTCGCGATCGGGAGAGGTGAGGGGATGGGAGATGGGCTGGGCTTGAATTGAATATGCTCCTGCAGTTGTTTTAGCTCCTCAGCGGAAAAATCACCCGAGAAATCCATCCGGTCCTTCCGGGTCAACGGCTTCATCTGTGCGGTAGATCGGACCGTGTTGTCAAGGACAACAATGACCGTCCGGCCGACATTGCCCATCATCGCCTCGGCGAATTTTCTTTTCCCCCCCGGTTTGAGGTGCAGCCGGAGCTGTTGAGACTCGTCTTCCGATTGATAGGAGATCCCCTCCACATCGGCCTCGGTCAGCCAGGGGGTTTCATCGCAGATCTCGAAATCATCCCGCGGGATTGTTACTTTTCTATCCGGGCAATAAATCGGAACGATCCGGGCCGGCCGGCGAAAGTAGAGTGTCAGGTGGATCGGCCGGGGGGTGGGGGGGGGCGAGGGGGTTGCGGCCGGGGAGGGGGAGGGAGGCCCCTGGCCTGCCGGGGGCGCTTCCTTGCCGGCAGAAGAAGTTGGGAGTAGAAAGATACCAGCCAGGAGGGCGGCGAACCAGTATTGAGTCTTTCGGATTTTCATAATTCGGATAAATTCCGGTTGACAGCGAAAAAATCCGGAGGTGAAGCTCTGATCAGAAACCGGAAATACTCAGGTTATCAGGCTGAAGACTAAAGATGGAAAAACTGTCGCGTTTCATTTTCAATGAGACTGGCGTTTCACCTTAAATTAGACTCACGCCTCACTCTCTTGAAAAAATATGTCACAAGGACAATCTCAATTGGAGATTCGGTTTTGATCTGGCCCCCCTTCAGGGGGCTGATTAATTGCTGCTGATCCATTTTGATCCCGGCGATTCTCGCCGGGCTATGATGTTTTACCCCTTTGGGGTAACTGAAGGGACGTGAACGGCGTCCCACATCAGAGCCCGGGGTGCAACCCCGGGATAAAAGACGCCGCCGGCAACTCTTAGCGGCACTCCAACGGAGTGCCGGATAATAATCCGAGACAGTATTTCCTTTGGGAACCCGCGTAATTTTAGTAGCGCAATTTACCCATTATGTTAGATACCAGTCTCATCTGCTATGAGACGCGACACTCCAGGTTGAGATTGCTTCTCCGTCTTCCCTGAGTGGTTAACTGGAAACAATTTATCCGCCAGCGACTCAAACCGCAAGTTCTATTCGGCCTTCTCAGGGAAAATACTTGTCCGGAGCGCCGAAAATATTTAGAATAATCCGGATCAGCAAGACCTGATTGATCCACTAATAGCAGAAAGAATTGTCCGGAAGCGGAAATAGGGAGGCAAAAAGCAATGAAGATCGGAATTATCTCAGATACACACGAAAATATGGAGAAGATCCGGCTGGCGGTCGAGATCTTCAATCAGGAAGAGGTCGGGGTCGTCCTCCACGGGGGGGATATCATCTCTCCGATCACGGCCAAAGAATTCTCCGCCCTCAAAGCTCCTTTGATCGGGGTTTTCGGCAACAATGACGGCGACAAGCTTTATCTCACCGAACGCTTTCAAAAGATCGGCACCCTCCACCAGAAACGCTGGGAAGGAACTCTGGACGGAAAGAAATTCCTCCTGATTCACGAGCCGGATATGCTCGATGCCCTGGCCGCCAGTGGGTATTACGATGTGATTGTTTATGGCCATACCCATAAGTCCGAGATTACCCGCCGGGGAAAGACTCTGGTGGTCAATCCGGGTGAAGGCGGAGGCTGGATTACCGGAAAAGCCGGCGCCGCCCTGCTCGATACCACCACGATGGAAGCTCGTTTGATTGAGATTTAGGGGTTGGCGGGGGATAAAAAACCGGTAATCGGTGATCTTTTCGGGCGAAGATTTGTGAAGATTAGTGGTTAAATAAAGGGGGGGGATCTAACAGAGTGATCAATATAATCAGTAAATAAAAACCGAGGGGGTAGGATATGTTTCTGGAACTGGTTAAGAAGCGGCGCTCAGTCCGGAATTTCAGTGAACGGGCGGTCAAGCGGGGGCAGATCGAGCTCTGTCTGGAGGCGGCCCGGTTGGCCCCTTCAGCCTGTAATGGCCAACCCTGGAAATTTCTGGTCTTTGATGACCGGGAACGGAAGGAAAATTTTTGCCGGGCGGCCGTCTCCGGGATTTACCGGACCAGCAGTTTCATCAAACAGGCACCGGTGATAATCCTCGCTATCTCCCGGCGAGGCAAGCTGCTTCCCGATTTAGCCGGCCGCTTCCAGGGGAAGAATTATCCTCTGATCGATCTCGGGATTGCCGTCGAGCACCTGGTGCTTCAGGCAACGGAAGCGGGGCTGGGAACCTGCTGGGTGGGCTGGTTCAACGGGCCGGCTGTGAAGAAGCACCTGGCCCTGCCGAAAGAGGAAAGACCGATCGCGCTCATTCCCCTGGGCTATCCGGCCGAGGATGAATCAACGCCCACCTCCCGGAAGACAATTGCCGAGATCGCGGTTTTTAACCCGGCTTGAACCCGGCAGTGGTAGCAGTCTAATCCTCTGCTGCTCCCTTTCTCTCTCCCGCCGGTTGGACAGCAACAGTCTGCTTGCGGGGGAAGAGAGCGGCCAGAAGGATCAGGAGGAGCAGTCCGGCGGCCGCGTCCCCGATCCACCAGGACTTGAAGATCCCGAGCCTTATCCCTTGCCAGAGAACGGCGGCAATCCCGGCCACGGTCGAGATCATTACCACAATGATAAAGGGGCGCATCCGGAGAGGATTGACCGCCGCGGCGAAGAAGAGCAGTCCGGTGGCCAGGGTGGAGATCGCCAGGCCGGTCAGGATAAACTTGATCAGGTTTTTGACCTTGATTTCGGCGGGGTCTTCCGACTTGATAAAATTTCGTACCGAAGCGTCGGGGACAAAATGACGGACGAAGAACTCGCTGCCGTGAGCCATCCGGGGAGATTCGAAAAAGGCCATCGAAAGGGTCGCCGCCAGGCACAGTAGGCCAAGAATAACCGCCAGCAATCTAAATCCAAACATATCTTACCTCCTTTCCTTCCGCGATCCGGTTTTTCCACGAACCGGAACAGTGGCAGGATACGATGTTAACTTATCCTAACCTAAATTGAGCGATTCTATGCGGCGAACTGCGCCAATCTTTTGCGTCCGAACGGATATTGAAAATCCTCGCCATATCTCCCGGATATGGCTGCGGTTTTCGCAACCCGTCGGCCAGCAAAATCTTAGCACGTTTCA
>CAYXKT010000017.1:0-29782 GCA_964465735.1 uncultured bacterium
TCGGACGCAAAAGATTGGTGCAGTTCGCCGCATAGAATCGCTCAATTTAGGTCTTGGTAAGGATCGTTATCGCGATTGATCCCGAAAGTGAAGGGTAACGATCAGTTATCAACCCCGATAGCAATAGCGATCTGTCTTTTTTACCGGGAAGGAGAAGGGTTTTAAACAGGTCAGGTCATTCCCCCGCCACCACGTGGGCCCGGCCCCTTAACTCTTCGATCCAGGACTGGTAGCGACGTTCGTACTCCTGCCGGAAAAGCTGGTCCTCGATCTCTTCATAGACCTCTTCCAACGGTTTCCGAGAGGCCTCTTTCTTTCCGGCGCAGTAGAGAATATAATAACCCTCGTCGCTCTTGATCAGCCCGCTGTACCCCCCCACCTCAAGCTCGAAGGCAGCCTGATCGAGCTGGGGCTTCCAATCTCCCTTCTTTATCAGACCAAAGTCACCGCCCTGCTCGGCCCGGGGACCGGTGGAATGGCGTCGGGCCAGTTCGGCGAAGTCGGCCCCGTTTCCCAGTTCCTCCAGCAGCGATTGGGCCAGCTCCCGAGCCGCCTCTCTCCGGGCCGGCGTATCCCCGGATTGGATCAGGATCAGACTGATCCGAGCCATCTCTCCTTCCCGGTAATCGGATTCGCGGTCCCGGTAATATTCCTTGATCCGGAGGGGAGAGATCGAGATCAGCCCGGTCACCTTCTGGTACGTCAGGGCCCGGACCTTGTAGCGCTCTTCGAGCATCTTCTTGAACTCTCTCTCCGTAATCCCCTCCATTTTTAGGGCCCGGTCAAACTCTTCCCGGGTCTCAAACCGGCTCCGCTCCTCCTCGAACATCCGCTCCACCTCCATTGGATCCATCCGAAACCCTTCCTGGGACTGGGTCTCCTGGAGGATCAGCTGGTTCTCGATCCAGCTTTCCACCGCCGACACCCGGGCCTGATCCATCCGGCGCTCCAGTTCCGCCCCCCGGAGCGAGAGGTCGTACTGGCTGAAAAGCGGTGCCAGCATCCGGTTCAGCTCGCCGGTAGTCAGGATGGCGTCGTTGACCCGGGATTCGATCTTCTCCTCGACCGGGGCGGCCAGAAGGAGGAGAGCGGACAATCCGATGGAGATCGCGGAGAAGATCATCGGCTTCCCATCTCGGACCCCGGCGCAGAGAACAGGGCCCGGTTCTGCTCGACCTGGAGATGTTCGATGAGATCGTGATTCTTCCGGATCGAGCTGGTTTCGGCGAGGGCAGCGCGGACGCTTTCAAATCGGGTCTTCCGCTTTTCCGCCAGCAGGATCGCCGTCACCTCTTGCCGGCTTTCCTCCAGGGTCTTCTGCCGGGGCGGTTTGAGATCAGTCACTGTCAGAAGATGATAACCGTACTCGGTCCCGATCGGATCGCTGATCTCTCCCCTCGCCAACTCCCCGGCCGCAATCCGAAACTCGGGGAGGATCTGTTCCTCCCGGAAATAACCAAGATCTCCGGACCGGACCGCGCTCGAGCCGTCCGAGACCTCCTGGGCCAGTTCGGCGAAATCCGCCCCGCCTTCCAACTGAATTTTTATCTCCCGGACCCGCTCGATGACCTCCTCCTCACTTTCGTCCTCCCCGGGCCGGATCAGGATATGGCTGAGCCGGATCAGCTCGGGGACAGCAAAAAGTTCCCGGTGAGCGGCCCAGAACTCCTCCACCTCGGCCGGGGAGACAGCAGGGACGGTAAGAACTTCTTGGCCAAGCAGCTTTTCCACCATCAGCTGTTCCCGATAACGCTCCACTTCCCGGCGCAGGTCCTCATCCCGGTCAACCTTCCGACGCCGAGCCTCCAGCAGGAAGAGTCTTTCCGCGATCATATCGTCGAGAAACCGCTCCACTCTCTCCGGAGGAACTCCGGGAGATGGCGGAGGCTGATTGGTCCATTCCCGGCGGAAATCATCTAAGGAAATCGAAAGGCCGTCAACCCGGGCCAGAATATTTTCCCCGCTCTCCTCCCGACCGCAACCGGCCAGAAAGCCCGCCCCCAGGGAAACAATCGCCGCTACGCAAAAAACCAGAATCAACCTCTGTCTCATCTTACGCCTCCTGCTTCCACGACTCGTTCATTCCTCACATTTAACCACCAGGATACTATAGGGAATAACGGAGAAAGACTCCGCCCGAACAATCTTTTATTCCTCAATCTTCCCGGTGGTCACATAATTTTTGTCGGCCATCGCTCCGGGACCGCTTGGCTCCGGGCGTTAGCTAACTTTATAACAACCCGGGCGGCAGAATTCAACTTTTTTCCCTCTGCCGTCTTTCCTTTCGCCTTTTCCTCGCCACACTCTTGACAGATCGCCGGATTTGCTTTAGATTGTCTTCTCAATCCGCCGAAGTGGTGAAACTGGCAGACACGCATGGTTCAGGGCCATGTGAGGGCAACCTCGTGGGGGTTCGAATCCCCCCTTCGGCATTTACTCCCCCCCGGCCGGTTTCAAGTCGGCAATAATCTTCTCCCCCAACCGCCGACTGATCCCCTTGACCTCAGCCAGTTCTTTTACAGTCGCCGCACGGATCCCGGCCACCGACTCGAACCGCTCCAGAAGCCGCTGCCGGAGAACCGGGCCGATCCCCGCCACCCGGTCCAACGGGGAGGAGAGGCTCTTCTCCCGGCGCAGCTTCCGGTGGTAAGTAACCGCGAAACGGTGAGCTTCGTCCCGAGCCCGGCAGAGCAGGAGAAGTGCCGGCGAACCGGGGCGCAGATTGACCGGATTCTTTCTCCCGGGGATAAAAACCCGATCCCGGACCGTCCGGCTCGAGGAGAGGCGCTTCTCCTCGGCCAATGCGACCACATCGGGGTATTCCGCCCCGAGTTCTTCCCGGACCCGAAGGGCGGCATTGAGCTGCCCTTTGCCTCCGTCAACCACGATCAGATCCGGCCAGGACCCGTCCGCCGCAGCCCGCTTCAGCCGACGGCCAAGAACCTCGGCGAGCATCGCGTAATCATCGGGGGTCTCCTTGAGCCGGATCCGGTAGCGCCGATAGTCGGCGGGGGATTTTTCCCCACCCCGGAAGACCGCCTTCGCCCCCACCGCCTCCCGGCCCCCGAAGTTGGAGATATCGAAGACTTCAATGACCTCCGGGCGGCGGCGGAGCCCGAGTTTCTCCCGCAATGTTTCCAGGATTTCCCGGGGCCCAGGGACGGCAATCCGCTGGGCCAGAGCGACTTGGGCGTTCTTTTTTGCCAGTTCAAGCCAGCCCCGCTTCATCCCCCGCCGGGGAACGGTCAATGCTACCGGCCCGTTCTTCCGCTCCCGGAGAATCTCTTGGAGGACTTCGGCCGAGGCCGGGGTGAAAGGGAGGATGATCTCGTCGGGGGGGAGGTTCGCTCCCTCGTAGAACTGGAGCAAGAAGATTTCCAGGGTCGAGACCGGATCGGGGAAGAGAGAGTCAAAGAAAAAATTCCGGCCATCCTGCATCCTCCCTCTCCGGATGGAGAGGACCTGAAAAACCGAGCCGTCCGGACTGCTCTCCAGGGCGATCACATCCCGGTCCCGGGGATCGACCCGGTTGATCTTCTGCTTCTCCAGTGTCTGCTCAATCGCCTGGATCCGGTCCCGGGTCCGGGCCGCCGCCTCGTAGCGCAGCTCCCCAGCCTCGGCTTTCAGGCGACGGCGGAGGTCACGGAGAAGTTCCCCGGCCCGCCCCTGGAGGAAGAGAATCAGGTTATCGATGATCTCGCGATACTCTTCCGGGGATATTTTTCCCCGGCAGGGGGCCGGGCAGCGGCCGATCTGGTGATAGAGACAGGGCCGGGACCGGCAGCGAAAGACATTGTCGGAGCAGATCCGGTAAGGAAAGATCTTCTGGAGGAAACGCAGCGTCTGCTTCAGGGAATAGCCGGCGACATAAGGGCCGAAATACAGCGCCCCGTCTGCTTTGACCCGGCGGACAAGGACCGGCCGGGGGAAAGGGACCCGAAGATCGATCCGGATACTGAGATATGTCTTATCATCCCGAAAATAGACATTGTAGCGGGGGCGGTGTTTCTTGATCAGGTTGTTCTCCAGGATCAGGGCCTCCTTCCCGGTATCGGTGACCAGGAAGTCAACGGAGTCAACCCGGGCCCGGAGCCGGGGGATCTGGGGACGGTTGTCCCCGGTGGGACGGAGGTAACTGCCGACCCGGGAACGGAGATTGTCCGCCTTCCCCACGTAGAGGACCTGGCCGGAAGAGTCCTTCATCAGATAGACGCCGGGGAGTGTGGGGAGTCTCTGGATATGTTCTTTATTCAGCATCGTAATTACGGAGTTTCACCAGCGGATCGCCGATTCCTATCGGGTTGATAAATAGCGTTTGAACAAAAGCCTTAGAAGCCGGGTTATGGCGAAAAGGGACGACGGAGCAATCTGTTTATTTCGCGAGAAGATTGCTTCATCAATCCATTCGCCGCAATGACAAATTCTATGTGATTTAAGGTTTTTTGTTCAGACACTGAATATGTCAAGAGAGTACCGGACCGGTAGGCGCCCTACCCCAGGCCCAGATCGAGTTCCTGGAGACGCAGCCAGCGGTCGCGGACCACGGCGGCCTCCTCGAACTTAAACTCCCGGGCCAGTTTCCGCATCTCCTGCTCCAGTTCCCGCACCTTCCGAGCGGTCTCTTTCGGATCGAGGTATCCCCCCTCCCCTTCGGCAATTGCCGGCGGCCGGACATAATCGGCCTCATAGATGGAGTGGAGGACATCCGAGATATCCTTCCGGATCGACTCCGGAGTAATTCCGTGTTCCCGGTTGTAGGCATCCTGGATCTTCCGCCGCCGGCCGGTCTCGGCGATCGCCCCCTCCATCGCCGCGGTCCTTTTCGACGCGTACATCAAGACTTTTCCCTCAAGGTTCCGGGCCGCCCGGCCGCAGGTCTGGACCAGGGAGCGTTCCGAGCGGAGAAAACCCTCCCGGTCGGCGTCAAGGATCGCCACCAGGGAGACCTCGGGGAGATCAAGCCCTTCCCGCAGAAGGTTGATCCCGATCAGGACATCGAACTCCCCCCGCCTCAGGTCCCGGATAATCTCCGACCGTTCCAGGGTGGTGATATCGCTGTGGAGGTATTTGACCAGGACCCCCTTCTCCCGGTAGTACTCGCTTAAGTGCTCGGCCAGCCGTTTGGTCAGGGTGGTGACCAGGACCCGTTCCCCCCGTTTCACTCGAACCCGGATCTCCTGCAGCAGATCGTCAACCTGGTTCTCCGCCGGCCGGACCAGGATCTCGGGATCAATCAGACCGGTCGGCCGGATGATCTGCTCCACCACCACCCCACCGGACTTCTCCCGCTCATAGTCGGCCGGGGTGGCCGAGACATAGACCGCCTGGTTGACCCGGTCTTCAAACTCGGAGAAGTTCAGGGGCCGGTTGTCGAGGGCGGAGGGGAGCCGGAACCCATAGCGGACCAGGGTCCGCTTCCGGGCCCGGTCTCCCCGGAACATCCCCCCGATCTGGGGGATCGAGATATGGCTTTCGTCAATAAAGAGGAGATAATCGTCGGGGAAGTAATCGAGCAGAGTGGACGGCGGGGACCCGGCCAGACGGCCGTCCAGATGCCGGGAATAGTTCTCGATCCCGGAACAGAACCCGGCCTCCTCGATCATCTCCAGATCGAAGCGGGTCCGGGTCTCCAGCCGTTGGGCCTCCAGAAGCCGGCCCCGGGCTTTTAGAAACTTCAGACGCCCGGCGAGTTCCTCCCGGATCGCCGCCATCGCCCGCTGGAGGCTTTCCTGATCGGCGACATAATGGCTGGCCGGATAGATCAGTTCCCGCTCCCGAGTCTCCAGCAGTTTGCTTCTCAACGGATCGATATAACTCAACCGCTCGATCTCATCGCCCCAGAACTCGACCCGGAGCACCCGGTCGGCTTCATAGACCGGGAAAATTTCCACGGTATCGCCCCGAACCCGGAAGGTACCGCGATGAAGATCGAGATCGTTTCTCTCATACTGAATCCCGATCAGATCCTGGAGCAATCGGCGACGGGGAAGCTCCATTCCGATCTTCAGTTCGACCACCTGCTCCCGATATTGTTCCGGTGAGCCTAAACCGTAGATACAGGAGACGGAGGCCACGATGATCACGTCACGACGGCTCCAGAGAGAGTAAGTGGCCCGGTGCCGCATCCGATCGATCTGCTCGTTGATGGCCGAGTCCTTCTCGATAAATGTATCGCTGGCCGGGATATAAGCTTCCGGCTGATAGTAGTCGTAGTAACTGACAAAGTATCCAACCGCGTTCTCCGGAAAAAGCGCCTTGAACTCGCCGTAAAGCTGGCCGGCCAGAGTCTTGTTGGGAGCGATGATCAGACTGGGCCGGCCCAGGGCGGCGATCACGTTGGCCATAGTAAACGTCTTACCCGATCCGGTCACACCGAGCAGGGTCTGATCTCGCTTCCCCTCCCGGATCCCCCGGACCAGCTCGCCGATTGCCCGGGGTTGGTCGCCCTGGGGCTGATAGTCCGCGCGGAGCTTGAAGGGACGGTCTTCGGGTTCGGTATTCAAAGTTTTTTGGGTAGTATCATTCATCACCGGATTATTTCTCCCGCTATCAGGAAATATTTTAACCCATTTTCCTTCGGCCGGCCAGGCGGGATAATATTTTCATTGGCGGGAAGACAAAGAATTGTTATATTTATTATCTGGATCCATCTCAAAACGATCATTATCCTTCAGGGAGAATAATATGAGAACACTGGTACTCACCACCCTGGTCTTAGCCACAGTCAGCTTTCTCTTTCCCGCCTTTTTGGTCTTTGCCGATCCCGGTTACAGCCAAAAAATTACCGCTCGTAATCTCCGGGGGAGGGATCTGGTCCGAGAACCGGATCTGCGGATCAGCGAGACTGTGTCCGTCCCCGGCTTCTGGCGGCCCCGGCACCGATCCGGTTACCACTGGATCGAAGCCGCGCAGGATGACGCCGGCCGCTGGCACGCCGGTTACTGGGAGCCCCGGGGGCTGGAGAGCCGGGAAGTGAAGATCACCCGCCCGGGTTACTGGGGACCCGCCGGGCGCTACGGACATATCTGGATCAAGAACGCGGAAAGACTCGACCACTACCGGGCCGGTTCCTGGCAGCTAATGAACTCCTTTGAGCTCCGCGAGGAACCCCGGGAGTGGGTGCCCGGATATTGGAACCGGAGACGCTGGGTCCCCGGTTACTGGCGGGCCCCGAAAAAAGAGGGATATATCTGGGTCGAGGGCTATTTCCGATCGGACGGCCGCCGGCAGGAAGCCGGCTGGGTAGAAGCCCCGGATCAGGGTTAAAAGAACGCCTTCCAGATTATGCAGACTACCCCGATCAGAGCAAGCGCCGCGCCCCCGATCAGCAACCGCCGACGGCGGACCAGATCGCTGGAGAACTTGTGATGAGCAATGGTCTGAAAAGAACCGGCGCTCAAATAGCTGGCCAGCCTTCGGCTGGAACTATCTTCTCCCGGCCGGGATTTATCCTTCCCTGATCCCCTGCCCGGAAACCGGGAGCCGGCCAGCCGCCGCTCCCTTCGGGCTAACCGCTGACAGACCCGAATCTCCCGGGAGACCGCCTTCAGCTCCCGCTCCACTTCCGAGATCTGGGCTTCGAGGTGAGTTTTTCGCCCGATACGCATAATCCGCTATCCCACATCAGGTCAGGGAGGCCAGCAGCCGGACCAGGATCACGATCAAAATGGTTAGCAGGGCCGCCGGGAGAAAGAAGATAAAACCCTTCCGGAAGAGGGCCCCGGTATCAGCAAAGAGGTCCGGTGCCGCAACCGGTGAAGAGAATTCCGGGGCCCGACTCTCCTCCAGACCCCGGGTGCTTAAAGCGTCCACCTTTCCCCGGGCGGCGGTATATCCCCGCTTGGCCTTGGCCACCACCGCCAGGGCCCTGCTCAATTCCCCCTTCAAATCTTCTTCCGCCCAGGTATCCTCCCGGATCCCTCGGACCTCGGAGATGATCTTCTCAAACTCTTGCCGAGTCGCTCTGACCATTGTATTGGTCCGGGTCAACTCACTCTCCTCCTTGTCCAGAATGGCGATCCCCCGCTCCAGGTTGGTAAGGGCTTCCCGCTTCAAAAGATCGAGTTCCCCGCGCTGCCGTTTCAGCTCTTCCAGGTCGGCCTTGCGTTTGGCCAGTTCCTCCTGTTTTTTCTTTAAAAAGGCGATCTTTCCGGCGGCCTGGTCAACCATCTCGGTTAAATTCTCGATCGGAGCCGTCACTTCCGACCCTGACTCGGCTTTCTTCAGCCGGGGCTCGTCTTTCACCCCCGCTCGCGCCTCTTCCTTGATCTTTGGTTTTTCGCTCATCTCGTCTCGCCTCCCTCGTTCAACCCCTGCCTTATGCCCGCTCCCGTTGACACAGCTATCCCGGGCGACTCTGGATAAGGTCACCAGTTCGGACAGGAAGAATATAAAAACCCATTCAATCTTTCACTCCGCTGGACTTCAACCAGGGAAAACGATAGGATACTAAAGATTATTTTGCCGCCGGTCAAGAAAACTCTCCTGATCATAGGTATCTTTATGGACAAACCAGCAAAAATCTGCCGTCATTTCGGGGAATGCGGAGGCTGCCGTTTCCAGGACATCCCCTACGATCTCCAGCTCAGGCAGAAAGAAGACCGCTGCCGCCTACTGCGGGATCAGGCCGGGCTGGAGACCGAACTGCGCCCGATTGTCCCCTCCCCCCGGATCCATTACTATCGGAACAAGATGGAGTTCACTTTCGGGGAGGAAAACGGCCGGGTGGTCTGCGGCCTCCATCGGCGGGATCAAAACTGTTCAATCTTCCAGCTGTCGGAATGCCTGATCTCCTCTCCCGATGTCGGCCCGATCGTCAAGGCGGTCACCGCCTGGGCCCGGCAGAGCGGTCTCTCCGCCTACCACCCTTACCGGCACCAGGGGTACTGGCGAAACCTGGTAATCCGGGAGAGCAAGTTCGCCGGCGGTCTCCTGGTCAACCTGATAACTTCCTCTCAGGGTGAACTCGATCGAGAAGGCTTGCTCGCGGCACTAAAGAGTCAGCCGGCCGGCGCCCGGATCAGCTCCGTTCTCCACACCATCAACGACAGTCTCTCCAATGCGGTCATCCCCCAGAGCTGGACGACACTGAAGGGAGAACCGTTCTTAGATGAGACAATCTCCGGGTTGATTTTCCGGATCCCGCCTTTCTCCTTCTTCCAGGTCAACCCGGCAATAATGGAAATTTTCTACCGGGAAATGAAAGATATTCTCCGGCTGGAGGGGAGGGAGAAAATTCTCGATATCTTCTCCGGCAGCGGGGCGATCGGGCTGGTCCTCTCCCGGGAAGCGGAATCAATCCTCGGGATCGAGCTTGACCCGGAAGCAGTGGCCAACGGACGGTTCAACGCTGAAAGAAACGGACTGGATAATCTCGATTTCCTCGAAGGAAAAGCCGCCCGGGTACTGGCCGAGAACCGCCACCGATGGCCGGGCCGGTTTGACCTGGTGATCGTCAACCCGCCCCGCTCCGGAATCAGCAAGAAGATCGCCAAGCGTTTGCGGGAATTGGCTCCGGACCGGATCGTCTATTCATCCTGCAACCCCGAGACCTTCTTCCCCCAGGTTGAACTGCTGGCCGAAACCCACCGGCCGACGATACTCTTGCCCTTTGACTTCTTTCCCCACACCCCACACCTGGAGATGCTGGCGGTCTTCGAGAGACTGCCCTGACCCCCATCCTCGCTCCCCTGCTCGTCCTCGAAAGCAGAGCGTTTAAATCGGTCAGGCACCAATAAATTTCAGATGGCCGCTCGAAGAATTATCGATATCTCTTTTTACCAGCGCGACACCGTCCGGGTAGCGAGAGAGCTGCTGGGAACGATACTGGTCCGGGAGACCCCCGAAGGGATACTCTCCGGACGGATAGTGGAGACTGAAGCCTACACCGGGCCCGGAGATCCCGCCTCTCACGCCAGCCGGGGCCCGACGCCCCGCTCGACAATAATGTTCGGCCCCCCCGGGTATGCCTACGTTTACTTCTGCTATGGGATGCACCACCTTTTAAACCTGGTTACCGAGGTCGAAGGGGTAGCGGGGGCGGTTCTGATCCGGGCGCTGGAACCCCGGACCGGGATCAAACGGATGCGGGAAAACCGGGGGTGGAATAAACCGTCCGGACTGGCCGACGGTCCGGGAAAGATCACACAAGCCCTGGAGATCGACCTGGATTTCAACGGCTATGATCTGACTCGGGGAGAAACGCTATATCTCATCGGCAAGGAGAGCCGGCGCAGAGAGACCGTCATTACCGGACCCCGGGTCGGGATCAAGCAGGGCCTGGACCGGCCCTGGCGTTTTCGCCTGGTTCCCGAGGTTAGCCCCTGACCGTTCCCGACTGACCGGACAACGAATTTCGGTCAGCCAGGAATGCCTGACCTACTTTATCTTTTGCAGGATCGGGATGATCTCGGTCAGACTGGTGATCTGGTAGTCGGGGACCTTGATATGCGACTCCGGGTCGAACCGGGCCTCCTCGATCTCCTTCTCCAGAGTCTTGACCAGTTCCGGACCATCTTCCTCAGCCCTTTTTACCAGGAAGGTGGTCATCCCGGCCAGGTTACCCATCATCACGTCAGTCAGCCGATCGCCGACCATCGCCGTCTCTTCCGCCGCCAGACCAATTTGCTTGAGGACAATCTCAGCGATCTTCGGGTTAGGCTTCTCCAGTTTCAACCGGAGGGAGTCGTTCCAGTCAAAGAAACCCTGGGGACGAGGAACCGTGGGTTTCTGGAGAAAGGCCTCCATCACCACGTTCTTGGTGGTAAAGGTAGCGACCGCGAACTTGATCCCTTCCCGGTCAAGGTAGTTGAAGATCTCGATCGCGTCGGGGAAGAGACCGGCTTTCCCCGCCTTGGTAAAGGCCACCCTCTCCCGCTCATCCACCACCCCTTTGACCCGCTGGAACTCATCCCAGCTGGTCTGCAGACCGATCGTCTGCAGCTTCTCGACAAACCCCTTCCCGGTATAGTAAGCGAGCATATACTCGTCTTCCTTGCCCGGGGGGACCTGCCCGCCGCACTCCTTGACCACTTTCAGAAACACATCCCGCCAATAGATCTTGGGGTTGGGATAAATCTTAGCGATCGTGTTGTCATTGTCAAAGATCACACCCTTGATTTTGCCGGCCATAATCAGACCTCCCGGTTAATTTAAAATAACCCGACTCACCAAATGAATCGGATTAAAACTGCTGCGATTCGCGATGCCATAAATTGATGCCTGTCCCGATCACCGATCAGCGATCACCGACCCCCGGGGGGAGCAGGGTCAGCTTGATCTTCCGGATCGCCTCGCCGGCCGCCGTCCGGAGCGATTCGATCTCACTGTCGAGCAGTTCCCGAAGCGCCGCCTCCGCCTCCGGTTCCCCCAGTTCACCAAGCGCCCGCGCTACCGCCTTGCGCACCCCGGGATGGTTATCCCGGAGAGCCTCCATCAGAGGTTCGACCGCCCGGATATCGCCCAGTTTCCCCAGCGAGTCCGCCGCCCGAACCCGGACAGAGGCCTCATCTTCCTTGAGAGCGAGGAGCAATGGTTCCACGGCACTGGGGTCGCCGGAGTCACCCAGAGCACCGGCGGCCGAGGAACGGACCCCGGGATCCGGATCGACCAGAAGGTCGAGGAGACCCCCGACCGCCCGAGTATCCTTCAGTCGGCCCAGGGCGGCGGCCACCGCCCGACGGACCCAGTAATCGCGGTCGCCAACGGCGGCCATCAGGGGATCGAGCCCCGCGGGATCCCCCAACCGGCCGAGGACAATAGCCGCGGTCGCCCGGACCCCACTCTCCCGGTCCCGGAGCAGGCCGGCCACCGCCGGGACCGCCTGGAGATCTCCCAACTTACCCAGAATCAGGGCCGCGCTATTGCGGACCGAAGAAGCCTCGTCACCCAGAACTCCGATCAGGGGCTCCACGGCGGACCTGGTCTGCAGGTCGCCCAGAGCCATTACCACGCTGACCCGGGTGGCCACCGCGGGATCTTTCAGACTCTTGATCAGGGAGGGCAGGGCCGAAGTATCCCCGATCCGGCCCAGGGCAGCGGCGGCGGCGGACCTGACCGTCTCGGCGCGATCCTGGAGGGCCTCGATCAGATGTTCGGTTGCCCGCCGATCCGAAAGTCGGGCCAGCGCCCCGGCGGCCGCTTGTCGGACCGCCTCCGATTCGTCCTTCAGCGCTTCGATCAGGGGTTCGATCCCCGCTGACAGTCTTAACCGCCCCAGGGATTCGGCCGCCGCGCGGCGGACCCAGGATTCTTCGTCTCTCAGGGATTCGATCAGCGGCTCGGTTACCCGGCTGTCTCCCAGTTTCCCCAGGGCCGTGACTGCCCTCCGGCGGATCTCCCGTTCCGGATCCTTGAGTTGATCAAGGAGCGGATCGACCGCTCGGAGGGAGCCGATCATCTCCAGAGCCGAGATCGCCGCCAGCCGGACATCGAGTTGTTCATCCGATAGAATCCCGAGCAGACTCTCCAGGGATCGGTTGCCGGCGATCTTGCCCAGGGCACGGACAACCTCCACCCGGACTTTCACCGCCGGATCCGGGAGGGACTCGATCAGTCCTTCCACCGCCTGCTCCTCCCCGATCTCCCCCAGGGCCTCGGCCGCCCGAACCCGGACCGCCTGTTCCTCGTCTCGCAGAGCGGACAGGAGGGGTTCAATCGCCCGGGGATCGCGGAGCCGGACCAGGAGCCGGGCCGCGATTTTCCGGATCTCCGGGTCCCGATCAGCCAGAGCCTCAATCAGGGACTCCGTCGCCCCCTGATCGATAATATCCTCCAGGGCCCGGAAGGCGATCTCCCGGTCAAGGCGTTGGTCTTCTTGCAGCGCCTTCAGGACCAGGGGTACGACTTCTCCCGGCTTGATCCGGCCCAGGGCCCGGGCGGCCGAGCGCTGAACCCAGGTCTCCGGATCCGAGAGAGCCTGGACCAGGGCGGGAGCGGCCGTTTCCGATCCGATCCGACCCAGGGCATCGGCAGCGGCCCGGCGGCCGGAAGGATCGCCCTGCCGCAGTTCTTCGACTAAGAGGATGACCGCCCGTTCCTCCCCGATCCGGCCCAGCATCACCGCCGCGGTCCCCCGGACCGCCGACGATCCATCCTTGAGCGCCTGGATCAGTGGCCGAGCCGTTTCTTCCCCCCCGATCCGGCCCAGCGCGTCAACCGCCGCCCGGCGGACCCAGCTTTCAGAGTCCGAGAGCATCTTGATCAGAGGATTCAGAGCTCGGCGATCTTTGAGCATCCCCAGGGCGGTGGCCGCCCGGCTTCTCACCCCGCGGTTGGGGTGGTTGAGCGCTTTTAGCAGGGGAACGACAGCTCGCTCGTCGCCGATCCGGCCCAGAGCTTCAATGGTCGCCCGGCAGACCGAGGTTTCCGGATCTTCCAGGATAGTCAGCAGCCCTTCCACCGCCTCAACGGCACCCATCTGGCCCAGGGTCTGGGCAGCGTTGACCCTCACCGCCCCCTCAGGATCCCGGAGGGCGGCGATCAGGCTCTCGATCACCCGGCGATTTTTAAAAGCCACCAGGAGCTTGGCGGTAAGCTTTCGCACCTGCTGGTTGGGATCGTTGATAATCTCCATCAGCCGATCAGTCAGCTTCTCGTCCACCAGTTTCTGTAGAGCCCGTCCGGCTGTCCGGGTCACCTCGTAATCCTGATCATATAAAGCGGCAATCACCGTCTCGGAAGCTTCCCGGTTACCGAGTTCTCCCAGAGAATATACCGCGGCCGCCCGGACCGAGGCCTCCGGGTCGGCGGCCGCCTGGCTCAAGGAGGAGAGTGCCCGGTCGTCCTTCAGCTCACCCAGGGCGAGAGCCGCTTCCCGCCGGACCTCCGCTCCCCGATCCCGAAGAGCCGGAATCAATTCTTTGACCACCGCTTCCCCCCCGATCTTCCCCAGAGACCGGGCGGCGGCAACTCGGACTGGGATCGCGTCATAGAAGAGCGTCTCGACCAGAACCCCGATATCCCGTCTCTTCCCCACCACTCCAAAGACTGCGACGGCCCGGACCCGCTCCTCCAGGTTCCCTGCCTTTAAGACCTCAAGCAGGACAGGACGAACAGTCGGATCGACAAATTTCAGCAAAGCCGTCAGGATAGACTGACGGACATCACTCGGAGCGTCCGGGAAGAGCTGGAGCAAGGGCTTCAGGGCTTGCGGATCACCGATTTCGGCCAGGGACGCCACCGCGTTTTCCACGACCTCCGGAAGGGGATCCTTGAGCAATCCGATCAGTGAAGAAACCACTTCTTTGCTCCCGATCTTCCCCAGAGACCGGGCGACGGCCGAGCGGACTTCGCCGGTCTCGTCTTTCAAACCGGGCAACAGGGCCGGGATCGACTCCGGGTTTTCGATCGAGCCAAGGCTGTCCGCCGCCGCCGCCCGGACTATAGACGATTCATCTTTCAACAGTTCTTCGAGTGGCTCCCGGGCCCGGTCATCGCCAAGCCGGCCGAGGGCGGAAGCGGCGCTGAGACGGACCTCTCGTTCGCTATCCCGGAGAGTCTCAATCAAAGGCTCCCGGGCTTCCGGAGAGCCGATCCGGCCCAGGGCTTCAGCGGCAGCGGAGCGGACCTTGCGATCTCCGTCGCAAAGGGCCCGGATCAGGGGACGGATGCCGGCCGCGTCACCGATCCGGCCCAGTGAATTAGCGGCCCGACCGCGGATTTCGCTCTCCGGATCATCAAGCGCGGCCAACAGGGAAGTGACAGAGCGACCGGAACTGACCTTACCGAGCAGGGAGAGGGCGAGCCAACGACTCTCAGATTCCGGAGAACCGAGAACGGCCTGCAGCGATCCCACCGCCCGTTCGTCCACCAGAAGGTCGAGGGTCCGGGTAATAAACTGCTGGACCGGGTCATCCTGATCCGAGTAGAGCTCGATCAGGGGACGGACCGCCCGGGAGTCTTTCAGGTCTCCCAGCGCGGTCAGGGCACTGAACTTGAGATCAGGGTCATCTTCCTTCAGGATCTGGAGCAGAGGCTGGACCGCCCGGGGGTCGCCGATCTTGCCCAGGGCGACGGCCGCCGCCCGCCGGACCCCGGCATCATCGTGGCGGAGAGCCCGGAGCAGCGAGGGGACCGGGGCCTCTTGGGCAATCCGGTCAAGGATCGAGTCGGCCAGTTTCCGGATCCGCTCTTCTTCCAACTCTTCCGGGCTCGCCTCTTCCTCAGTTATTTCTTCGGGCGGCTCCCCCGCCTCGATCACCACCTTCTCGGCCAGAGGTTCCGGTTCGGTCACTGTCACCGCCAACCCCTCGGGGGCGGCTTCCACCGTCCGAAGGCCGGTGGTCAATAGAATGGTGACCAAAGGATCGACCGCCTCGTCGGCCCCGATATCCCCCAGGGCCAGGGCGGCGCTGATCCGGACCTGGGGCTCATTATCCTTCAGAGTCTTCAGCAACGGCTCCACCGCCTCTCGATTCTCCAACTGGCCGAGAGAAGCGGCGGCAGCGGCCCGAACCAGAGCTGAGGTATCCTGAAGAGCTTGGATCAGATGCTCGGCCGACCGATTCACACCGGCCTTTCCCAGAGCCTGGGCGGCGCCGGCCCGGACTTCTTCGGCCTGATCCCCGGAGAGAAGATCGACCAGGGGATCGACAACCTCCTCGCCTCCCAGCGCCCCCAGCGCCAGAGCGGCGCTCGAACAGACCCGGGGGTCGCTGTCGGCGGCGGCCTGACAGAGCGGCTGGAGGGAGCGGAGATCCCGAAAGGTGGCCAGCGATTCCGCGGCCGCCCGCCGGACTTCCGGTTCCTCGTCCCGGAGCAGCTCGATTACCGGCTGGAGGGTCTTTTTGTCATCGATCTTGCCCAGCGCCCGGGCGGCGGCGGCCCGAACCTCGGTCTCCTCAGCACTGAGGAGACCGAGCAAGGGATCCACAGTCAGAGGGTTGCCGATCTTCCCGAGGGACTCCGCCGCCAACCTTCGGATTTCGGGAGAAGGGGCACCCAACGCCTCGACCAGGGTTTCAATGTCACCTTTCAGGCTCATAGTATGGTTTCCTTTACTGGACCCGACAGATCCGGATTGATGATAACAACCGCATCATAACATCCGAGCTTACAGTTGTGAACAAAAAAACCTCGCGGATCCCGAGCGAAAGCGATAAGGTTTATTGTCTTTTGTCCCGGGTAGAATTATATATGAGAAATCGCCGTTGTCGGAACCCGGAAACTACCAACCAGGAAAAGAGAAATAATCGTGACCATCTCCTCGATTATCTGGGATACCTCACCGGAACTGATCAATCTCGGTCCGATCACCATCCGCTGGTACGGGCTCCTCTTCGCCCTGGGGTTTTTCCTCGGCTACCTGATTCTCCAGGTGATTTATCGCCGGGAAAATAAACCGGAGGACGATCTGGGCGCCTTGCTGCTTTATATCCTGCTCGGGGCGATCATCGGGGCCCGGCTCGGACATTGTCTGTTCTACGAACCCGGGTATTACCTGGCCCGGCCGGGGGAGATCGCCCTGGTCTGGCGGGGGGGACTGGCCAGCCACGGCGCGGCGATCGGGATCCTGATCGCCCTCGGCCTCTATACCCGGACCCGGCCCCAACAGCCCTACCTCTGGTTACTCGACCGGATGGCGATCTCCATCGCCTTGGCCGGGACGCTGATCCGGATCGGGAATTTCTTCAACTCGGAGATCATCGGCACCCCCAGCGGACTGCCCTGGGCCATCGTCTTCACCCGGGCCAGGCTCACTCCGCTCCAGCCCCGCCACCCGGCGATGCTCTACGAAGCCGCCGCCTACCTGGCGATCTTCGTCCTCCTCCTTCTCCTCTACCGAAAGCAGGACGGACAAGTCCCCCCGGGAGAACTGATCGGTCTCTTTTTAATCTCGGTCTTTACCGCCCGCTTTCTGATCGAATACGTCAAGTTACCCCAGGCCTCCTACCGACTCCCCCTCCCCCTGAGCGTCGGCCAACTCTTGAGCATCCCCGCCGTCATCGCCGGGATCATCCTTTACGCCGGCAGCCGAAAACGGAAACGACCGCCAGCGGGGACAGCCTGATGACCTCGGCCGACAACCGAGAAACCGGACCGGCCGCCGCCGGCGGCTACTTTTCGCCCCGGCGGCAGATCGGCGGCTTCGCCCGGCGGTTTCCCTCTCTGGCCTTCTACCGTGAATTACTGAGTATTGTCCGCGATGCCGGGAAGATCGCCCGCCGGGGAGAATACACCGATGAGGATTGGATCCGATCCAGCCGGCGGACACTGGCCGCCCTGGAAGCGGCGGGGGTCAAGATCTCGATTGAGGGGACCGCGGCCTTCCAAAGCCTCGATACCCCCGTGGTCTTCGCCGGCAACCATATGAGCGTCCTGGAGACCTTCGTTTTGCCCTCGATCATCGAACCTTATCGGCGGGTTACCTTCGTGGTCAAGAAGGACCTCTTGAGCTATCCGGCCTTTGGCCCGGTTCTGGCCAGCCGATACCCGATCGTGGTCTCCCGGGAAGACCCCCGGCAAGATTTAAAGACCGTGCTCCAGGAAGGAGTCAAGCGGCTCCAGGCGGGGATCTCGGTGATTATCTTCCCCCAGAATACCCGGATGCCGGGATTCGACCCCGCCCGTTTCAATTCCCTGGGGGTCAAATTGGCCCGGTCGGCCGGGGTGCCGGTCATCCCCTTCGCCCTCCAGACCAACGCCTGGGGGACCGGGAGGTGGCTGAAAGATCTCGGGAGGATCGATCCCGCCCTCCCGGTCCGGTTCAGTTTCGGGGAGGCGATCGCTGTCCGGGGGAACGGCCGGGAGGCCCAGGCCCGGCTGGTGGAATTCATCGCCGGGCGGGTGAACCGCTGGCGGAACTCTACAGCCAGGAGAACCAGTTGAGGTCGAAGATCTCCGAGATCGTGGCCAGGCCGAGCAGACAGACGTAGATAATCAGGATCGCCAGGCCGAGGGCGGAAGAATGTTTCTTCAGGAAGGGGAATTGGCAGCGGAAGAGACTGTAGGCGAAGCCGGCAATCCAGAACAGCAGCGTGGCCACCAGCAGGGCCTTCTGAGGCCGGCTGAACGGAGTGAAGAACTGGGATGCTCCCCAGAGCGCCGCGGTGATCATTACGGTCACCAGCAGGGAGATCTCCCCCCGGCGACGAAGATAACTCATCATCGATAACCTCCCGATTTATTGCTGCAACTCGATTACGACTTCCATCGTGTCATCAACCCGAATATCGATCTCCCGCCCCCGGAGCACCTGTTCGAGGGCTATCCGAAGATCGAGTTTTTGCCGGAGGGTGGACCGGCTGGAGAGCATCCGCCCGGCGACCCGGTCAAATTCACAACTCCCCTGGAGACGATGAAAGGAACCCCGCGGTCCGGAACGGCTTTCAGTCTCCGGGACCGGCGGCTCCTGCCGGAAATCACCGGAAAATTCAATCCGGGCAATCCGGTCGCCGCGGCCGACAAAGCCGGAAAAAGTCGAATCAATCTCCACTGTCCACCGCTCGCCCCGATCCCAGTTCCGGCCCAACCCCGGACCCGGAACCGAGACTGCCCGGGTCCAGGAACTGCCGACCCGGACCGGTTCCCGGGGAAACTCCGGCTGCATCCGCTCCAGGAAAGATTCAAACTGGAGCGAGGGGAAGAGATGTTCGGGGGCGGGGGGCGTCCGGGCTTCGAGGATAGTTCCCCGGTTATCGACCCGGAACCCGAACTTTTCCCCGACAATCCCCTGGAGGGGGTAGTGAGCGTCTCCGGACTGGATCTCCTTGATCTCCCGCCCCCCTTCCAGGATTAGCAGGGACCGGTCGGTGAGCCGCGAGGTCATCTCCCGCTCCCGGACCCGGCTGACTGAGGTTAAATCGAAATCCCGATAGCTCAAGGAAAACCGGACCTCACCCCCGGGGGAGACCTCCTCGACCTGGACCTCCATCAGGTAGCCACCCTCCAACCGGACCGGGAGGGAGATATTCCCCTCCTCTTCCTCCTCCCCGGCTTTGCCCATCGTCATCTCCACTGCCCCTTCTCCGCTAAGCGAGACCTGGTAAAGCAGGATCTCGCCCGGCTGGAACCGGTAACGGAAAATAATCTCCTCCTCCGGCGGCGGCTTCTTACAGCCAGTGGGAAGCAAGCCGGCCGGCAGCGTCAACGCCAGGATCAGGACGGCCGACCGCCAGAACCCTGAACCCGGAAAAATCAGAGAAGTTTTCTTCCTCATCATCACGAACGTTTCCCCTCCGAAAGAGACCTGATTAACCCCAGATGCAATCGCTATCCGCCTCCGTTAAAACCAGGGCGAACTAAGTCGGGAGCGCATCTTTTGAGAAAGAAATAATCTCGTCTCCACCTCGCACGGCAAGAAAAACACCAAGGCCGACTCTCACCGCGCCGGAAGCCGCTGAGATTTTTCTAACAACTCACTGACAATCGGGGCCATCCCCTCCTGGCCGGCCAACCGGCGCAGGGCGGCGATCACGATCTCCTTGTAAAACCACTCGATCTGTGTGTTGTCGAGCATCTCAACCAGGGCCTCGGCCGCCTCCCGGTCCGGGGTATGGGCCAGGTCCCAGATCGCCGCCTGCCGGATCTGGTCCGGCTGGGCGGTGTCATTGAAGATCGCGACCAACGGCTCCACCACCCGGCGGTCCCCGATATAACCCAACAATTGCATCGCCAGCAGCGGATCATCACCCTTCCCGGAGCGGACCTGGCTCAAAATATAACTCTGGTAGCGGCTGTAATTATGATCGAACCGGCAGAGCGCCTGCGCCGCCTGAAGTTTCAGGGGCACGGATTCGGCACCAGAAAATATCTTCTCCATCTTCCCCGCCGCCTCGCGGTAGCGGATCTGGGCCAGGATCTCGATCAAGCCGGCGGCGACTTCCCCCTCGGCATCCTCCAGCGCCGCCAGCAGCGGCGGTCCGGCTTGCTCTCCCATCCCGGAGAGGAGGGCCCGAGCCCGATACTGGACGGACAGTTCCTCAGCCCCCAGGTCCCGGATCAGTTCGGCGACGGCCGGAGGCTTCTCCACGGAAGCTGCTTCCTCAGCCGACAGACAGGACGGGAGGTTCCAGCAAAGAAAATTCAGGATGACAAGGCTGATAATTGTTTTCATATTACCGCTACCCCCTTTTTTCCCGCTCACCGATCACCGATTACCTCTTTTTCATACCTAAGTTGAGCGATTATTGCGGATGAAATGTGCTAAGATTTTGCCGGCCGACGGGTTGCGAAAACCGCAGCCATATCCAGGAGATATGGCGAGGATTTTCAATATCCGTTCGGACGCAAAAGATTGGTGCAGTTCGCCGCATAGAATCGCTCAATTTAGGTCATAATATATCCCACAACGCTTCCGGGGGGAAATAATATTTCTCTCAGCCGGAGCCCCCCCAGCTGGTGAGATCCCATTTCTCCAACTCGGGCAGGAGCCGGTAATCGGTCATATCGTAGTGGAGCGGAGTAACCGAGATGAAGTTATCCAGCATCGCGGTGTGATCGGAGCCGTGATCATTGTCCGGCTTGTCCATCTTTCCCCCCAGCCAGTAATATGGTCTCCCCTTGAGGTCGATCCGCTGCTCCATCACTTCCTGGAACCGGGCAACCCCCTGGCGAGTTACCTGCACGCCCCGGATCCGGTTCTCCGCCACCGGGGGGACGTTGACATTAAGCAGCAGCCGGGCGGGTTCTTTTCGCTTCAACACCTCTTCGACCAGCCACCGGCTGAAACGGGCGGCGGGGCCATAGTCGGGTTTGACGAAAGTTCCCAGAGAAACGGCGATCGCCCGGACCCCCAGAATCGCCGCCTCGGTGGCGGCGGAGACAGTCCCGGAATAGATCACATTGGTCCCGGTATTCGGCCCCCGGTTGATCCCGGAGACAACCAGATCGGGGGTCCGCGGGAGGAGAGCCTTGACCGCCACCTTGACCGAGTCGGCCGGCGTCCCGTTGACGGCATAGCCGTAGAGAACATCGTTGAGATAAAACTTTTTCGCCCGGAGCGGTTCGGTCAGGGTAATTGCGTGACCGGCGGCGGACCGCTCGGAGTCGGGGGCGACGATCGCCACAGTCCCTACCTGGTTCAACTCCTGCCAGAGGGCGTAAAGCCCCCGGGCGTTGATCCCGTCATCGTTGGTCAGGAGAATATATGGTCCGTCCATAATCAGTGCGCCTTTACTCAGCCCGAGTTCTATGGGAATTTTCCTTTGGCTTTATTCCTAAACAGTGTCTGGACAAAAACATCAGATCACATCGAATCTGTCATTGCCAGAAACGAAGTGATGAAGCAATCTCAACACCAACCAAACAGATTACTTCGTCGTCTCTCCTCACAATAACCTGGTCTCTCGAGGTTTCATTCCGGCACCGAAGATAATTCCGGGGGCTGGTTATACCTCTTTCCCGCATCTCTGAGCTCTTCCAGCAGCCAATAAGCAGCCGACCTCCGCCGAGGGCATTCTCTCCAGACAATTTCTTACAGTCCCTGGTCCTTCTTCGGTCGGCCGTCCCGGATTCTCCGCCAGACCGCCCAGAGGAACCAGCGGCAGTACTCCCCCCCGACCTGGAAAATCCGAAAATGGGATTTCCCCTCGGCCCGGTCCTTCCAGACCGTGGGGACCTCGGCAATCCGAAAACCGGCCAGATAGGCCTTCACAGTCAGTTCCAGACCGGTGGTATAGTTATCCGATTTCAATATCCCCACCCGGTCGAGGATATCCGCCCGGTACAACTTATAGGCATTGGTGGCGTCGTTGGTCGGCAGCCCGATCAAAAGCTTCAACGCCCCCCCGAGGAGTCGGGAGAGAATGTGTTTCAGCCGGTCGTGGTGATCACCCTCGCCCCCCGGGATGTAGCGGGAAGCCGAGACCAGGTCATAGCCCTCTTTGATCTTCTTTAGCATCTTTGGGATGGCGGCAACGTCATCGGAGAGGTCAGCCATCACCACCACGATCACCCCTCCCTCGACCTCCTCGTAGCCCCGGTTGATGCAGCGGCCAAGCCCGTGGTTGCCCCGGCGGTTGACCAGGACCAGGTTGTTGTCGCCCTTCTGCAGTCCCCGGACAATTTCCGCCGTCCGGTCGGTCGAGTTGTCGTTGACCACGATCAGTTTGTGGGGAAGCTTGATCCGCTCCTGGATCTCCCGGATCGTCCGGATCGTCTGGGAGATGTTCAGTTCCTCATTATAAGCCGGAACAATGATATTCAGAAAATAGGGATCACTCATTATTCTTCTCGAGGATAATTGTCACCGGACCATCGTTCTCCAGCCGGACCAGCATCCGGGCCCCGAAGACCCCTTTCCCCGGGGGAAAACCCAGCTTCTCCAGCCGAAAACAGAAGTAATCGTAGAGTCGTTCGCCCACTTCCGGGGGGGCGGCGGCACTAAAGCCGGGCCGACGGCCGTGGCTGCAGTCACCGTAAAGCGTGAACTGGGAGACAGCGAGGATGCCCCCTCCGGTATCGCCCAGAGAGAGGTTCATCTTCCCCGCCGCATCGGGGAAGATCCGTAACCCGACGATCTTCTCCGCCAGCCAATCGGCCTCTCTCTCGGTATCCCCCTGCCCCACCCCGATTAGGAGCAACAGCCCCGGTCCGATCCGGGAAACCTCACCGCCATCCACTTCCACTGACGCCGATCTCACTCGTTGAACAACCGTCTTCATTGCCCTATACTACCGCAGAGAAATATATTTTCAATCCAATTCAGCAGCCCCTCCCGGGCAAACTGGCCAGGAAACCAGAACCGGATGGCCCAACAACCAGAGAACAGCGAGACCGCCCGAACCTGCCTGATCTGTCCCAGGGCCTGCCCGGTTGACCGAGCGGGGGGCGAACTCGGCTACTGTCGGACCGGAGATGATTTCGCGGTGGCGGCGATCTGTCTCCACCGGGGGGAGGAACCGCCTGTCTCCGGAACGGCGGGGATCTGCAACGTCTTCTTCGCTCACTGCAACCTCCAGTGCCTCTACTGCCAGAATTATCAGATCAGCCGGAACCGGTCCGGGTTGATACCGGGCCTTCAATCTCTAAAGGAGACAGTCACCGAGATTGAAACCATCCTCGATAGGGGAGCCCTGGCGGTCGGCTTCGTCTCCCCCTCCCATCAGATCCCCCGGATGCGGGAGATTATCCGGGAACTGCGGGACCGGGGCCGGAACCCGGCGATGGTGATGAATACCAACTGCTACGACCGGGCCGAGACCATCGCCGAACTCGAGGGCGAGATCGATCTCTATCTCCCCGATCTGAAATACCTCGACCCCATCCTGGCCCGAGAATACTCCGGAGCGGTGGACTACCCCGAGGTGGCAGGGGCGGCGCTCCGGGAGATGTTCCGGCAGAAGGGGCCGGAACTGGTCCTTGATGAGGGAGGGACGATCGGCTCCGGATTGATCGTCCGCCACCTGGTCCTCCCGGGGGCGGTTAATAACTCCCGGGCCTGCCTCCGGTTCCTGGCGGAGGAACTATCCCCCAAAATCCATCTCTCTGTGATGTCCCAGTACCATCCGACCCCGGCGGTCCGGGACCACCCGCATCTGGGCCGAGCCCTGCGGGAGGAAGAGTACGAGGCGGTGCTGGCGGAGATGGAACGACTGAGGTTCAGCCGGGGTTGGGTTCAGGAACTCGGCAGCCACCGGGGGTATCTCCCTGATTTCCACCGACCGGAGATCTTCAGGGGTTGAGACGCCGGCGGACCTCTCTCACCGCGCCCGGCAATTTTCGCCCCTTTACCGAGAGACCTCCGAGGCCAGCCAATCGAGATAATCCGGACTCCCCTCGGTCAGGGGCAGAGCGATGATCTCCGGAACCTGGTAGCTGTGAAGAGATTTGACCGTGGCGGTCAGCGGCTCGAAGAGAGCCCGGGTGGTCTTGGCGATCAGCAAAAACTCCTCCGCCCGCTTGATCTTCCCCTCCCACCAATAAAAGGATTCGCCCCGGGGATAGATCCCGACGCAGGCCGCCTGCCGCCACTCCAGCAGCGCGGCCGCAATCCGGCGGGCTTCTTCCCGATCGGGACTGGTAATCATCACCACAATAAATTCACTCACATCATCCCCTCGCACTTAAATTTGAACCGCAAAGAACGCAAAGAGCGCAAAGAGTTATCAGTATTATATTCGACGCAGATTAAGATTCGACGTTCTCAGGAGTCATAATCCGATGGAGATATCAATATAAAATATATAAAATTTCTCTGCGTCCTCTGGGTTCTCTGCGGTTCATTTTCTAACCGCAGCGCAGGCTCCGCAACCGGTTGAGCGCCGCGGCGATCTCAAAGCGACGGGGGCGGGCCAGATTGCCCTTCCGATAACCACTGACCGCATCCAGCCCCTCCCGGTTAAGATCTCCCTCGATCAGGTCTAAAATCGCCCCCAGGGTTCTCTTCCCGTCAATGTAATTGGTGCGGGCAAAGTGGAGGATATCGCCGATCGCTCGGGTCTGGCTGATGTCCGCCAGCTGCTCGACCGCCGAAAGCTCGATCCACTCCTCGCCAAAGCCGATCAGGGAGAGACTCTTGGCGGCGATCTTTACCTTCTTCCGCGGCCCCCGGCGGGGGTCGATACTCTCAGGGAGCAGCCGACGGTCCCGGACGGTCCCGAAATTTTCCCCGCCCTCGAAATTCCGCCGGTGGGAAAAGCTCTCCGCCACCCGCCTCGCTTCCGCGGTCTTATCCCTGGGAACGTACTCATCCATCATTATCACGGTATCGGCAACGTCAAAATAGTCTCCGCTCCCCCCCATTACCAGGATAGTGGAGACCCCGAGGTCGCGGTGAAGCTGGCGGACCTTGTCGATAAAGGGGGTGATCGGCTCCTTCTTTTTGTCCACCAGCGCCTGCATCCGACCGTCCCGGATCATAAAATTGGTAGCCGAGGTATCTTCGTCGATCAGCAAAAACCGGGCACCGGCTTCCAGGGCCTCCATTATATTGGCCGCCTGGGAAGTGGAACCGCTGGCGTTGCCGGAGGAGAAAGCGCTGGTGTCAATACCCCGGGGGAGGTCGCGGATAAAGGGGCTGATATCGACGGAGACAATTGACCGACCGTCCTCGGCCCGGATCTTCACCCCGGAAGCATCGGTCACCACCAGCTCCCGGCCATCGCCGGGGATATGATTATAGACACCCTTCTGCACCGCGTCGAGCAGAGTCGATTTCCCGTGGTAACCACCGCCCACGATCAGGGTCACCCCGGCCGGGATCCCCATCCCCCGCACCTTGCCCCGACGGGGACAGCCGAACTCAACTTCCAGCTCGGGGGGGGACTGGAAAGCCACCGCATCGCCTTCTCCCAGCGGCCGGTCATCCACCCCCGAACGCCGGGGGAGGATCGCTCCGTTGCCGACAAAGGCAACCAGACCCCGGCCCGGTAGCGAACGGCGAATGAAGTCGGCATCCTCGGCGGTATCGACGAACCTCTCCAGCACCTCCCGATCGAGGGCGGAGGCGATCAGGGTCCTCCTGACCAGTTCCGGGATTTCCCGGAAGAAGATCTCCTCCGCCGGCCGGCCCAAGATCCGCCTCCCCCGGGCCGGAAGCCCGACCACGAACCGGGCCTCAACCCAGTCGGGATCAACCGAGATCGCCGTCCGCTCCAGGATCTCCTGGGAGGGGCGATCAATGGCCAGCAAACCGCTGTGCCCGGTCCCCCGCCGGCCCTTGACCACCTGGCCGGCCTCGAGGAAGAAGTGTCGGGTCAGGCAGTCCTCCAGGGCAGACTGACGGACCGGGGTCTTAAAGAGCCCGGAGGGGAAACCGGCCGCCGCCTGCGGGACCCGGAGAGCCACCTGGCTGGGGGGGGCGAAGGGGTCGGGCTGGACGTAGTCGATAACCAGGGTGTACTCACTGAAGTCATAGCTCCCCTTGAGATCCCGGTAGAATCCGTAGGGCTGACCGTCAATCCGGCGGAGAATCTCCCGCAGTTGTTGCCCGCCCTTCATCGGATATATCTTCCGGTGTGATGCCGAGCCGAAATCAAATAATTGCAGTTCACTTTTGGGCCACCGCGGCTTTCTTCCCCGCCGGTTTCTTCTCCGCCGGAGCTTTCTCGACTGGCGGCTTGGCTATTTCCTTCGCTCTCTTCTCCCCCTCCCGGTAACTCTCCGACCGGTAATCGGTCTCGTAGAAACCCGTCCCCTTGAAAAGCACCCCGGCCCCGGTCCCAATCAACCGTTTTATCCTCCCTCCGCAACGGGGGCATCGGGTGAGCTTGCGGGCCGTGATACTCTGGAACTTCTCAAAGTGATGGTCACACTCTTCACAGTGATAATCGTAGGTAGGCATCTCGATAATTCCTTATCCGGTTATGATCTTGAACTGAGAGAAATATTAGGCGAATATTTCCCCTTGTCAAGAGCCTTGCCGGGAAGTTAGAGTATTTCGGAATGAAGACGAAGCAGTTTCAAACTTACTTATCGGATAAACAAGGAGTGGTCGAGCTGGCCCTGGCCGATCTCCTCAACCAGCGGGAAAATACCCCCTCGCGTTTGAAGGAAGCGATGGAATACTCCCTGCTCGGCGGGGGAAAACGGATCCGCCCCATCCTCTGTCTCAGCGCCTGCCGGACCGCCGGCGGCCTTGAGGCCCCGGCCCTGACCGCGGCCTGCGCGTTGGAGATGATCCACTGCTATTCCCTGATTCACGACGACCTCCCGGCGATGGATGATGACGAACTGCGCCGGGGCCGCCCCACTCTCCACCGGGTCTTCAATGAGGGGACCTCCATCCTGGCCGGTGACGCCTTGCTGACCCTGGCCTTCGAGATCATCGCTCGTGACCGCTCTCTCTCCGCCGATCAGGCTCGGGATATCTCCCAAGAACTGGCCGCCGCCGCCGGCGACCGGGGGATGGTCGGAGGGCAACAGGCCGACCTCGACGCGGAAGGCCGCCGGATCTCCCGGGAGGAACTGACCCGGATTCACGCCCGGAAGACCGGTGCCCTGATCATCGCTTCGGTGGTCATCGGGGCGATTGCCGGATCCGGAACAAAAGAGCTGGTCGGGATAATGCGCGCCTACGGGGGGGAGATCGGGCTCGCCTTCCAGATCAAGGATGACCTCCTTGACATCGAGGGGGAAGAGAAACACCTGGGCAAGACCATCGGACAGGACCGCCGGTCCGGCAAGGCAACCTATCCCTTACTCTGGGGGATCGATCAAAGCCGGGAGGAACTCAATCAGGCGGTCGGACGGGCGGAAGCACTTCTGGAACCGCTGGGGGAAACCGCCGGACCGCTCCGCCAGATCGCCCGCTTTATCGCCCGGCGGGAGAACTGACCCTCTCCCGCAACCAGTCCCCCCACCTCTTTACCCCCTCGCCGGTCCGACAGGAGATCTCGATCACCTTGATTGCCGGGTTGATCTCCCGCAACCCGGAGTAGAAAGCCCCCCGGTCGAAGTCGCTGTGGGGGATAAGGTCGATCTTGTTCAAGACCACCACCTCCGCCTCCCGGAAGAGCAGCGGGTACTTGGTCGGCTTGTCGTCCCCCTCGGCCACCGAGACCAGCCCGATCTTGGCCATTTCACCAAGGTCAAAGCTGACCGGACAGACCAGGTTACCGACATTCTCGATGATCAGGATATCGAGCGCCGCCAGATCGATCTTGGGCAGAACCTTCTTGATCATCAACGGGCTTAAGTGGCAGCCCCGGCCGGTATTGATCTGGAGCGCCGCCAACCCCAGGCGACGGAGACGGACGGTATCCTTATCCGAGGCCAGATCGCCCTCGATCACCCCGATCGTCAGCTCCTCTCCCAGTTCCCGGTAAGCGGCCTCGATCAGGGAGGTCTTCCCCGACCCCGGCGAACCGATCAGGTTAAAGGCCACCACCCCGTGAGCTGAAAATTCCCGACGGTTCTCCTCCCCGATCCGGTCCTCTTCCTTCAGGATGTCTTCCTTGATCGCGATCTTCAAGACTCACTCCTTGGTATGCTCACCGCTGACCGCTTACTGTCCCCTCCCCCTCCAGAGAATCAAGGAACAGCTCGTCGCCGGCGAGAATCTCCAGCTCAATGGAACCGCAGCGGCCGCAGGTAAAGGCCAGGTCATCGCCGGCGGCGGCCGATCCACAGTCGCGGCACCTGACAGCCAGGGGAACTTCCTCGATCATCAGCTCCGCCCCGGCAAATTCCGTCTCTCCGATCAGATGGGAGAAAGCGGTTTTCAGAGTCTCCGGGATCACCTGCCGCAACACCCCCACTTTAACATAGACCTCCGAGACCTCGGCCAGCCTTTCCTTCCGGGCCGCCGCCCCGACCAACCGAACCAGATTATCCGCAATCGTCCACTCGTGCATACCCGTTATCTCTCTTATTGCGCACTTTCGGTATGACTTGAATTGTCCAATCAGGGGTTGGACTTGGAACTCATTTCGGTCATTTGAGGTCTGACCTGCCTGAGCGCTTGCTTTCAACAATTTAGATTTACAACCCTCGCTTTAAATAGGCTTTGAGGGCCATTTTGTGGGGGCAAACCAGCGCTTTAAGACTGATATCCTGATCCGGCTTGACATCTTCTCGGTCTCGATCAGCAGCCGCAATGGTCACTCTTCCCGGTGTTCGACCTCGTAAACATCAAGGTCGCGGGCCACCCGGGTGTTGGGGAATTCTTCCCGCGCCTCCTGGAGCATCTCCTTAATCGAAAGGTAGCGAGGGCTGATATGGACCAGGACCAGCTGCCGGACCCCGGCCTTCCGGGCCAGCCGAGCGGCTTCCCGTCCGGTGGAGTGACCCTTCAATCCGCTCTCGGAAGCCATATCGTCGGCAAACATCCCGTCGTGGATCAGAAGGTCAGCGCCCCGGACAAACTCCTCCGCCCCGGCAAAGGGCCGGGTATCGACCATATAGACTACCGTCCGCCCCGGCCGGGGCGGGCCCAAAACTTCTTCCGGCTTCACCACCTTCCCCCCTTCCAATGTAACTTCCTCCCCCGACTGGAGCCGCTTGTAGAGCGGACCGGCCGGAACCCCCAACCGCCGGGCGGCTTCCAGGTCGAACCGGCCGGGCCGGGGGTATTCCCGCAATCTGTAGGCCAGGGTGAAGACCCGGTGATCAACCTCCAGGGCGTCGATCCGGTACTCCTCTTCCTCGATCACCACCCCCGCTCCGATCTCTTGTACCTCCAGCGGATACGCGACACCGAACTTCAGGTATTTCCGGGAGAGATCAACATAACCGCGGATCCCCGGCGGGCCGTAGATGGTCAGGGGCGCTGATCTCTCCCCCATACTCATCGTCATCAGAAGGCCGGCCAGTCCGATCACGTGGTCGCCGTGGAGATGAGAGATAAAGATCGCCCGCATCCGAGCCCAGCCCAGATGGGATTTCGCCAACTGAAGCTGACTCCCCTCTCCGCAGTCAAAGATGAACATCTCCCCTTCCCGCAACAGCGCCGTCGAAGGCAGCATCCGTCGCGAAGTCGGAAACGCCCCCCCCGAGCCTAAGATCACTACTCTCATTATAATATTTTCGCCTCTCCCTTTGATTTTTCCGTCCAAGACCCCATACATTTTGGGCAATTCACCGGTTTTGTCAACTGATCCTTGACCACGACCAGGTCCGGAAAACCTCGCGGGTTCGGGGTTCGACTAAATAGAATCTGGATAAAAGCCCCAAAAACCAGGTTGTCGCGTTTCATCTTCAATGAGACTGGCGTTTCAGCTTAAACCTAAATTGAGCGATTCTATGCGGCGAACTGCACCAATCTTTTGCGTCCGAACGGATATTGAAAATCCTCGCCATATCTCCTGGATATGGCTGCGGTTTTCGCAACCCGTCGGCCAGCAAAATCTCAGCACATTTCATCCGCAATAATCGCTCAACTTAGGTTAAACTCAAGGACAATCTC
>CAYXKT010000018.1:0-29408 GCA_964465735.1 uncultured bacterium
CGTTCGGACGCAAAAGATTGGTGCAGTTCGCCGCATAGAATCGCTCAATTTAGGTGTAATGAAGGAGGCGAGACGGGGCGATCCGCAGGACCGTCTGGCCGCAGACCGAACCCAGTCCCGAAAACGGAGGTTATTATGATCCAGATCAAACGTGCGTACGATCCGCCCGCCAGGACGGATGGTACCCGTATCCTGGTGGAGCGGCTCTGGCCGCGCGGGATCAAGAAAGAGGCCTTGAAACTCGATGACTGGTTGAAAGATACCGCGCCCAGCACGGAACTGCGGAAATGGTTCAGTCACGATCCGGCCAAGTGGACCGAGTTTCAGCGGCGCTACCGGGCTGAACTCGACCGGCATCCCGAGGCGTGGCAGCCGATCCTCGACGCGGCGAAAAAAGGCCGGGTGACGCTGATTTTCAGTTCCCACGACGCTGAACACAACAATGTGGTGGCGTTAAAGGCGTACCTGAAAGGACGGTTAAAGGAGGGGGAAAAGCGCTGATCCCCTTTCAACCAAAGACCACCGCCGCAGAATAGAGATATGCCACCGAGACCGCCAGGCCGATCAGGGTCGTCATCCCCGGAGATTTCTTCTTCAGTTGGGAGTGAAGTCCGGATAAAAACGCCCGCCCTCCGTAGAAATAATAAAAGTCGCGAGCGCGAGATCTTTTTTCTCCCCGTCTGGGCCTAACTTTCCTCGCCCTTCCGGATCGGGCAGCCGATCTCGGAGCAGGCTTGCATCGATCCCAGGCAGGACTCGACCCGGTCAAATCCGTTTATCTTCAGCAGGGAAGCGGCGATGATCGCCCGCCGCCCATTGCCGCAGAAAGTAATCAGAGGCCGTTCTTTAGGGATCTTTTTTAAGTGTTGGGGCAGCTCACCTAAGTAGATCGAAATTGCTCCCGGCAGATGGCCGGAGAGGAACTCCTCCCGGGATCGGACATCGAGCAGGGTGAAGCTGTCTTTCCGGGTGATCTTCTCGACGATCTCGGCGGCGTGAACTGTCGGGATCCGGTCGTATCTCCGCCCGCTGGACTCCCAGTAAAGGAGGCCGGGGGCGAGAAAGAACGGGATGTCTTCATACCCCATTCGGAAGAGGTGGCGTCCGGCGATCCGGGCTGCCCGCCCCTCCTCGGCCACCAGACCGATCGGGCGGTCGTAGGAAAGAAACCAGCCGGCGAACTGGGCGATCATCTCCAGGGGGATGGCCAGGCTGCCGGGGATGAAGGCCCCGGAGATCGCTTCCGGACTTCGCAGATCGACGATCACCATCCCCCGGGCCGCCTCGGCGGCGAATTCCTCGGCCCCGGCCGCTGCCGGTCGGACCGGCCACCACGGCGCGGCGGTTCCTTCCAGGTTGAGAAGTTCCATCCGCTGAAAGTACGGGGGGTGGTAATGAAATTCGTTGGCCTTGCGGGCGATAAACTCGTCTCGTCCCTTAACTTGCAGGCTCGGATTATAAAGCCGTTCCAGGCCGATGGTGGAGAACTCCCGGGGTGAAAGGGAGGCGCCGCAGGCCGAACCGGCGCTGTGGGCGGGATAAATAATGGTGGAGTCGCCCAGGGGCAGGAGCTGATTAAAGATACTCTCGTAGAGCAGCCCGGCGAGTTCCTCGCGCCGGTGAGGCAGTAAATCGGTCCGACCGGTCGCCCCGACAAAGAGGGTGTCGCCGGTAAAGACCGCCACCGGGGAAGCGCCCGCCCCCCGTTCATAGAGGACGATTGAGATCGATTCGTCGGTATGGCCCGGGGTCTCTAAAATCTTCAGGGTGAGATCGCCGAACGAGAACTCATCCTCTTCGGTGACCGCCTCGCCATAGGCAAACGGGAGGGCCGCTCCGTGCCGGATCGGCGCCCCGGTTTGTCCGGCCAGTTCGACCGCTCCGCTGACGTAATCTTCGTTACGGTGAGTCTCGAAAATCTCGGTGATCCGGCAACTCTCCCGTTCGGCGATTGACCGGTAGATGGAGCAGTCCCTCCTGGGATCGATCACCGCCGCCTTCCCCTCGTCGCCAAAGATATAGGAGAGATGGGCCAGGCCTTCGGTCCGGATTTTTTCCAGAAACATCAGCTGCCTCCTGGTTCCCGGGCTTTCCCGCACCGGGAATGTTTATCGGTTAGCAACACTTTAGCCTTCTAAAAACGTTATTGATTGTCATCGCGATCCGGATTTTCTATCCGGTTTCTCGCGGATCCGGCTGCGGACGAATGCCTTGTCTCATAGTAGATGAGACTGGCATCTGATATAATGTGTAAATCGCGCTACTGAAATTACGCTGGCTCCCAAGGGAAATACTGTCTCGGATTATGATCTGGCCCTCCTTTGTCGGCGCTCATTTTTTTTGCACCAGGTCAAAACCGAATCTCCAATTGAGATTGTCCTTGAGTTGAATATATTGATACCTAAATTGAGCGATTCTATGCGGCGAACTGCACCAATCTTTTGCGTCCGAACGGATATTGAAAATCCTCGCCATATCTCCTGGATATGGCTGCGGTTTTCGCAACCCGTCGGCCGGCAAAATCTTAGCACATTTCATCCGCGATAATCGCTCAACTTAGGTGATATACTTTTTTAGTGAGTCTCATTGAAGCTGAAACGCCAGTCTCATTGAAGATGAAACGCGACCGACGAAAAACGGAAGACGGATCAGATCCGTAAGCCGGCAAAGAGCTGGACCAGACGATCCCGATCGAACTTCCTTTGGTAGAGCGGTTTGCCTTCCGCGGGGAGATCTTCACCGAGAGTCTTTTCAAACGTGGTTTTCTCCGGGCCGCGGTAGAGGATGCCCAGGGGATATTTCTCAGTTTCGATCGCCCGGGCAAAGGCCGCCCTCCGGTCCGAAGGGTTGTGATCATCCTCCAGGTAATAGCTGTTCTCCTGGAACCAGTCATAGGTATTTACCCGGTTGAAGGTTACGCAGGGTTGGAAGATATCCACCAGGGCGAAACCCCGATGCCGGATGGCCTGCTTCAGGATCTCTCCAGTCTGGGCGAAATTTTTGATATAGGCTCGAGCGACAAAGGAAGCGTTGAGGGCGATCGCCACTGCCAGGGGGTTGAAGGGCTCCTGGGTTACTCCGTCGGTGTCGATCGGGGTGCGGAATCCGGGGAGACTGGTCGGTGAGGCCTGACCCTTGGTCAGACCGTAGATCATATTGTTGTGGACAATGCAGGTGATATCCGGATTTCTCCGGATACTATGAATGAAATGATTTCCTCCCTCCCCGTACATACAGCCGTCGCCGCTTTCGGCGATCACGGTCAGTTCCGGGTTGGCCGCCTTGATCGCGGTGGCCGCCGGGAGCGCGCGGCCGTGGAGGCCGTTGAAAAAATTGGTTTTCAGGTACTGAGGGGTCTTGGCCGCCTGTCCGATCCCGGAGACCATCACCAGTTTTTCCGGGACGATCTCCAGTTCGGCCAGCGATTTTTTTAAGATATTCAGAATCCCGAAATTCCCGCAGCCGGGGCACCAGGCGATCTCGGCGTTTTCCAAATTGAAGGGGTTTTTATTCATTGTCGGCCTCCTGATTTAAAGCTTGGCTGATCTCTTCCCGGCTGAAGGGAAGTCCGTCATATTTGTTGACTCCGGTCAGGTTCTCCGGACCGAAGGTCATCTTCAGCAGCCGGGCGAACTGGCCGGAGAGGTTATTTTCGATGACGATGATCCTTTCCGCCCGCTGGAGATATTCCGCGGTCTTCGGATGGAGGGGATAAACCTGGCGGAAGTGGAGTCCGCCGATCCCTTTTTCACTTCTCTTCTCCAGGCACTCCCGGATGACGGGATAAGTGGAGCCCCAGCCGATGACCAGGGTTCGATAGTCCCGGTCCCCGAAAAATTTCGGCTCCAGCGCCTCTCGTGTCAGGAGGGCGAGTTTTTCCTGCCGCTTGTCGGCCATCTCTACCCGGCAGGAGAAACTCTCGGTGATCCGTCCGGACCGATCGTGTTCGTCGCTGTCCACCGCCACTGTCCCCCGGCCCCAGCCGGGGATGCCCCGGGGGGAAACCCCGTCTTCGCCGGGTTCGTAGCGCCGGTAGTCCGGGCCTGTCTCGACAATCCGGTTCCCCGGATCTTCCTCGGGGATCTCGGGCTGGGGGAGATTGTAAGCGGAGTCGAGCAGGTACTGATCGGTGAGGACGATTACCGGGACCTGGCAGCGATCAGCGAGGAGAAAAGCTTGGCGGGTGAGAAAGAAGCATTCCTCGATTGTCCCCGGGGCGAAGATCGCCCGGGGAAATTCGCCGTGTCCGGCGAAGAGGGAGTGGAGCAGATCGCCTTGTTCGGTCCGGGTGGGCAGCCCGGTGGCCGGTCCGGGGCGCTGTCCGAGGTGGATGACCAGCGGTGTCTCGATCATCCCGGCCAGGCTCAACCCCTCGTTCATCAGGGCGAAGCCGCCGCCCGAGGTGGTTACCAACCCCCTCCCTCCGGCGTACCAGGCGCCCAGGGCCATATTGACCGCCGAGATCTCGTCCTCGGCCTGGATCACCTCGATATTGAAGTCAGATGACTTACCGGCCAGAAAGACCCCGACCCCGGTGGCCGGGGACATCGGGTAGAAGGAGAGGAAGTTGCAGCCCCCGGCGATCGCCCCCAGGGCCACACCCTGGGTGCCGTTTAAAAAGACTTCACCCGCTTTATCCCCGGGGCTTATCTGCGGGAAGGTCAACCCCTTCTCCCGGGCGATCTCCCGACCTCTTTGCCGGCCGCGCCGGAAAGCCCGGAGGTTGTTCTCCTGGATCTCTGTGCCGAAACGGGAAAAATAGCTCTCGACGATCGTCTCCGCCGCCGCCTCTTCCAGGCCCAGAACCCCGGCAATCGCCCCGACCGAGACGGTATTGGCGTAAACCGCGCCGCCCAGTTCTTCGGCGATCTTCTGCCAGGAGACCGAGGCGAAGTTCTCCCGTTCCCGGTCCTCGTCGCGGACTGTCTTTTCATCGCTGAGGATCAGGGTTTCGGCTTCTACCCGGTCGCCGATATGGGCCACTCCGCCGGCGTGAAGTGAGACCAGGATATCCACCCGACGGCTGAAGCTTCTCACCCGCGAGGAGGAGATCCGGATCGCGGTCGAGTTCATCCCGCCCCGGATCCGGGACATTAATTCCTGGGTGGTGAAGACATTGTACCCGCCACCGGTAAATATCCGGGCCAGAACCCCCTCCAGGGTATTAATCCCCTGGCCGGCTTGACCGCAGATCACTATTGTCACATCTTCATTCATAATTGTCCCTCCGATCGGAAAAGTGAGTTCTGTCAAAAATGATAACCACCGAGAATACAGAGCGTATTACAATAAAAGGGCTTAAATAAAATGACTCTTTCTCCCCCTCAATGTTCTCTTAAACCTAAATTGAGCGATTCTATGCGGCGAACTGCACCAATCTTTTGCGTCCGAACGGATATTGAAAATCCTCGCCATATCTCCTGGATATGGCTGCGGTTTTCGCAACCCGTCGGCCGGCAAAATCTTAGCACATTTCATCCGCAATAATCGCTCAACTTAGGTTACACATTATATCAGATGCCGGTCTCATCGACTATGAGACGCGACACCTGGCGATGACCTGATCTTCGCGGTTTATCGATCAGACACTATTTAAGCGGATGGCACGAGAAATTCCAACCGGCTGACTCCCCCTTTTTCTGACTTTATTCCACTTGCGGTTTCTCCCCAATCCATCTATACTGATTGATACAGTCATCTTAACTGTCTTTCGTTATCAAGTCCCGGGGTTTCGGTCTTTAACCCGGGTGAATATAATCCGGGAGCGATCGAGATGCCCTACAATATTCTGCTGGTCGATGACGACTCCGATTTTCGTGAAGAGTTCAAGGATTACTTCCGGGGTTATCGGGTTATCGGGGTGGGCCGGGGCGATCAGGCCTTACTCGAGCTGGAGAAGCCCAATGAGATTGACCTGGTAGTCCTCGATGTCCGGCTGCCGGAATCCTCGGGGACCGAGATCCTCCAGCGGATCAAGCGATCCTGGCCGGATCTGGGAGTGATCATCCTCACCGGATTCGGATCGAAGAGTGTGGTGATCAACGCTCTGCAGGGGGAAGCCGACGGGTATCTGGAGAAACCGCTGGATATCGAGAAGACCGAGGCGGCGATTGAGAAGGTCCTCCGGCGGTCCCGCTGGCCGGCGGGGATTGAGGCGGAGGATATCGAAGGGAAGATGGAACGGGTCAAAGTCTTTCTGCGCAGGAACGTCCACAAAAAGGTTACCCTCCAGGCGGCGGCCGCGGTAGTGGCTCTCAGCCCGAAGTACTTGAGCCGGATCTTTCGGGAAGTTACCGGCAGGAAGTTCAACCGGTACAAGCTGGAGCTGAAGATCGAGCAGGCGAAGGAATGGCTGGCCGAAACCGGGCACAGCGTGGATATGATCGCCTACTCCCTCGGCTACCTCAACGCGGAGTCCTTTATCCGGATCTTCAAGAAATTCACCGGGCAGACCCCCACCGCTTACCGGAAATCCGTCTCCCGGCGGAGGTCCAAGTGAGCGGACAGAGATCTTCCGACCAGCCGGACTCCGCTGATCTTCCCCGGAGGAAGGTCGCGGGACCGGGGCGGCGCGACGGCCACCGGCTGGCCGGGACTCCGGTGGCGAATCCGGCCAGTCAGGACAAAGAACTCGAACGTTTGAGGCGGGTTCTCGACTCGATGGTGGACCTGGTCTATGTGACCGACTCCAGCTGCCGGATTGAATATATCAATCCGGCGATGCGCCGGGCCTTTGGTCCGATCCGGGGGAGAAAATGCTTTGCCTATTTACATCACCGGGACCAGCCTTGTCCCTGGTGTCGGCGGGACGAGGTCTTGCGGGGAGAGGTGATCCGCTCAGAGTGGTCTCCCCCCGCTACCGGGCGGACATACGATATCATCGAAACGGCGATCCCCAAACCCGACGGCACCGCCTCCAAGCTGAAGATGATGCGGGATATTACCGAAAGCCGGCGCCTGAAAGATGACCTGGAACGGTTCAACGATAAACTCGAGAAGGTTGTCGTTCGTCGGACAGTGGAGCTTTCCGAGGCCAGCGAACTTCTGGAACGGTTTTTTTCCAGTATCCATTTTCTCCTCGCCTATCTGGACGCTGACTTCAACTTCCTCCGTGTCAACCCGGCTTATGCCGCGGCCTCTCGCCGTACCCCGGAATACTTTGTCGGCAAGAACCACTTCCGATTATTCCCTGACCGGGAGAACCGGGAGATCTTCGAGGAGGTGGTCCGGACCGGCCGGCCCTTTGTCGCTACTGCCCGTCCTTTTGTTTATCCCGATCATCCGGAGTGGGGTGTCACCTATTGGGACTGGTCGCTCCGGTCGGTAAAAGAAAAATCCGGCCGGGTCGAGGCCCTGCTCCTGGTTTTATTTGACGCCACCGAACGCCGGCGGAGTGAGGAGAAAGCCGCTCGGGCCGAGAGAAAGATGGCTGATATGTCCCGGCTGGCCGAACTTGGTACCCTGTCCGCGATGGTAGCTCACGAGGTGCGCACCCCTTTAGCCGCCATCCAGATGGCCGCCCATAACCTTAGACTGAAGACCGCCGATCCCGCTCTTCTCAAGCACGTCGATTCCATCGATCGCAAGGTGGAGTTTGGCGGTCAGGTGATCGCCAACCTTCTGGAATATTCCCGGATTCAGCTTCCCGGGTATCAGCGGATCAACATCCTGCCGGTAGTACGCGACTGTATTGCCGCCTCGATCCGCCTCCATCGCCCGAAGTCAGTTTCCCTCGCCCTCGATCTCCAGGAATTGAGTAGGGTCAAAATCGATGCCGACCCCGCCCAGCTCCGCCAGATCTTCAATAACATTATGAATAACGCGATCGAGGCCGGCAGGGAAAACGACTGTCAGGTTAGAGTCCAGGCTCGGATAACCCAGGATCAGTCTGTCATCTTCCGGTTTTGGAACAACGGTCCACCGATCCCCGAGGAGAACCGGGAGTCGGTTTTTATCCCCTTCTACAGTGCCAAGCCGGATGGGATCGGGCTCGGTCTGCCGATCTGCCGGGAACTGGTCCGTCTCCACGAGGGGACAATCGAGATCCGGAGCGGACCGGGCCCGGGGACCGAGGTCATCATCCGACTCCCCCTGACCGCCCAGAAATGATCCACTCCTCCCGGCTGTCCGGTTTTTGGGGGAAAGTGGACTTCCGGCGTGGAGAAAAGTCAAAAGAAAGCGGAAACCGGCGGTTGTTTCCGGCATCCGTCTAAGAGAGAATCATACAACCTTTGAAAAGCCCCGATGCCCAAGCGCTATAAAATTCTTCTGCTCGATGACGACGCTGATCTGGTTGAAGAACTCTCCGACGCCCTGACCGCGGCCGGCTACGAGGTCAGGTCCTTTACCGACGGAGAGACGGCCCTGGCTGCCGCCGACGATCTGAGACCGGATATCGCCTTGATTGACCTGAAGATGAAGGGGATCAGCGGGTTCCAGGTGTCCCGGGAACTGGGCCGGAGAAAATCGACCTCGGGAATTCCGATAGTGGCGATGACCGGATACTATACCGGCCGCGAGGACGAGAAAAAGATGAAGCAGAGCGGTATCCGGGCCTGTCTGTTCAAGCCCTTCTCTTTTGAGGTGGCGGCCCGGAAGTTGAAATGTCTGCTGAAAGGATCGGGAATTTAATTGGGAGGTAAAAAGAGCGATGAGACTGACCAGTCCTGTTTTTACTGAAGGCGGAGAGATCCCGCCTCGTTATACCTGTGATGGCGAAGATATCAGCCCCCGGTTGGAGATCGAGGGTATCCCCGAAGGGACCGAGGCCTTGGCCCTGATTATGGATGACCCCGATGCGCCCGGGAAGACCTTTGTCCACTGGGTGGCTTACGACATTGAACCGGTCGCCCGGTTCGAACAGGACGCGGACGTCGGCATTGGCGGCCTGAATCATTTCGGGACCAGGGTGTACGGGGGGCCCTGCCCCCCTTCGGGGAGCCACCGTTATATCTTCAAGCTTTACGCCCTGAACCGGAAACTTGGTCGCGAGGCGGGTATGAACAAGGAAGAGCTATTAAAGGAGATCGAGGGCTCCATCCTGGCGGTGGCTGAATTAACCGGTCGCTATCGCCGGAATAAATAATCCGGAGGAGTAATTATCCCGGAAGATAGGTTGATTTTCCGGGACAAGATGTCCGCGACCATAGACAGCTTAGAGCGTTCCAGCCGGTTGACGAAGCAGCGGTATCGTCTTCTCGGCGACTCGGGCGGTCCTGAAAAAAGAGCGGTTATCATTGCCTTCAACCTTCAGCCTGCAACCTAATAACCTGAGGAGATGGATATGGCAAAAATTGCGGTTTTGATCGATAACGATTTTGAGGATTCGGAATACACTCGGCCGGCAGAGGCTTTCCGGGAGGCCGGCCATCAGGTTGTCCACCTGGGGAAGAAGCAGGGGAGCGTGGTCCGGGGCAAGAAAGAGCAAACCCCGGTTGTCATAGACCGGGAAGTCGGCCAGGCCGATCCGGCGGAGTTCGACGCGCTCCTGATCCCCGGCGGTTATTCCCCCGACCGTCTCCGAGCTTTCCCGGAACCGGTGGCCTTCGTCCGGGAGTTTGTCGGGACCGCCCGGCCGGTATTTTTTATCTGTCACGGCGGCCAGCTCTTGATTACCGCCGACGTCCTGAAAGGGAGAAAGGTCACCGGCTGGAGATCGATCGCCCGCGATCTGATCAACGCGGGGGCCGATTACCGGGACGAGGAGGTGGTGGTGGACGATAATTTTGTCTCCAGCCGCCAGCCCTCCGACCTCGACGCGTTCATCCGGGAATCCCTGAAACAGCTGGCCGGATAGACTGCCCACCCGCCCCTTTCTACAGGTCCGGAGTCAAGTCGATCTCCCTCTCCACCCCCGAGGGCATCGGCTTACTTTACACCTAAATTGAGCGATTCTATGCGGCGAACTGCACCAATCTTTTGCGTCCGAACGGATATTGAAAATCCTCGCCATATCTCCTGGATATGGCTGCGGTTTTCGCAACCCGTCGGCCAGCAAAATCTTAGCACATTTCATCCGCAATAATCGCTCAACTTAGGTTACAGATGAAGTATGACTGGCAATCTAAAATAAATAGCGGGAGGAATAATTGGATATGAACGAAAGCGGAGATCTCAAGCCGAAAGTCTCGATCATCGGCGGCGGTAATGTCGGACTCCGCTACGCCTATGCCCTGATGATCCGCGGGATTGCCCGCCGGATCTGCCTGGTCGATCTCGATTTCAAGCGACTGGAGGGGGATGTGATGGACCTCAACCACGGCGTCCCCTATATCTCCCCGGTTGAAGTTATCGCCGGCGATTATCCCGATATCGAGGGTTCCGATCTGGTGGTGGTGACCGCCGGGAAGGGCCAGGTCCCCGGCCAGTCCCGGCTCGATCTTATCCGGGCCAACGTCGAGCTTTACCGGATCATCATCCCCCAAATTGTCCGCTTCGCCCCCCGGGCCCTTTTGCTGATCGTCTCCAACCCGGTCGATATCCTGGCCTATGCCGCTTACCGGATCTCGAAGAAGCCTCCCGGGGAGGTTATCGGCGCCGGGACAGTGCTTGACACCGCCCGGTTACGCTTCCTGCTCGGCCGGCACTGCCGGGTCGATACCCGCAACGTCCACGCCTATATCCTCGGCGAGCACGGCGACAGCGAGTTCCCCGCCTGGTCTCGAGCCTTGATCGGCGGGATGTTCCTGAAAGACTACTGTACGGTCTGCCCCTTCCGCGAGACCTGTGACCACGAGAAGGTCCTCGGGGAGATCTTCGTGCGGGTGCGGGACTCCGCTTATCGGATTATCGAGCGCAAGGGCGAGACCTCCTATGGTATCGGCCTGGCTCTGGCCCGGATCACCCGGGCGATTCTCAACGACGAGAACGCCATCCTCCCGGTCTCCTCGCTCTTTACCGATTACCCGGGAGGAGAGGAGGTTTACTTGAGCCTCCCGGCCGTGGTCAACCGGGAGGGGGTGCGTCAGGTTATCCGCCTGAAACTGGACCCCGCGGAAGAAGATGCCCTGGTCCGTTCCGCCGGGGTTATCCGGGAGGTGATCGGCCAATTGGATCTGCCCGGGCCGTCCGTTTGACGGGACCGATATACTGGAACCTAAATTGAGCGATTCTATGCGGCGAACTGCACCAATCTTTTGCGTCCGAACGGATATTGAAAATCCTCGCCATATCTCCTGGATATGGCTGCGGTTTTCGCAACCCGTCGGCCGGCAAAATCTTAGCACATTTCATCCGCAATAATCGCTCAACTTAGGTGGAAGAAACCGGGGGTGGGAAACTGAGGAAAGCAGGGCGCAGCGGGAAAGTCCCCTCACCGCCCCCCCAATAAAATGACCAGGAATAGCGCCAACTGAATATTTTGACAGAACTAAATCTAACCCAGGGAGGTATGGCTATGACCGCGTTGTCGAAAAATTTTCAAACCGCTGATTGGAAAAACGAGAAACACGTTCCGGTGATCGAGGCCCCCGAGAAAGCGGAGAAAGGGGAGCTCTTCACAGTTAAGGTCAGCGTGGGCCGGGAGGTCGCTCACCCCAACAAAACCGAGCACCATATCCGCTGGATTGACCTCTACTTCCACCCCGAAGGGGAGAAGTTCCCCTACCAGATCGGGAAGGTTGAGTTCTGCGCCCACGGCGCTTCGGTCTCGGGGCCGGATACCAGCACAGTCTATACTCACCCCTCGGCAGTCTTCAGTTTCCAGACCGGGAAACCCGGGACCATCTTGGCATCTTCTTACTGCAACATCCACGGACTGTGGGAGAACTCCGCCGAACTGGCGGTGGAATAACTTCTTTCCGGATGGTTCTCGAGGAGACCGGCTTCAACTTTTCAATCTCCTCTTCCACCTCCTCGGTACCCTCGGCATAAAACTTCGCTTCGTCAGGGGTCAGTCCGGGGAGGAGTCGGAGAAACTTCCGGCTTGGCCTGTCTCCTTCTGGTTGGCGGGCTTTGGCGGTTGCCGAGTTCTGTCGGGAGGTGTATAATCCCTGGTAGATATCGAGCCATTGTCTGGAATGTGCAGTATGGTACTGTCAAAAATTTCATAAAAAAGAATGAAACCACAGAGACCACTGAGAGAATTCAGGATCAAGTTTTTCCTTCTTCTCTGTGAACACTAAATACTGCAAAAGAAGTCGGGCCTCACCGCTAAGATTTTTCCGCGGAAGGGGACGCGGCAGCGCAGATATAGGCGGTTGAAAGTAGGCCCCGGATATTCGCGGCGCAATAATTAACGTATTTAAATGCCGCCGGCAAGAAAGTCGGATTAATCATTAACATTTGCCCAAGGACAGGACTAAAAGGATGGTATTTTAAGAGAACATTGAGGGGGAGAAAGAGTCATTTTATTTAATCCCTTCTAGTTCAACCTAAGTTGAGCGATTATTGCGGATGAAATGTGCTAAGATTTTGCCGGCCGACGGGTTGCGAAAACCGCAGCCATATCCAGGAGATATGGCGAGGATTTTCAATATCCGTTCGGACGCAAAAGATTGGTGCAGTTCGCCGCATAGAATCGCTCAATTTAGGTTCAATACTCTCTGTGTTCTCTGTGATTATTTATTTTGACAGAACGTTCAACATAACCGGGAGGTCTGTTTATGAAGCCGAGAGAGGTGGTAAAAGGGGTTAGTTCCGTGGGGGTGATCGACTGGCACCGTCAGCTCTTTGATGCCCTGATCCCGTTGCCCGACGGGACCAGTTACAACTCTTTTTTGATCGAGGGGAGTGAGAAGACCGCCCTGATCGATACCGTTGACCCTCCCTTTGCCCAAAAGTTTTTGGAGAACCTGTCCGGGGTGAAGAAGATCGACTATATCGTCGCCAATCACGCCGAGCAGGATCACTCCGGCACCCTCCCGATGGTCTTAGACCGCTTTCCCGAAGCCAGAGTGGTCTGCTCCGAGAAGTGCCGGGGGATGCTGATCGACCTGCTGGGGATCGCTGAAGATCGTTTTCTCACCGTAACCGACGGGGAGTCCATCTCGCTTGGTGGCCGGACGCTGAGATTTATCTTCACCCCCTGGGTTCACTGGCCGGAGACCATCTCCACCTACCTCGAGGAAGAGCGGATTCTCTTCTCCTGCGATTTCCTGGGCTCCCATCTGGCCACCACCGACCTTTACGCCTCCGATTGGTGTCGGGTTTACGAGTCGGCTAAGCGCTATTACGGCGAGATTATGATGCCCTTCCGGACTATGATCGTAAAGAACCTCGAGAAGATCAAAGACCTGAAGCTCCAGCTGATCTGCCCCAGCCACGGCCCGATTTACGACCGGCCGGAGCTGATTGTCGAAGCTTACCGGGATTGGGTCTCCGGCCCCTTAAAGAAGTCGGTGGTGATCCCTTTTGTCTCGATGCACGGGTCCACCGCCCTGATGGTCGATCACCTGTTGGCCGCCCTGGTCGAAAAGGGGATCTCCGTTTATCCCTTTGATCTGACCGTGAGCGATCCCGGAAAACTGGTGATCGCCCTGGTCGATGCCGGTGCCCTCGCCATCGGGACCCCGACCGTGCTGGCCGGTCCCCATCCCCTGGCGGTCTCCGCCGCCGTGCTGGCCAACGCGCTCAGACCGCGGCTGGAGTATGTCGCCCTCTTTGGTTCCTATGGCTGGGGGGGGAAGATGGTGGAGACGCTCACGGCCCTGACCGGAAATCTCAAAGCCGAGCTGCTCGAACCGGTACTTGCTCGAGGACTTCCCGGCCCGGAGGATTATCCCGCCCTTGACCGTATGGCGCAAGAACTGGCCGGGCGGCTAAACGGGTAGTCTCGGGTGTTTTCCCGGGCCGTTGCCGCCATTGCCGCTATGGACCGGCAGATACTCTTCGTTTTACTGGTTGTTCTGCTGATCCCGGTATCTCCGGTCCAGGCGGACGGGGTCGAACCCTACTCGGTCTTGATCCACCTCCACGGGGAGAAGACCGACCAGCTGAAACAGCTCCTCCGGGACGTCTCGACCGCCGATGCCCAGGGGGATAGACCGCTCCCCAGCTTCGCTCTTTTGGAAGCGATTGCCCGCGATGATGTCCGGAAGATGAAAAAGGTCCTCCGGGCGGAAAGTTTCTATGCCGCCTCGATCGAGATCAATCTCAAGGACCGGGACAACTCTCCCCGGCTCTATTTCTCGGTCACCACCGGCCCTCCCTTCCTGATCGGTTCGAGTACGGTCAATATCACCGGCCCCCCTCTGCCGGACGATCTGATCCATCCCGACGAGGCGGAGATACTCCTGGTCCCCGGATCCCGGGGGACCTCGACCGCTATCCTGGCCGCTGAGGACGGTCTGCTCAATTACTTCCGCCTCCGGGGTTATCCCGCCGTCAAGGCCGGGGAGCGGGAGGTGGTGGTAAATTACGCCGACCAATCGGTATCGGTCACCTACCGGATCGATCCCGGTCCTCGCTCGGTATTCGCCCGGACAATCTTTTCCGGGCTCGAGGATGTCCGGGAGAAGTTTGTCCGCCGGCAGATCCCCTGGCTGATGGGAGAGATCTATAGCCCGGAGCAGATCCAGATCTTCCGTAACCGGCTGGCCCGGACCGGGCTTTTTACCACCCTGCTGATCTCGACCGAGGAAGCCGGGGATTTTCCCGCCGGCCGGCCCGGTCCAGCGGCCCCGCTCCGCCCGGTCGATGTTCTGGTCACGCTCCGGGAGCGCGAGCCTCATACCGTGGGTCTCGAGGCCGGCTACGGCACTGACATCGGCTTGGGGGGGGCGGTCTCCTGGGAGGATCGAAATATCTTCGGGCACGGCGAACTTTTCCGGCTCCGGGTCTTCGGCAGCCAGGAGCTGTATTATGCCGAAGGGCTCTTGCGGGTTCCGAGTTTTCTCCACCCCGACCAATCGCTGAACCTGTCTGTCCAGCCGGTCTATGATCACCCGAAAGCTTATGATAGTGATCGGCTCCGGATCTCGGCCCTGATCCGCCGGGAGTTTACCGGCGCTCTGGTTCTCAGCGGCGGTACGGCCCTGACCATCGACCGGGTCACCCAGTTCGGCAGCCGGCGGGAATTTCATCTCTTCTCCACCCCGCTCAGTGTCCAGCTCAAGGTCGGGGGCGATCAGCCCTTCAATCGGGCGGGGGCCCTCTTGCTCCTCCAGGGAGAACCTTACTTTAATCTCCAGGACGGCCGATCCTTTTTTAAGACGATGGTTGCCGGGAACTTTCTCTTCCGACTCCCCTCGGTCCCCTTCCTGACCGCCCTGGCTCGGGTCACCGCGGGAAGTATCCCGGAAGCCGACCTGGAAGAGATCCCGGCTGACCTCCGATTCTATGCCGGGGGGGCGAACTCGATCCGGGGCTACTCCTACCAGAAGGTCGGTCCGCTGGCCGGGAAAGATCCGATCGGCGGCCTCTCTCTCTTTACCGCCTGCCTCGAGCTCAATTGTCAGGTGATCGGCGAGTTCGGCGTGGCCGCTTTTATTGACGGCGGGGCGGCCTTCGCCGAGAGCCGGCCCCGTTTCGGTGACGAGATCCGCTGGGGGGCCGGCGGGGGGCTGCGGTATTTTACCCCGATCGGTCCGATCGGTCTCGATGTCGGTTTCCCGATCGATCCCCGGGAAATCGACAGTGATTTCCAGGTTTATATCAGTATCGCTCAGATTTACTAAAGTGCCTGAAGTTGTTGGTTACCGCGGATGAAGAAAGAAAATAAAAGATCTCTCTGGCGGAGGATTGTCCGGAGCGTAATCAAGTTTACCGTCCGGCTGGTCATCGCGGTCATCATCCTAACCGCGGCCGCCCTGATTATGGTCCAGACCCCGCCCGGAAAGATGTTCCTGGCCCGGGCCCTGACCCGGGTCGCCTCCACCCCGGGGACGACCATCAGCTTTGGCCGGATCTCCGGGATCCTCCCCTTCCGGGTCCGGCTGGGCGAACTCCGGCTCGGCGACCCCGAAGGTGACTGGCTGGTGATCGAAGAGGTGCGGGCCCATCTCGATCCCTTTGAAATTCTCTCGCTCCGTCTCCACGCCACCAGCGTGACTGTGGAACGGGTCACCTGGTACCGGCTTCCGGGGGCCGGGGGAGGAGACCAACCCGGTTCAGAGGATAAAGCAAGTTTCACCCCGGCCAAGATCCCCTCCTTGATCGTTGACCGGCTGCTGGTGAAGAAGATGACGGCGGCCGAATCCCTCTTTGGGCATCGGAGGGAGGCTTCTCTTGAGGGCCGGGTTGCCAACAGCGTCTCTTCCGGTCCCCGGGCGGAACTGCGGCTTTCCCCCCTCTGGCGGGAAGGCGAGGCTCTGGCGATCACCGCCGATTCGGCCGCCGATCTCTCTTACCTGAATGTGGGGTTAGAACTCGATGAGACCGGGGGAGGGGAGCTGGGCGGGCTCCTCTTCCCCGGTGATGTCGGTCCTCTCGCCTTCCGGTTCCGGGCCGAGGGTCCCTGGAGTGGGGTGAAGACCGAACTTTCCCTGCGGCTTCCGGAGCGGGGCGAGGTGAAAGGGGATTGGGTCCTTGATCTCTCCCGGCTCCTTCTGGAAGGGGAATTGAACGCCGCTGTCCAGCGTCCTCCCTTCCCCGATTGGGAGGGAAGCGGTACTCTCCGAGCTGGTTTTACCGTCAAGGATGAGGGACAGAACCTCTCCGCCCAAATTGAGGGTCACGATCTGGTCGGTCCCAGCTTGGGATTGGAGCGGTTCCAGGTCACGGCCGAACTGGCCGATCTCTACCGATCCGTCCGGGGAGAAGTCAAATTTCAAGGGGAGAGCGGGTCCCTGGCCACCTCGGAAGATGATCCTGATACCGGCGAACTTTTCGACGCCTTGACCGGCCGGCTTGTCCTCCAAAACGGGTCTTTTGGCCCGGGCGCTGAACTCGAGCTCCAGGTCCGGGGATATGATATCCCCGGGCTCCTCCTCCAGCCGGAGAAGGTCCCGACCCTCGATCTGACCGGCCGGCTGACAGGTGACCGGCTGGAGTTGCGACTTCAGGGAAAGGGCGAGCCGGGATCGCGCCTCGAGGCCGACTTCTCGGCCGCCGCCCGCTGCCCGGCCGGACTCTTCTCGGTTGAGTTCCCCGCGGACGGGGACCTGAAAGGTTCTCTCTCCTCAGAGATTGATCTGAAGATTCTCAATAACTACCTCGCTCTCACCCGCCAGACTCTGGCCGGCCGGGTGGAGATTGAACTCGGCCTGGGCGGGACCTGGGGACGGCCCCTCCCCCGGGGTGGGATCGTCATCTCCGGGGGGGAATACCAGAACCTCAATACCGGGACCTTCTTCCATAACCTTAACGCCCGGGCGCGGGTCCTGGACGACCGGCTGGTCTTGCAAGAACTGACCACCTCGACCCCTCCTCCTGCTCAGTCCCTTCTTTTCAGCTGGACTAAGTATATCCCCGGGATCCGCTTTACTCCTCTGGTTGATCAGGCCCGGGAGATCATCGAAGCCGGCCGGATCTCTCTTTCCGGTTCCACCCGGTTCTCCCCGGGCGAGGGTTATCCCTCGTCCTATACCCTCCTTCTCGAAGATGCCCTTCTGGCGGATATGGAGATTGGCAGTGTGATTGCCTCGGGCCGGATCGATCTCGAGGGGTCGGGGGACGAAAGTCTTCTCAAAGGAGAGGTCAGGATCCGCCGCGTTCGGGGGCGGATCCCCGGCCGGATGGCGGACTCCGTCCCCGAGATCGAGGTAGTTGAGATCAACCGGCCGGGGGAGGAAGCGCCCCGTCCGCCGACTCGCCCCGTGGCGTTACTCGAGAAGATGGCGCTCGATCTGAATCTGACCGCGCCGAATAACGTGATTATCCAGGGCCGGGGTCTCGATTCGGAGTGGGAGGCTGATATCCGGATTACCGGGACCGCGGATTCTCCCGAGATCCGGGGCGGCCTGACCCTGCTCTCCGGGATCTTTATCTTTATGGGGGAGGAACTGTCGCTGGAGGACTGTGCCGTGATGATGGACGGCGAGTACCCCCCGGTCCCCCAGCTGAAGATCAACGCCGAGATCGTCAAGCCGGCCATCATTATGAACCTCCAGATAGTCGGACCGGTCACCCAGCCCGAGGTCATCATCTCCTCCCAGCCACCCTACCCGGACGACGAAATTCTCGCTCGCCTCCTCTTCGGCCGTCCCGCCTCCCAGTTGAGCGGCCTCCAGGCCCTCCAGATCGTCAACGGGCTTCGGTCGCTCCAGGGCCAGGCCGGATTCTTCGATCTTCTGACCGACTGGGCCTCATTTCTCGGAAATATCCAGGTTGATTTTACTGACCTCCAGGGGACCGAGGACCAGACCGCGGTCCGGGTCCGCTGGTCTTTGAGCCGCAACTTTTATGTTGAGAACCAGCGCTCGCTCGAGGCTCCGGACAATCTCTTTCTCGCCCGCTGGGAGATTATCCGCAACCTCCAGCTCCGGCTGCAGTCCGGTTATGGTATCCTCGGCCACGCCGGCTTCCTCCACTGGCAGATGAACTATTAAGGTTATCCGGCGCAAAAACCTGAAGGTCTGACTGTTACGGGTGTACTTTCCAACGCGGACAGAAGGAACCGGAACCGCTATCGCGATCCGTCGAAATTTACATTGCCGGTCGCGTCTCCGGTGCTATAATCTTGAGGAAAACAGTTCAACAAATCAATCAGGAGATGATCCCGATGAAAATCACCCCACTGGCTAAAGTATCTCAGGATGTAATCACTTTCAGTGTCAGCGAGATCGAGGCGATCCTTCAGGCCCCTTTGCTCGACGTGCCACCCTTTGCCCCTCGTTCGGTAATTTTGAGCAGCCAATCCGGCGAGGCGGAAACGATGCTGATCCGCCCGGCCCGCCGTGAAGAAGCCCCAAGCCTGCTCCGGTTCATCAGCGAAAAATTTTTCGGTGCCGAGGATCTCGATCAGGCTCCTGACTTCACCGACCTTATCGGGGCCCGGGTCTATGCTGAAGTCCTTGGCTGGTACCGCGCTCGATTAAAAGATTCCTATAATTTGCTTGCCCTGAGCGGCGGGGAGTTGATCGGCTTGGCCAACGGCCGGCTGATGAACGAGGAGATCAACATCAATCTCCATACCCTGGCCTTTGACCGCGATCACCGGATCGAGGCGGCGTTATACTGCGCCCGATGCCAGTACTGCTTCGAGGATCTCGGCCAGGATGAGCTATGGTCAGCCTTCGAGAGCTATGATGGCTGGAAGCATTGGGGGGTGGGGATGGCCCAACCCTCTTACCCCTGGCCCGACCTCCAGCACGAGTTGGGTGGGGGGAGAGTTTACTACCTGACCCGGAAATATTGGGAGTCAACTGTCCGAGGTTACCTGGCCGAGAATTACGGTATCCGGATCGAACGGGAGGTCTCCCCGGAGCTAATGGCGGAAAATGAGTCCATCAAGTTCCCTCCCCCGCCGGCGCCGGAACCAGTGGAGCCGGAGACCCCGGCACCGGCCGACCCCGTCTCTCCGGAAGTCGGGCCGGACCTCTCCGGGGTCTGATCAGGGATTTTCCGCCGGGATCACGATGGCCCTGAAGTCGGCCACGGTGGACGCCGCCGGCGTGCCGTTGGCCGTCCTGCCTTGAGCTGCGGGATGTTTATCCGGACTTTGGTGGATTTCCTGATCATCGCCGCCGCCATCTTTATGGTCACCAAGGCGATGAACGTGATACGGGAAAAGAAGGAAGAGGCACCGGCCGCTCCCCCGGCCCCAACCAGGGAAGAAGCCCTCCTGACCGAGATCCCCGACCGGATTCAAAGGAAGCAACCCTCCGTCCCGGCCGGATGGGCACCGAGCTTGGTTCAGTTCGGGCAAGAAGAATGTAGCACGGGCATTGCTGTCTGTGTAGGCCTGGTCACAGGCAGGAATACCTGTGCTACTCTGGCCGGCATCCAGACCACCTTTCTTGCGTTATCGGGTATTGCAGTTTCGCACTCCGATATACGGTCCCAGGACCATATCCCGATAGCCCTTCCCCGCCGGGATGAAGGGATAGACCGCTTCTTCCCGGTCGATGATTACCTCGAGGAAAGACGGGCCCTCCGCGGCCAAAAAATCGTCCAGCGCCCCCTCCAGTTCTTCCGGCCGTTGGATTCTTTGCTGCCAGGTAAAGCCGCATTCGGCGGCAATCCGAGAGAAATCGGCGCCGAACTCACGTTCAGTGGCGGTAAAACGGCGGTGGTAATGGACGGCCTGGAGTGTCCGGACCATCCCGTCGGCCTGGTTGTTGAGCAGCAGTACCTTGATCGGGAGGCCCAGGGAGCCGATGGTATGGATCTCCCCCATATTCATCTTGATCGAACCGTCACCGTCGATAGCGATTATCCGGGAGTCGGGGTCGGAGAAATAGGCCCCGACCGCGGCCGGGAGGGCGAACCCCATCGTTCCGAAAGACCCCGGGGTGAGAAATGACTTCGGCCGGGCCATCGGGAGATATTGGGCGGCCAGCATCTGGTGCTGCCCGACTCCGGTGGTGACCCGGGTTTCCTCGGTCAGCCGCCGGGAGAGGAGATCCATTACCTCGGCCGCCTGGATCAGGTCGCTGTCCCGGTTATAATCGAGCCGCAGGGATTGTTTCAGTTGGGCCACCCGTTTCTGCCAGTCCTTGATCTCCAGCCCGACCGGGTGCCGGCCGGCATACTCCAGGAGATCTTTGAGGACAGCGCAGGCGTCACCGATGAAGGAGAATTTCGGGTTCCGGGTGACCCGGACCTCCTGGACTTTCTCCGGGTGGATATCGATATAGGCGATATCCGCTTCCAGCCCGGATTCCCCGACCTTCTGGGAGACGCGATCGTTCCAGCGGACCCCGAAGGCGACGAAGAGATCAGTCTCCTGGATGGCCAGATTGGCGGCCGGATTCCCGAACATCCCCAGCATCCCCAGCGAGGTCTCGAGAGTCTCATCAACTACCCCCTTGGCCATCAGGCTGATGATCGAGGGGATCTGGAAGATCCGGTTGAACTCCCGCACTTTCCGGCTGGCCGCCCGCGAATTGAGTCCGCCCCCGATATAGAGGAGCGGCCGTCGGGACTGTTCCAGCAGCTGGAAGAACTGTCGGCATTGGTTTTCTCCCAGGTGCGATTCCTGGTCGTATTTCAACCGGAAACGTTCGATCTCGATTCCCTGATAATCGCTCTCGGCCTGTTGGCTGTCGAAGGGGAAATCGATGACTACCGGACCCGGTTTCCCGGCGCGGGCGTAGAACCAGGCGTCCTTGACCGCTTCCTCGATCCGGGCGGGATCGGTGATCTGGATTACCTTCTTGGCTGCCCGGGCAAAGATATTTCCGACATCGATGTGCTGGAACTCGTCAGTGCCCAGCCGGCTCTGCCGGACCTGTCCGGCAAAGACCAGCAAGGGGATGGAGTCGGCATAGGAGTCGGCCACCGCGGTCAGGGTATTGGTGATTGCCGGCCCCGAAGTCACCACTACCACCCCTGTCCGGTCCCCGGAGCGGGAATATCCCGCCGCCGAGAAGGCGCACGACTGTTCGTTGGAATTGACAGTGATCGAGATCGAGCTCTTTCCCAGGGCGTCAAAGACCGGGAGGATTGCCGCGCCGATATAACCGAAGACCCGATCCACGCCCAGGTCCTCGAGACTTTTGACCATAATCGAGGCCCCATTCATTTTCATCGGTTTTATGACTCCTTTGGTATCGGTAATCAGGCAGAAGACCGGAGGCTAAGGTAACCGCTCTTTTTTTGAAAAGCCCGGTAAGCAATATTCCTGCTTCACCGGCCGGTTCAAGTGCCCTGAGTTTCATTTGCCCGCGCCGTTTCGGTGCCTGACCACCCTCCACCTTCGGTATATCCATCTGGGTGGTTACTGCCTTTTTCCTGTTGACGCGGGCCCTTACCCGTTACAATTCGGATCATACTTGCTTCCGAAAATAAGTCAAGCTCTCCGGACCTGATCAGCTCTGATTCCTTTGACTTCCGGCGCCGTCTGGATTAAGATAACGCTTATGCAAAATGATTTCAGCTTCCCGGCTTGTTCCTGCCGGCCTCAATCAAAATAATTATGACCTTCTACCTGAGATCATTAGCCCTGCTTCTGGTTCTGCTCAACCCGTTTCTGGTTATTGTCTATCTGGTGGACGTGGTGGAGAAACTGGATCAAAGGCGCTTTGCCTCGACCCTCTGCCGGGCCGGGCTGATCGCCGGAGCGGTTTTTTGCGTCTTTGCCGTCCTTGGTGATGCCTTCTTCTCCAATATTATCCAGGCGGATTTCGCTTCTTTCCAGATCTTCGGGGGCCTGGTCTTTTTATTGATCGGCTTGCAGTTCGTCTTCCGGGGGCCGAAGGCGATCAAGATCCTCCGCGGTGAATCCGAGCACCTGGCCGGGGCGATCGCGATGCCGCTTCTGGTCGGCCCCGGGACGATCAGTGCCAGCGTGATTATCGGCCAGAGGCACGACATCTATATTTCCTGTTTGATTGTCATCGTGGCGATAGTAATCGCGGTGGCCTGTATGCTCCTGCTCAAGTGGCTCCACGACTATGTCCGGCCCCGCCGCGAGCCCCTGATTCAGCGCTACATCGAGATCGCCGGCCGGGTCACCGCCCTCTTTGTCGGTACCGTCTCGGTAGAGATGATTATGCGCGGTATCCAGACCTGGGCCTCCAAGTTCTGAGCTCCCCGAGTATGCCGGCCGGGTATTGTTTTTTCTTGACTTCGGGGGTCGAAAAGCCTATTGTGATAAACGTTATCATTACCAACTAACCCCGTTTGCTGCTCGAAAAGCGGGCGAGGGGTCAACCAACAAGGAGGAAGAAATGGAGACTATCGGTGAAAAGATGACACCCGCGATGCCCCGGATCGGGGAGAAAGCTCCGGCCTTCAAGGCCGTCACCACCCAGGGCGAGATTGACTTCCCCAAGCAGTATGCCGGGAAGTGGGTCATTCTCTTCAGCCATCCGGCCGACTTCACCCCGGTCTGTACCTCGGAGTTTATGACCTTTGCCACGATGGCTCCCCAGTATGCCGAGGCCAACTGCGAACTGGTCGGGCTCTCCGTGGACGGTCTTTACAGTCATATCGCCTGGCTGCGGACAATCAAGGAAAAGATCGAGTACAAGGGGATGAAGGATGTCGAGGTGAATTTCCCTCTGATCGAAGATATCTCGATGGAGGTCGCCAACCTTTACGGGATGATTCAGCCGGGAGAGAGTTCGACCAAGGCGGTCCGGGCGGTATTTTATATCGACCCCAAGGGGATCATTCGGGCTATTATGTACTACCCGCTGACCACCGGCCGGAATTTCAATGAGCTTTACCGGACCCTGATCGCGCTCCAAACCTCCGATGCCTTCTCCGTCGCCACCCCCGCCGACTGGCATCCGGGTGACGAGGTGATTGTCCCCACCGCCGAGTCCTGCGGAGTGGCCAAGAAGCGGATGTCCACCAAGGGGATCAAGTGCTACGATTGGTTCTTCTGTACCAAGGCACTTGCCAAGGAAAAGGTTTTTAACGCTATCCTGAAGAAGGACAAAAAGAAGAAGTAAATCTCCGGCTTCCCCCTCTCTCCGGCGCGGAGAGAGGGGGGACTTCCGGGGTTATCCTGTCCCGCGGACAAGGAGCCGATCTTCCGGGTCGGGTAAAATCAAGAAGAATATAGTTGCCGGTGGCGGATCAGCGGGATATATTATTATATCGATCGCACACCTACTATGTCGGGATAATTGCTCGGTTAGATAGTACCTGAACGGCAACCGCCAGGTACATAGAATTTGTCATTGCGAGGAACGAATGACGAAGCAATCTCATTTCGGAATAAACAGATCGCCTTCCTCTTTATGAGAAAGAATGAAACCACCAGGACCACTGGGAAAATTCAGGATCACGTCTTTCGACTTTATCTGTGAACTCTAAAAACTAATGTTCTCCTAAGCGGATTATATATCCTCATTCGGAAATAACAAAAGAATCATATCTCGCGCCATCGAAGGGCGTCAGAGTTGAGGACCGGGGTTATGCGCAAGTGGGTATGAGCAAGCATCAGCCGATGAATTTGGCTTGAGAAAGATTGTTTTTGCGCGACAATAGAGTATCAAATGGTATTTTAAGGGAACATTGAGGGGGAGAAAGAGTCGTTTTGTTTTGACAGAACGCCAACACTAAATAGGAGCCGGATGATGAAATCAGAGACGAAAATTTATCCCCAACCGGGATCTGCGCGGCGTTTTTCCGTCCTGGCCCTGACTCTGGGGTTGTTGTGCTTCGCCTTCTCCGCCTCGGGTATGCCAGACATTATCCCGGTCTCCACCGGACTGAGCCTGACTGTCTTTGAGCAGACCGGGGCCATCTTTGAAACCACCTTTGCCTTTGAAGATCTCCTGGCTGAGCGGGCCGAGTTCCTGACCGATGCCGGCGAGAAATATACTCTCACCACCGATGGCGCCTTGCTGACCATCAGCTGTCTTTACGATAACTCCCGCTCCTATCCGGGGCTGGCGGTGGGGATAGCGGATGAGCGGACCGTGGTCTCCGAACTGGATTATGGGCCTCTCCCCGGCTATTCCGTCGGGAATAATATCGTCGCTGTCCGCCTCGATGGCAATACCGATTTCCCCTCCGGCCTCTGGGCCTCTTTTGTCGCCGATTACTCCCTGGGCGGCGGGGGCGTCGCCGAATCCTGCTCCAACTCCCTCGGGGATCCCGGTTTTTCCGGACCCTGGGGCGACCGTCACTATACCGCCCTCGGGACTGGAGAGAGTACGATCACACTGGGCTTTTCGCCACTGATCATCGCCTCGGCCAAAATCTCGGAGACGCCGGACTGGAATGATGATCTGGCCCTGGACATCCAGCTGCCGGAAGGATACTCCCCTTCCCAGGTTGATTTTTATTCGCTGGAACTGGTCCGGGTTGGTGAGTCGGAGACCGCGATCCGGCCGCTGGGTTGGTGGAATATCCGGGAGAACGGAGACCCCGCCGGTCCGGTCCTCCAGATCGAGTTCAGCCGAGGAGAGGTTGCGCCCTTCCTTCTTCCCGGTGATAACCTCCTGCTGATCCGGGGCAGCCTTTCCTCTGTTCTTCCCTTCGAGGCTCGGGTAATCCTTCCCGTTAACTAAGCGGTCCCGGAACGAAAATCTCAAATTACATAGACTTTGTCAGCGCGAGGAAGAAGTGGCGAAGCAATCTCATCACAGAACAAACAGATTGCTTCCTCGTCCCTCCTCGCAATGATCTGGCTTCTGGGGTTTTTGTTTAAATTCCGTCGGTGCCCGCCCGGCTGCCGGCAAGAATGCCCGTGCCGCTTTGCTCTGGGTTACCCCGAATGATCCTGCTTTTGCCCGATCTCGAATTTATTCAGCGATTCAGGCTATTCAAACCGGGGACAGGAACCGGACCGAAGATATGAATGAATTTGACGATATGCTGGAGGATGTTGATCGCTTCCTCAACCGGATGTTCGATGTCTCCGGACTCCGCCGTCTTCCCAACCCTGACGGCTGGCACCCTCCAACCGACCTTTATGAAACTCCCCGGGGTTATCTTCTGATTGTAGATCTGGCGGGGATGGAGCGTAAGGATATCCAGGTCCGGGTGGTTTCGGGGCATTTGATCATCAGCGGTGTCCGGCGGCTGCCGATCCCGGCCGATGTCACCGGTTGCCATAACCTGGAGATCTCCAGCGGAAGTTTCCAGAGGGTGCTGGTGATCGATGATATCCCCGACAGCGAAAAGATTGAAGCCCGTTACCGCGCGGGCTTCTTAATTATTGAACTGCCGAAAACAAGGGGGAGAGAATGCCGAAAATAATAGTCCCCTCCTCAGATCCTATCGGAGAACTGCCGATTCTACCGCTGCGGGATGCCGTGATCTTCCCTCATATGGCCCTTCCCCTTACTGTGGAACGGCCGGCGTCGATCAAGCTGATCGAGGAAGTCAGCGCTGGAGATAAGATCCTCGGGGTGGTGGCGATGAAAGATGGGAAGAAGGAAGTTCCCGCGGTGAATAACGTTTACCGGATCGGAACGGTCTGCCGGATCCTGCAGGTTCTGAAACAGCCCTCCGGGCAGCTGATCGTCCTGATTCACGGCCAGGAACGATGCCGGATCGAGCGCTGGATCCGCCGCCGGCCTTACTGGAAGGCGAAGATTGAGCAGCTCCCCGACCGCTACGAAAAGAGTAAAGAACTGGAAGCCCGGACAGTCAACCTGAAGAAACTGGCGCTCCGGATTGTCAAGTCATCCCCCGATCTGCCCGAAGAAGTCTCTCGGGCCATCCTCCAGATTACCGAACCGGGCGCGTTACTCGATCTGCTGGCCGGGGTTTTGAACATAAAAAAGAAGCAGAAACAGGAGATCCTGGAGACGCTGGATATTGAGGAGCGCTTCAAGAAGCTGACCCGGATTTTGACCCACCAGGGCGAGGTCCTTGACCTCTGTGACAAGATCCAGTCCCAGGTCCAGGAGTCGATCGGGAAATCCCAGAAGGAAGTTTACCTCCGCGAACAGTTGCGGGCAATCCAGAAGGAGTTGGGCGAGGAGGATGAACGGAAACTGGAAGTCAGGGAGTTCGCCGAGAAGATTGAAAAGGCTCAAATGCCGGAAGAGGCGGAACGCGAGGCCCGCAAACAACTCAAGCACCTGGAGATCGGCCACCCCGCTTCGCCCCAGTATGGGGTGGTGAGAACCTACCTGGAGTGGCTGACCGATCTGCCCTGGTCGAAATCCACCGCGGACCGTTTGGAACTCAGACGGGCTGAACGGGTGCTCGATGAGGATCATTTCGACCTGGAGAAAGTGAAAAAACGGATCCTGGAGAGTCTGGCGGTCAGGAAGCTCAAGGCGGATCCCCGGGGGCCGATCCTCTGTTTCGTCGGGCCGCCGGGGACCGGGAAGACTTCTCTGGGCCGTTCGATCGCCCGCGCGATGGGCCGGGAATTCATCCGGATGTCCTTAGGAGGTGTGCGGGACGAAGCCGAGATCCGAGGGCACCGGAGAACTTACATCGGCGCGCTCCCGGGGAGGATCATCCAGAGCCTCCGGAAGGCCGGGAGCAACAACCCGGTCTTTATGCTCGACGAAGTGGATAAGATCGGGGCCGATTTCCGTGGCGATCCTGCCAGTGCCCTGCTTGAAGTTCTTGACCCGGAGCAGAACTACGCCTTCTCCGATCATTATCTGGAGGTGCCCTTTGACCTCTCCCGGGTGATGTTCATCACTACCGCCAATATCCTCGCCCCGATCCCCGCGCCCTTGCTTGACCGGATGGAGGTTCTGGAGCTGCCCGGTTATACCCAGGAGGAGAAATTGGCGATCGCCCGGAAATTCCTCATCCCCAAACAGCTGGTTGAGCACGGTCTGAGGAAATCCCAACTGAAGATCCGGGTTCCGGCTCTAAGAGAAATCATCTCTTCTTATACCCGGGAGGCGGGCTTGAGGAACCTGGAGCGGGAGATCGCCGCCGTCTGCCGGGCGGTGGCCCGGAAGATCGTTGAGGCGGAGGAGAAAAAATTCACTGTCGGACCGGCGGATCTGGAAGAATATCTTGGTCCGGTTAAATTTATCCCCGAGATAGCGGAGCGCACCGCCGCTACCGGGGTATCCACTGGTTTGGCCTGGACCCCCGCCGGCGGTCAGTTGATTTTTGTCGAGGCGACAACGATGCCGGGCAAGGGGGTCCTCCATCTGACCGGGCAGTTAGGCGAGGTGATGAAGGAATCGGCCCAGGCCGCCTTGAGCTTTCTGCGTTCTCAGGGCGATGATCTGGGTCTCGACCCCGACTACTTCAACCGGCACGACATCCATATCCACGTCCCGGCGGGAGCGATCAAGAAAGACGGCCCTTCGGCCGGGGTGGCCATTTACTGCGCCCTGTTCTCTCGGCTCAGCGGCCGGAAGGTGAAGAGCGGGGTGGCGATGACCGGGGAGATCACCCTCCGAGGTCAGGTCCTCCCGGTGGGAGGGATCAAGGAAAAAGCCCTGGCTGCCGCCCGGGCCGGGATCAAGACCATCATCCTCCCCGAGCAGAACGAAAAAGATCTGGTGGACCTGCCGGAGACGGTGCGGGGGAAGTTGGGAGTCAAGCTGGTCAAGCGGATGGGCCAGGCCCGGGAAGTGGCCCTGGAGCCGTGAACTATGAGGGGTGGCCGGTAGTTTTGTCTCCGGCCCCGGTCCTCTCCAGGCGATCTTCTGCTTCGCCGATGTAGGCGGCCAGAGTGTTTCCCGACTGCTCAATCAGGGTCTTCAGGTCGCCGGACTCCTGCCGGAGCTGAGTCAGGACCAGGTCCGTCGATTTCACGGTCCGCGTTTCTTCTTTTCTCAATCCTTCCTCCAGGACCTCACGTAATTTAGTGTAGCGGGAGGTCTCGGCTTTCTCGGCCAGTTCCCGAGCGGCTTGTATTTGGGCTGCCTGACGGCGGGATTCTTTCCGCGCTGCGGCCTGGAGGCCGACCGCGAAGGCGAGAAAGAAGATCGTCAGGGCGGCGGCCAGTCCGAGCATCACCAACCCCAAAGAGGCGCGGACTGTGGTCACCCCGAGCGAGAGTTCGGCCGGGACGACGAAGATGCCCCAGTTGAGGACCGTGAAAGCGGTGATCACCACCGCGATCAGCAATATCACTGTTGAGTAAAATTTCATATCGGCTGGCCTTTATCTCAGAATTGCGGGAGCAAAACTTTATCACACTTTAGCTGGATAAAAGTATCTACTGTTTTATCCGCCCGCGGTTGTCATCGCCAGGAGGTCCGAAAACCATCGCCCCGACGAAGCAATCTCCGGGTTGAGATTAGTTTTTCCGTCTTCTCTTGCCGCAGTCCTCGGTCATCAGTAGGTGAAGAGATCTTCTCGAGTATACTCCCGGCCCGCGGCCCGGGACAGGGCGGAGATTATCTTGAGCTGGACCCGAGAGGTCAGTCGGCGGCCCCGGCAGGCTCGGGAGACCATTTTGTGGGTGATCTGTTCCGTCGAGGCCGCGACCAGGGCGTGGGGATCGAGGTTATGATCCCGCATTATCCGGACAATCGGCTGCTCACCCAAGTTTCGTTGGATCTCACTGTTCATAATAAGACTCTCTCTTCTGACTATTTCAGCAGAATGATCTCTCTGGGGCAAGCGAATACCTGAATGAAGCCTCCCCCAGGACAGCGATTATAACCCAAATCCCCCGCAGATTAATCAAAAATATCCCGCCCTCTCCCCCCCCCAGACCCCCGTCACCTCGCGTGACGGGTGAATGAGTTCATTGGCTAATGGGATTTCCCAGCTTCCCCAGAGATGGAGGGTCAGTTTGATAGCCAGTGAACTTTCTCCCCTGCCACACGAGGTGGCAGGGGCCGTTTGTGTTTTGTGGTCGTGGTTGTAGCCAGTGAACTTACGCTCCGGTGGGATAAACCCACCGGGGGCGTTAAGACCCCTGCGGCCTCGCGCCGCAGGTGAATGAGTTCATCAGCTGCAACCCTCCGGTGCTCCCCCCCAGACCCCCGTCACCTCGCGTGACGGGTGAATGAGTTCATTGGCTAATG
>CAYXKT010000019.1:0-27650 GCA_964465735.1 uncultured bacterium
AGATACTTTAACCTAAATTGAGCGATTCTATGCGGCGAACTGCACCAATCTTTTGCGTCCGAACGGATATTGAAAATCCTCGCCATATCTCCTGGATATGGCTGCGGTTTTCGCAACCCGTCGGCCGGCAAAATCTTAGCACATTTCATCCGCAATAATCGCTCAACTTAGGTTTAACCTTCAGCAGTCATTTCTCGATCGCATCACTTGAGTATTGATCTTTTTCGGCGGTAATCGCCGTCTCTTTATGCGGCAGCTTCTTCCCTGGTTCCTCTCTGACCCCTGATCTCAATGAAGAAAAATCTATCCCAAAGACGGATCAACGCTCCCCGGCTGATTATGCTTTCTTTCGCTGGGGCCATCCTGGTTGGGGCAATTCTTTTAACCCTGCCTTGCTCGACCCGGATGTCGGGATCAATGCATCCAGTGGATGCCCTCTTCACGTCCGCTTCCGCGGTCTGTGTGACCGGGCTGGTCGTGGTCGATATTGGGACCTATTTTACTCCTTTTGGCCAGACGGTGATCCTGATCCTGATCCAACTCGGCGGTCTGGGGATTATGACCCTTTCCACCTTCTTTCTGATAATGCTCCGGCGGCGTCTGACTCTCAAGGACCGGCTGATTCTCAAAGACACTCTGGGAGAGAAGAAGATCTCCGGACTTCCCGGACTGATTCTTTTGATTGTGGGGATGACCATCTTCCTGGAGACTCTGGGGGGACTCTTGCTCGCCTGGAGGTTTCACGGGTCTTACGACTACCCGGTCATTAAGGCGCTCAGTTACGGCTTTTTCCATTCCATCTCCGCTTTCTGTAATGCCGGTTTCTCCCTCTATCCCGACAGCCTGGCCGGATTTGCCGGCGACGGGATTATGATCGGGGTGATGGGGGGGTTGATCCTGCTCGGGGGGGTCGGTTTCCTGGTCTGGTTCAACCTGACCCATATCTACTTCTGGCGCCGGGACCGGATCCGGCGGGGACGGCTCCGCCTCCAAACCCGAATCGTACTGGCGGTCAGCGGAATTCTGCTGCTAACAATGTTCCTCTTCTTTCTCGGGGTGGAATGGGACAATACTCTTCGGGACCGTCCCCCGGTGGAAAAATTGCTCTCCGGATTTTTCCACGCCGTCAGTCCTCGGACAGCCGGCTTCAACACAGTCTCCGTATCCGAAATGCTTCCGGCGACTCTCTGGATCACAATCATTATGATGTTCATCGGGGCCTCCCCGGGCAGCACCGGTGGAGGAATTAAGACGGTTACCTTTGCCGTCATCCTGGCCTCAGTCTATCGGATGATCACCGATCGAGATCAGGTTATGATGGGGAAGAAGAGTATCGCCGAGGGGACTGCGGTCAGGGCGATCTCGATCGCTGTTCTCTCTTTGGCCCTGATCCTGACCTCGACCGGGCTTCTGCTTCTCTTAGAAACTCCTGCTGTCCGCGGCCATTGCCAGATTGGCTATTTAGGGGAGATTTTCTTTGAAACCGTCTCCGCCTTCGGAACGGTAGGGCTCTCCACCGGTATTACCCCCCATCTCTCCTCTCCGGGGAAGGTGGTGGTAATACTGACTATGTTTTTAGGCCGGATCGGGCCGTTGACCCTGGCTTTGTTAATCGGCCGACGGAGACATTCTCCTCACGGCTTACGTTACCCCGAGGAATCAGTAATGGTCGGCTGATCTTTTTCGGTCTTCCGGAAGATACAATATCTGAAGCGAGGTTGGGAGATCCGTCTGTCCGACGCCGATTATTTTGAATCTTCCCCGAGAGTGTGGTATTATCAATATCGGAAATAATATTTCGGAGGGCAATTTCGCAATGAAACAATTCGTTGTCATCGGGGCCGGTCGCTTCGGATCGGCTGTCGCCGTGACCCTGGCCCAGAAGGGCAAACAGGTATTGGTCATTGACAAGGACGAGCAGATTGTTCAGAGAATGAGCGAGATCGTGACCCAGGCGATCCAGGCCGATGTCACCGATCCCGATTCCCTGGCTGATCTCGACCTGGGCGAGATGGATGTCGCCGTGGTCGCAATCGGAGGCAATCTGGAAGCCAGCATCCTGACCACCCTGCAGCTCAAGGAGATGGGGGTGAAGACCGTGGTCGCCAAGGCCAAGACCAATGCTGACAAGAAGATTCTCGGCCGGATCGGCGCCGACCGGATCGTCTTCCCGGAGCGGGATATGGGGATCCGGGTGGCCAACTCTCTGATCTCTCCCACCATCTTCGATTACATCCAGGTTGCCCCGGGTTTCGGGATCGTGGAAACCAGGGTCCCCGACTCCATCCGGGGGCAGAGTCTGATCGAATCCAATATCCGCTCTCGTTTCGGTGTTGACATTGTGGCTATCCTCCGACAGGCGCCGGAACTGGACAAGAATGGAGACTCCCAGCTCAAAGATACGGTGCTGATCGCGCCCCGAGCGGAAGAGGTTCTGAGGGAGAACGATATCCTGGTAATTATCGGGGAAGAGGACAAGATCGATAATTTCAAATCCCTGTAATCTTTTGGGCCGGCAACTGTTCAGATAGATAGTGCCTGATCAGAAACTCTGAAAATCAGGTCATTGAAAGGGGGGACGACGAAGCAATCTGTTTGTTTTGTGATGAGATTGCCTCGTCACTTCGTTTCTCACAATGACAGATTCTCTATGATGTCAGGTTTCCGTTCAGACATCAGTTGTCCGGATCAGTAAATTCTATTTTGTTATACTCTGCCCGCGGCGGTTGCTGGGAGAGCAGTGCCGCCGGTTAGATTCCAACGACTCCAATCACAGGTTTGCGATGACTAAAATAAAATATTTTGAGAGGAAGGAGAAAAGGCTCCTGGACAAGATCTCCGGCAACCCCCAACATCTGGAGCATTATCTCCGCCTGGGTAAGCTCTACTTTCTAAATTCCGACTACCCGAAAGCCGTTCAGGCTTACCAGGATGGCTTGAAGATCGATCCTCGTGACAAGTCCCTGCTCTTTAACTATGCGGTTACCCGGGAAGCCCAGCAAGACCTCGAAAGGGCCAAGGAACTGTTTTTAGAGATCCTCTCCATCGATCCCAATGACCGGTCGGCCCAGCAGCACCTCGATCGGATCACTGATTTTTAAACCATCTTCTCCCGCTTATTCTATGAACCCGGCTTCGGTCTTTCCCGGCACCCGCTTTGGTCGAATCGCTCCCCCGACCCCTGCTGTCCGGGGTCTGCTGGTGGCCAATGTCGTTTCTTTTCTGGTTGGAATACTGGGGGGAGAAGGAGCCTATTTTTCTCTTTTTGGCCTCCAGGTGCCGGAAGTGTTTACTCATTTGCGGATTTACCAGTTCGTTACCTACCTCTTCGTCCACGGTCACCTCTGGCATCTTTTCTTTAATATGTTTATTCTCTATATCTTTGGCCGGGAATTGGAGTTATACTGGGGTAGTCGAAACTTTCTTCGGTACTATTTTATCGCCGGGATCGGGGCCGGGATCATTTCCATCCCCTTTATGTGGGGGTTGGAGATGCCCCTGGTCGGGGCTTCGGGGGCGCTCTTCGGGCTCCTGATCGCTTTTGGATTCCTCTTTCCGGAGCGGGTGGTTACTTTTCTGCTCTTTTTCTTTATCCCAATCCGGTTGCGGGCCCGCCAGATGGTGATGATCTTTATCGGTCTGGAACTACTCTTTCTCTTTAGAGACAGTGGGGGAGGGGGGGTAGCTCATTTTGCCCATCTGGGCGGGGCCCTGGTCGGTTTTGTCTATCTAAAATGGCCCTATTGGCAGAAGAAATTAACCTCGAGAAAATCGACTTTTGAACCGCGGATTTCTTACCGGGAGGAATTGGATCAGATCCTTGATAAGCTGGCCCGGGAAGGTTGGGAGGGATTGTCCGAAAGTGAAAAGGGATTTCTCCACGATGCCCGGTATCAGCTTTAACCTGATTGCCAAATAAAATGCTGAAAAAAACTCCAATTCTGATTGTTTGTCTCTCGCTTCTGCTTGCCTCATCGATTTTCGGAGCTGGAACAAAATGGGCGGAACTGGTCGAACTGGCGGCCCAGCGGGGAGACTATGGCAGCGCCCTGGATTATCTCCGCCGATTGGAAGTTGGAGAGCCGGAGAACCCTTCGCTCCGGGAAGCCCGGATCGGACTCTTAAAGGCCCTGGGGAATCAATACTATCAAAAGCGGGACTTCCGCCGGGCCCGCGAGACTTATCTGGAAGCGCTCGATATCGAGCCGAAAAATTTCGGAGTCTTAAGGATGTTAGGTGAGATCGCCTATTTTTCTCAGCGTCTGGAAGATGCCGCCGCTTACTGGAATGAGGCTCTCTCGCTTCAGCCCGGGAACCGGGAACTGGCCAGCCTGCTGGAAAAACTTAAACAGGAGTCATCGGTGGAGATTAGCCTTGACTCATCTTTTCTCGGCCACTTTGATATCCGTTATACTTCCCGCAGCGATGCCTACCATATCAAGGAGATCGAGAACTGGCTGATGGAAGCTTACCGGGAGATCGGTTACGACTTCAACTACTATCCCGGCCGGCCGGTCGTGGTCCTTCTTTATACCCGAGAAGAATTTGGCCGGATCCGCCAGACACCATCCTGGGTGGGAGCTCTCTATGACGGCAAAGTCCGGCTCCCGGTCAGTGGGGATGAACTCTCTCCTCTTGATATTAAGAAGATTCTCTGGCACGAATATACCCACGCCGTGATCAACGATCGGACCGGAAACAACTGTCCCCGCTGGCTTCACGAGGGACTTGCCCAATACCAGGAGGCCAAGGTTTCCCCGATTGATCTCCCTGACCTGGGCCAGGAGCTGGACCGGGGGCGGCTGATCCCCCTGAGTAAACTTGATCAGGCTTTTGGTTACGACCAACCCGCCGCCCGGGTCCGGCAGGCCTACGCCCAGGCTTACTCTCTGGTTGGTTACCTGGTCAACCGCTACGGGTTCTGGAGGATCAATGCCATCCTCAAAGAACTGAATTCCGGAAAAAACTGGAGAGCGGTCTTTCAGAACGAGTTTCTCTGTCCGATCTCGGATCTGGAAGAGCAATGGCAGGAAAAACTCTGATTGTGAAGACCACGTTGATTGTCAACCCCGTGGCCAGCCGGCTCTGTTCGGCGAAGAAACTGAACTGGATCGAGGAGACACTCAACCGTCAGGGTTATCCGGTCACGACCTGTCTTACCTCCGGACCGCTGGACGCGGTCAAGATCGCCCGGCAGGCGGTGGGGGAGGGGAGCGGTCTGGTCATCTCGGTCGGGGGGGACGGCACCCTGAACGAAGTGATTAACGGGATTGCCGAAAGTTCAGCTCGATTGGGGATTATCCCGGCGGGCTTGAGTAATGTCCTGGCCCGGGAACTGGGGATCCCGGACCAACCCCAGAAAGCAATCGAGGTAATCCTTGCCGGAGAGGTCCGCGCCCTGGATCTCGGTTTGATCAATGGCCGATACTTCTCGATTATGGCCTCTGTGGGGATTGATGCGGAAGCAGTCCGGATTGTCAACCCTATCGCCAAGAGATTTCTCAAGAGATACTCCTATCATCTGGCCGGTTTCCAGGCTCTGGCTAACTTCCATCCGCAGCCCTTCACTCTCTGTTTTGACGGAGGAGAAATTTTGACCGGTCGAGCGGCGGTGATCTCCAATTCACGGTTTTACGGCGGCCCTCACCAGATCACCCCGGCGGCCCGCCCTGACGACGGCCGGCTTGATTGCTGTGTTTTTACCCGGGGCCGCCGGCGGGATTATGCCCGCTACTTCTGGGGGGTGCTCCGGAAGAATCATCATCGTCTCTGCGATGTCTCTTTCCGAACCGCCCGGACCGTGGATATCGACACCCCCGGGCTTCCGATCCAGGCCGATGGCGACTATCTCGGCCGGACCCCGGCCCGAATCCGGGTCCTCCCGGGACGACTGATGGTACTGGCCCCCAAAATAAATGAATAAAACTCCTCTATCTCCGTCTAACCGGGAAAGGGTGATGGGCTCTCCTGACGGTCTGGAATTGATAAACCGACGCCGTGAAGGCATCTTGATTCCTTCCGGGGCCTGATGGAGAAGCAGAGATAGTAATCATTCCTAATAAGTCGGAAAAAGAGATAGTCAGCTTCCGTCTCCGGCTTTGGTTGGGAAGTAGTCAGATCCTCGATACCGCGCTTTTTCCGGCTCGTCGGGGGAGAGTAATGATCGGAGCCCCGGGAAAACCCCATCTGATCATCGCCGTCTCTGAAGGCTCTTAGATCCCCATTGCCGATGGCGGGAAAATCCTATTATTGCCCGCCAAGTTTATGCCCCTTGATCACAGCACCGCGGCCCGGTCTGCCAGAGAATAGTTCTGCGAGCAACTCTCTGTTTTTCTCACTTTAACCTCGATCAGTTGAGAAGTAAGCTTATATTCTCCGTTAGATGAGATCGCGCCGTCGCTCCCGCTTCTTTGCGATGACGATTTTAGATCTGTCGGGCAGCCTCTGCAACCCCGTCATTTAAGGTGTCGGATGAATCAGTTTCCTGGCTGTCTGGTCCGGCACACCGCTGACTGTGACCTCAGTCATTACAGGTGGGGGGCGAACCAATCTCCCTTAAACCAATCCGAAAACTCCTCACTGCTTATCCACAGACTGTCCACAATGGGACGTTTCCAACTCGCAAGCCATTGCACGCCAAAGCAATGCAAGAATGACCCCACTATTTCTTCGACACCCCTTAGTTGACATAAGGAACCTTATCGAAACCAGTGTCAGATTTAGATTTATTAAAAAACCAGCGGTCACCTCGGTCAGGCAACTACCGGTAATCGGGGAAACAGTAAAACCTATTCGGAGGTTTCAGGTAAATCCGAGGACCTTCACTTTGGGCGATGAGAGTTGAGAGCGGTTCAATGTTCGGATCAGTTCGAGCGTCGCTTATTCAGCCACTCTGCGATCAGTCGGACTTTGGTTGGTTTGGGGAGAGCTTTGCGGTTCAGCCATCGGTAAACCGTATCTCGGGAGACGCCGGTCGAACGGGCCAGGTCGGCCATATTGGCGTCAAACCCCCGGTGGCGTTCCCAGAAAGATATCAGGCGTTCGGTGATGGCTTGTGATTGAAGGGTTGGCTTCAATCAGCTCCATCCTTCCCGGGTGCGATCGGGACAGTGAAGGTGATGGTTGTCCCTTTGCCCAGTTCGCTATTGAAGGAGATTGACGCTTTATGTTGATCGAGGATCTTCTTGACCAGGGCCAACCCCAGCCCCAACCCCAGGCCCTGGTACCGGCCGCCTCCGACCTGCTCTCCCTGCCAGAACTTTTCAAAGATCTTCTCTTGCTCGGTTAGTGAGATCCCCTTCCCCTGGTCGATAACCTGGACTTCGATCTGTTCTTTTTCCTGACTTCTTCGGGCCCGAAGTTCGATGATTCCACCTTCGGGACTGAACTTAACCGCGTTGTCAACCAGGTTGATCAGTACCTGGATGATCTTGTCCTCGTCCGCCCAGGCCGGGGGCAGGTCGGCCGCCGCCTCGGTCCTGATTTCGACTCTCTTCTTTTGAGCTACATTCCGCATCATCCGGGCGCAATGGTTGAGGAGATCGAGGATCGGGAATTCGGAGAGTTCGAGTTCCTGCTCTTTCTGTTGCGAGGAGAAGAAGAGCATCTTCTCAATCAGATTGGTCAACCTCTGCAGGCTTTTCACCGAAACCTCCAGACCCTCCCGCTGAAGATCGGTGATCTCTCCAAGTTTCTCGTCGAGCATCATATGGAGATATCCGGTCATCGAGACTAAGGGGGTCCGCAGTTCGTGGCTGACCGAGGAGATAAATTCTGATTTCAGATTATCCAGGCCTTTTAACTGTTGATGGGCGTCCTTGAGAGCGGAAAGGCTCTGGCGGAGATCGTAGAGGAGGTAAATACCCTCGATCGCTCGGGCCAACTCGTCGGCCAGATTCTGGCAGATGAGTTGGATCTCCGGGGTTCTTCCCTCCTGGTCCTGGAACCCGGCGTAAAGCATCCCCAGGGCTTTGCCCTTGACCAGGAGTGGGGTCGCGATCGAGAAAGAGACATCCCGTTCCTTGAGATAGAGACTGAAGCCGTCCGGGGATGAGCTGTCATCGGTCGGAATATTCCGGACAATCATTGTTTTCCGGTCTACAGTATCAGCCGCCAGAGTCCCCGAAAGGGAAAAGATGGAGTTTCGGCTATCTTCCGGACCGGTTTCCGGGATGACGTGGTAATAAACAAACTGATCCCGCGGATAGAGTTTGCCCCCCCTCCCAACCAGGGCCACTCCCAGTTCATACCAGGGCCAGAGAGGAAAGGCCAGCAGCTCATTTCTGGTCCTCTCAATAACCTGCTTAAGTTCGAGCACCGCGTTGAATTCGTGAGTTATCCGTCCGAGCAGGGCGATGGTCTGGATCTTCCGATGGAGGTTGTCTCGCATAATCTCGACGCTTTCAGCCAGCCGTCCCACTTCGTCTCGAGCGGTGATGGTTAGAGGCTGGTCCAGGATCCCCTCCCCCATTTCTCGAGTCTTTTCCGTCAGCCGGGTCAGTGGCCGCGTGACGGAATGAATAATCGCCCAGAGTATCAGGAGAAAGAGCGCCGTCACCGCCCCGGTCAGGTAGATCTGGAGACGGATCAGCTTACTTTGAATGGCAGTAATCTCTTCCCGGGAGATTCCCAGGTAGATCCGTCCAAGCTTTCCCACCGGTGCATCAAGAACGATGTCGTGTTCTTCCTGGTGGACCTGCTCCTCCGGATAAGGTGCTTCTCCCCCCAGCATCCTTTCCACCTGACCTGAGGTGAGGCCGGTCTGGGTGACATCTCCTTTCGGACCGACAATGACGGCATAACGGATATTCGGTTGTTCGGCGGCGAAGTCGACGTATTGCTTCAGGAGACGATTATCAATATCGAAGAACCCCTGATAGGCCGAGCTGATGCCCACAATCTGTCCCATTGTCCGGGCCATCTCCCGGGCTCCGGCGCTCAGGGCATCACGGAGCTGGCGGATAGAGATATAGGTGGTAATAATGGAGATGCAGAGGATGCCGCATACGACCAGGATGGTTAACCGTCCGCCAAAACCAAAGAGCCGTCTCGAACTCTTGAGGGAGCGGGGGCGCAAGAGGGGCGGAGCTTCTGGCGAGGGGGATTGCATATTGCCTATCTGCAGCCACTGAGGTGATTAAGTCAAAGACTGAAGGTTGAAATATCTGAGCCGGATAAAATGTTTGAAATTCATATAATCGCGCATCATTGGACCCTGAAAGCCGTCCACCTTAAATCTATCTAGTGTCTGCGCGAAAACCCCGGAAATCAGGCTATTGCGAGGAACGAAGTGACGAAGCAATGACAAATTCTATGTAATTGGAGATTTCCGTTCAGGTACTATCTAACTATTCCCCATCGCCGGGGAGGCCAGTACTTGAAAAAGACATTTCCCTGGAGATACTTTTTTGGGACAAATCCCCAGTAGCGACTGTCACGGCTGTTGCCGGTATTATCCCCCAGCACATAGTAATAATCCTGACTGACAGTGTAACTGGTTTGGGGTTTCCCGTCAATGTAAACTGTCCCGTCTGTTACTTTTACTTCCCTTCCGTCGCGGCGGACCAGGTCCTCCCAGTAATCGCGATTATTCAGACTCAGGGGGATAACCATTCCCCGGGCGGGGACCGTGAATCGCTGTCCGGCCAACCCCCACCAGGCCGGGGCGGTGCCGGTGAAGGAATCGACGTTTTGATATAAAATCCGCGCCATCTCCGGGGTCCCCACCTCCCGCCCATCAGCTATGATCTTCCCTCCTCGGATTTCAATGGTCTCCCCGGGGAGACCGACCAACCGCTTGACATAGTCAATCGCCACATCTTCCGGGTAATGAAAGACCACGATATCCCCGCGCCGCGGCTGACGGATAGCCGGAAGTTGCAAGTAGGGCAAAAGGATCGAGGTGAAGGGAATCCGGTCAGGGGTCTTGGTCCCGTAAATGAACTTGTTGACCAGGATCTTGTCCCCGATATGCTCCAGTTTCAGGCGGGTCCCGTCTCGGGGACAGACTTTCTGATCGTAACGGCCTTCCGCGCCGCAGACGGGGCAGACTTTTTTTACTCCGAGTAGAGTTGGGGTCATCGAACCGGTCGGAATTTTAAAGGGCTCGACAATAAAGGTACGGATCAGGAAGACCATTGCCAGGGCAAAGAAGATCGATTCGGTCCATTCTCGGGCTGAACTCTTGCGGAACCGAGCCAGTTCTCCCTCCAGGAGACCGAGCAGTTTCTTTAAACGGTTGCGGACTTCTCGAGTATCCCCTCCCCTCCAGGCTTTCTCCAGCTTGACAGTCGCTTGATCAAGTTTTTCCCGGGCTGCCGGGGGAAGTTTTTTCTTTCGATGTCGGCTGATCCAGTGGGCGGTTTTCAGGGCCTTGCGGACCTGTTTCTTTGATATTCTATCTTCTCGGCTCATAAGTTTTTCATCCCTTCTCCATCAAGGTAGTTCTGCAGGATCAGCTGGGCAGCCAGCCGGTCAGAGACTTCTTTTCGCCGGGTCCGACTTAAGTCCCCCTCGAGCATCGCTGCTTCAGCCATCCGGGAAGTCAATCGCTCATCCCAATAGATCACCGGTAACCTCAGATCGGCCTCCAGTCGCCGGCCCAGTTTCCGGGACTTCTGAGCTTGCTCCCCTTCCGAACCGTCCATATTCAGAGGAAGCCCAATTATCATCCGGACCACCTCCAGCCTCCGGACCGTCTCCCCGATTTTCTGGATCGCTTCCCCGATAGAAGTTACTGATATCGTGGGCAGTCCCTGGGCGGTGATCCCTAAAGGATCGCTGATCGCCACTCCGATCCTCTTCTCTCCGGGGTCGATCCCCAAGATTCTGCCTTTTGTCTCCACGGTAAGTTATCTTTAGTTTTGTCGGGATAAACGATGTTTATTTAATCCGCGGTATTGCCGACAGATCGGGAATAAGGCGATAGAGCAATGGGAGGAAATCCAACACTCCATCACTCCATCACTCCACTACTCCAATAGCCTTAAATGTTATTTTTTTATAATAGTTTCCGATGCCGTTTATCTTCCCGTAGTTTTTCCACCAGCTTCTTCACGTCCTGAGCCCGATCCCGGGGGCAGACCAGGACCGCGTCGGGAGTCGCCACCACCATCAGGTCAGAGACGCCGATCATCCCGACCAGAGGACCATCGCTGACCCCCAGGCAACGGTCGCTGTCAATGACTACCACCTCTCCCCTCCCCCGGTTCCCTGCCCGGTCGGCAGGAAGATACTTATCCAGGGCGGACCAGGAGCCGACGTCATCCCAACCGAAAGCGGCGGCGGTGACCAGTACCTTTTGGTGTTTCTCCATAATCCCGTAGTCGATCGAGACCGAGGGCAGATCGGGGTAGGTCTGGCGGAGAAAAGCGCCCTGGCGACGGAGTGGGAGGGTGACCAACGGCTGGAGGGAACGGGCGATATCGGGGAGGTGTTCTTCCAGGGCGGCGGCAATGGCCGAAAAAGACCAGATAAAGATTCCGCTATTCCAGGTATTGAGAGGGCTCTGGACCAGTTTTTGAGCCCGAGCAGGGGTAGGTTTTTCAATAAAACGATCAACCTGGTAGAAATCCGAATTGACGAAACTGCCGACTTTCTTCCCTCGCCGGATGTAACCGTAACCGGTGGCGGGAAAGGTCGGGGTGATCCCGATGGTGATCAGGCTTTGGGTTTTAGCGGCGGCGGCCGCGGCACCCTGGAGAGTCTGATGAAATGCCTTTTTCGGGGAGATGATATGGTCGGCGGGCAGAACGATCATCACCGCTTCCGGATCTTCCCGGGCAATCGCGTAGGCGGCCAGAGCGATGCAGGGGGCGGTATTCCTGCCCACCGGCTCTTTGAGGATATGAGAAGCCGGAATCTCGGGAAGCAGGCGCCTTATTGCCGGCGCCTGGGCGGCAGTGGTGACAACCCAGGTCCGGGAGTTGTCGATCAGGGGTTTCAGACGGGATACGGTCTGCTCGATCATCGTCTCCCGTCCAACAATTTTCAGCATCTGTTTGGGGGTCGCCGTCCGGCTCATCGGCCAGAATCGCTCGCCGCTCCCTCCGGCCATAATTACTCCGTGAAGCATAATCTTATCCTCTCACGATAGCTTATTCTGTTGAGATTATCAGTCGATTTAATTCCTGATCGCATATCTTGAATTTGGTTAAAACCCTGGTCTTTCTTCTTTTATTGTAACGCTTTAGTCTTCTCGAGTACGACGTGCCCTTTTTGATTTTTACCTCATCGCTCCGCCGACACAGGGGCGGTGGGGCCGTATTTTCCAAGCGCTTAGGTATTACCTTCTTTGTAACACTTTAGCTCTATAAAAGTCTCTACTGTTTTATCAGCCTGCAATTGTCATTACGAGAAGCCGGATCGCGATGACAATCATTAGTGGCGCAGACAGCAACGTTTTCAGAAGGCTGAAGTGTTGCGATATTTCTTTCCTGTCCGCCGTAGTTGTAGCGGAGATTGGTTGGATATTGGGTTTGGCTCTTTTTACAGCTCCTCCCCTCCCCTGCTGCCGTCTGTTTTTGGCCGATCGCTTAATCTGTCGCCTGGGGGGAGTATCGGTGTGGGATAGTCAAAATCACCGTCGGTCCGAGCAGACTTTCTCGCCCGGATTACTTCTGTCAGTGGACCAGATCACGCTCCTTTTGGCAACAGCTTTATTCTTTTACGGGGATTAACCCGCCCAGCGAAGCGATCACTTTTCTCAATGGCCCGATGGCCGCCAGCGGTTCGAGAAGGACAGCGTCTTCCGGGAGGTGAACTATATGCCAGCCCTCTCTCTTCAGCCGGCGGTCGCGGATCCGATCTTTTTTTACCTGGGCCGGCTGTCCGTGCCAGCGGCTGTGATCGCACTCCAGGGCGATCTTTCCTTCCCGGCAGAAGATAGCGAAGTCGATCCGGTAGCACCATTTCTTCCCGTTTCGGACAGTCAGCTGCTCTCGGGCGGGGATCCCGGCTTTAACCAGAGCCTGGCGGGCGATCTCTTCCAGAGGGGGGATGCCGAAGACTTCTCCGATCTCCCGCGACCGCTTCAGCCGGGAGAGGGTGGTGTAGGCAAAGACCACCCGCCGCCAGAGGCGGTTCTGGACCGGGCGGTCCAGCTTGACCGGTGGCCCCAGTTCGATTTTCCAGTACCATTCCCCGGATCGGGGATGTTCCGGTTCCTCGGGGAGGAGATCAACTCGGCGGCGACGGGTAACCCCTTCCACCGGGAAGTACCAGCGGATAGTTCCGCCGCCCCGGCCGCAACTCTTCACCGGGTAGAGAGCGAGGTAGCGCGGCCGGCGACGGAAATGGACTGTCCCGGGGATACGATACCAGCCGTCTTTTATCGCTCGCTCGAGGTCCGCCCGCCGCCGTACCACTCCGATCAGGACTGTCTCCTCTTCCCCCTCCCCTCTTTCCGTGAATAACCCTGTCTCCGGCGGTTTCGACATTGGCTTGCCTGAACAATTCAGGTTAACGCAACCAGAGATCCCCCTGGCGGACAGCCTTCTTTAATGAGACCCGGGGCGCAGACTTTCCCAGCAGGGAGGCCTTGACCGCGTCTCCGAGATATTCCCGGATCTGCAGCCAGCGGGCCATCCGCGGCTCAAAAAAGGCCCAGTCCATCTCCTCGACCGGGACCATACTATCGGGACGGTCCCGGAACTCCTGGCGCATAATTTCCAGATCGAGAGAGGATCTCCTGACCGGAACGTAGCCGGTCCGTAGTGCCCAGCGGGCGGAGTTCTCCGGGCTGGTAAACCATTTGATAAATTCCCAGGCTGCGGCCCGGCGGCGCGGGGACGAGCGGGAGAAGATCACGATATTTGTTCCATAGACCAGCGAGGCCCGCCGCTCCCGAGCCGGCAGCGGCGCAATCCCCCAGTCAAACTTCAATTGTCTTTGCATAAAGGTCCGGGAGACGCAGGAGGCGACGATCATCGCGGTCTCTCCGGCGGCGAAATCCACCTGGTGCTGGTAACCGCTGAGATAGAAGTCGGCAATCCGGTCCTTCCGGACCAGGTCAACCAAGTACCCGAGCGCCTCCGCCCCTCGGTCGTCGGCAAAGAGCATTGCCTGGTTGTCGGGGGCATAAATTTCCCCGCCGTTTTGAACCAGAAGGCATTCGAAGTAGGTAGCGTGGTCGGTAAACTTGAACCCCCATTGGTTCGGTTTCCCATCCCCGGTCAGGTCCCGGGTCAGTACCCGGCAAGCACCCCGGAATTCCTCCCAGGTCCGGGGCGGCCGCTCGGGGTCGAGCCCGGCCCGGCGGAAGAGATCCTTATTGTAGTAGAGAACCGGGACCGATTTGTTGAAGGGGAGCGACATCAGCCGCCCCCCGTAAAGGCTGTTCTCGACCAGGACCGGGAAAAAGTCCTCCAGTTCTCCGGCAAAATCGGGTTCGAGTTCTCCCAGGTCAACCAGGGCATCGCCTCCGAGCAGGGTGGAGATCCAGGCTTCATAGGCCTGGGCCAGATCGGGCTGGTTTCTGGCCATAATCGAAGCCAGGATCTTCTGTTTCAGGGCATCGTAACTCCCCATACTCTCCGATTTGACGAAGATGCCGGGATGAGAGTCGTTGAACTCGCTGATCAAATCGTTGAGCACCTCCCCCAGCGGTCCCCCCATCGCGTGCCAAAATCGCAAGGTGACTACCGGGCTCTGCTCATCATCAATCCCCTGCCCGCAGCCGCCGGAAAAGAGAAGAAGCCACCCGGCCACCAAGCATCCGGCCAGGACCGGATAGATAATTTTTAGAGGGCTTTTCTTCATTATTGTTCTCGCACTGTTCCCGATATTTTTCGGGTGTATATCATTGATTGTAACCACTCCGGCAATCCGGCAAAGCAATCTCTTCCCTGTCAATGGATTGAGATTACTTCGCTCCGCCCGCAATGACAGATTGCCGGCCCTTATCTCTAAAACACTGCATTAGGCCGGAGGCTGCAGGCGGCAATATCCGCTCTGCTCTCGGAAATCCCGATGTCACCGGATAAACCGATACCGCTGCTGCGTCAGCCAGTTCGAATTCTCTGTGTTTCAGACGGTTGAACATAATTTTTCCCTGATGGCCTTCTGCCTTCAGTCTATCCACCTGAGTATCTCCGATCATCCTTTCATCCCGGAGCGGGTGATCCCCTCGACAAAGTGTTTCTGGGCGATAAAGAAGATGACTAAAAGCGGGAGGATCGAGAAGGTCGAGGCGGCCATCAGGAGTTCCCAGTCGGTTCCGCTCTCCTGGTTGAAGACCGCCAGGCCGACCTGGAGCGGGCGCATCTCCGGGGTGTTAGTCATTACCAATGGCCAAAGCAGCGAGTTCCAGATCATTATGAAAGTGAAGAGCGAGACGGTCAGAATCACCGGGCCCGAGATCGGAAGGACGATCTGAAAGAGCGTGCGCAACCGGCCGCAACCGTCGATGCTGGCGGCATCAAAGAGATCCTGAGGCAGGGTCTCGAAGTGCTGGCGCATAAAATAAATTCCAAAGACCGCGCCTAAAAACGGGACCACCAGCGCGGCATAGGTATTGACCCAACCCAGCCAGGAGATGATCGCGTAGTTAGGGATCAGGATGACCTGACTGGGGACCATCATCGTGGCCAGTAAAAGCAGAAAGAGCGGCTCCTTGAGGGGGAACTTCATCCGGGCAAAGGCGTAGGCGGCCAGGGCTGAGGTCAGGACCTGTCCGATAGTGACCAGGACCGAGACCAGGATACTGTTGAAAAAGTAGCGGGCAAAGGGTGCGGCCCGCCAGGCTTTGCGAAAATTTTCCCAGAGAAACCGCCGGCGGATAATTTTCTTCAGAGGGACCAGGGGGGCCTCACCCCGGCGCTCCCCGGCCAGGATAACCACAGTAACCGGCTCTCCAGGGACGGGGATAGAAGCGGCTATGCTCAAAAGATCCTCCTTCAGCAGTCGGAGCCGGGCCAGGCACCGCTCGCCGAGATCCGGGGGCAGCGCTCCGGGAATGCCGGCCTCTTTCAGCTTGCGGAAAGCCTCTCCGCTCAGCCGGTCGATCGCCGTCTCCATCTCCCCCGGGGGGCGGTAGCCGCGAAAAAGTTCAGCAATCTCCGATCTCAGGCCGCTGAAGGCGTTGGAGAGAGCCGCCTGGAGCTTCGGATGGTCGCCGATTGCGGACCCGATCAATCCGGCGATCTCGCCCTCGGTCAGGGATACCTCCCGTTCCATTGTCAGTGCCCCGGTGAATTCCACCTGCTCCAGTTGGTCCGCGATCCGGATATATTTCTTTGCTTCCGGGATCAGGGAGACCTGGGCCGCCAGCACCTCGAGCGAAGACTTGAACGAGGTACTGACCATCCAGATAAAGGGGAAGATCATTGTAATCGATCCCGCTGCCAGGACCAGGTAGATCATAGCCCGGGGCAAGGTGATCTTCGATTGTCGGGTTTTATTGGTCATAGAATCTGGATTCTGGTTCTATCCTTCATAGTCAGCTTTCTTCCCCAGAATTTTCTTCTGGAGCAACGTCAGAATCAGGATAATGAAGAAGAGGACATAGGCAATCGCACAGGCATAACCGAAGAGGTTATTGTTGAAAGCGGTCCGATAGAGATAGAAGACACCGGTGGTGGTGGCCTGGAGGGGTCCTCCGTCGGGGGTGAGGATAAAGACCGGGATGAACATCTGGAAAGAGAAGATGGTGGAGATAGTGAGGAGAAAGAGAGTCGTCGGGAAGAGCAGCGGCCAGGTAATAAAGCGGAATTTGGCCAGAGCGCCGGCCCCGTCGATCTCAGCCGCTTCGTAGTAGGCGGGATCGATATCCAGCAGACGGGTCAAAAATATCAGGATATTGAATCCCATCGTCTTCCAGACAATGAAGATGATGATCGCCACCCTCGCCCAGCCGGGCTGTTGGAGCCAGCGGATCTCCCCCGGTCCGGTTCCAAAGATAGATCCAATCGAATTGAGAACGATATTGAGCAGTCCCCGGGGTTGGAGGATCCAGCGCCAGACGATGGCGATCGCGGTCATCGAGGCCACGTAAGGGATGAAATAGGCGGTCCGAAAAAATCCCAAACCCCGGATTTTCTTGCTCAGGAGCACTGCCACCAGCAGGGAGAGACCCAGGCCGAAGACAATCGAACCGGCGGCGAAGATGGCGGTATTGAAGAGAGAGAGGAGAAACTCGGAGTCCTGGAGAACGATCTGGAAATTTCTCAGGCCGACAAACTGCCGGGGTGCGACCATATCCCAGCGGAACAGGCTCAGGTAGAGAGCGTAGAACATCGGCGCGATCAAAAAGACCAGAATCACCGAGAAGGCCGGAAGGATGTAAAGGTAAGGACTGAATTTAGCCAACTTTCTCATACACATCCCTATCCGTTGATAGCATCCGTCACCAGGATAATCAGTCGGTCATCGCGATTCTTCTGCCGGCGGAGAGACCGTCGCCAACCTTTTCTCTACCCGCTGAGCCCGCTGCCGGTGGTATTCCGCCAGCCCCGGGTCTCCCAGTTCTCGGTAGCAGAGCGCCAGGTTTCGCTGATCCCGGACCGAGTTCGGGTTGAGCTCAACCGCCTGAAGCAGTTGGCGGTAGAGCTCTTCCCGGTCGCCCCGGTCCCGGGCGATGTCGGCCAGCAGAGAGTGACCCCGCCAGGAGAGCGGATCCTTCTCCAGCGCGCGACCGGCCGCCGCCGCCGCCTTTTCAGTTTCGCCCCGTTCCAGATAAAGCAGACTGAGTCGCAGTTCCGGTTGCGGACTAAACGGTTCTTTTCGTCCCGCGCGGCGATAATGATTCTCCGCCGCCGCTTGATCACCGACGATCTCGGCGGCCGTACCCAGAACCAGTTCGGCACCGCCCAGTTCCGGGTGGATCTCCAGAGCCTTTTCGGCCAGGATCCGGGCGGTAGTTCCATTCCCTTTTATAATCTCGCTTTGGGCCGCGAAGAGCAAGAGATTTGTCTTTGAGCGCATCTCTTGGCCGGCCCCGATTCGGGTGCCGGCGGCCAAAATAATCAGAAGGAAAATGATAACCGCGGTCGGCTTGAACCGTTTCCTCTTCAGTGACTGCCAGAGGAACCCGAGCGTACCGGAAGCCGCAACCGCCAGGACCGGGATAATCAGCAACCGGGTCCGGCCCTGGTGAAAGAAGAGCAGGACGGCCAAAATCTGTCCGAAGAGAAAGAAGAGGAGCGCTGCCCGTTCAGCCTTTCTCCGGGGGAGGAGGAAGAACCCGAGCAGGGCCAGGGGTAACAGCCGGCCGAACGGGAGCAGGGGAATTCCGAAGAGTCTGATCGGGCCGCCGGCCGCCTCTCCCCCGATATCGAGATATTCCCGGGGGGAGAAGAGCAGGATCAGCTTTTTCCCCCAGGTCCGGATCCCCGCTGCCGGTTCGGCGGCGAGGTAACGCAGACCCTCCCGAAACCAGAATCCGGAGACTTCCGCGGGGGTGAGCTCTCTGCGCGTTAACCGCTCGGCTTCCCGATGGCTGTCGATAATGATCCCGGTAGCTGAGGGGGTGAGGAAGAGCGGGGTCCGGAAACCGCCTTCGGCTTCCGGGTTGTTCCCGATGAAAAAGTTGATCCCGGAGTGAGCGGTCAAAAGAACCGACCCCCCGGCCCGGATACTGTTCCAAACCCCCAACGGGAGCAGCACCATCAGGATGCTGAAAACGGCCAGGGCTTTCCTCCAGTAGATTTTCCGGCCGGTGCCTGGCTGCCGGTTACGCCGGAAGATGATCAGGAAGAGGGCGAAGAAAAGGCTGCCGGGGGCGAAGAGAGCGGCCAGTCCCAGGAAAACTCCCCCGGCGATCCAGGAAGCGGGACGATCCGGTTGCGGGAGGTAAACCCACCAGGCCAGGGCGATCAGGGAAAAAAATAGAGCGGCCGACACCGGGAGGAGACGGCTTTCGAAAAATATGGCGGGACCGTAAAAGACCAGGATCAGTCCCGCCAGAAATCCGCCCCCCGAACCGAGGAGCTTCCGTCCGATCAGGAAAGTCAGGCCGCAGCTCAAGGCCCCCAAAAGCACCTGGATACTCCGGACCAGTTCCGGGCTTCTCCCCGCCGCCCGGTAAAGTATGCTCAGAAGAGCCGGGTATCCCGGGAGGGCGTAAATCGTTCCGGGAAAGAAAGACCGCCCGGCCGCGCGCGCCGCGGCCAGGCGGTCATAGTTGTACTCGTCCATCCCGGCGGGGAAGTCATACCGGTCCGGATCGAAGATCCGCTCCAACTGGAAACTCCCCCGAACCGCCAGGGCCAGGAGAACCACTGCCGAGAAGAGCAGGAGATCTCTCCCCCGGTAATAGCGACCTGCGCCTTGAATAACCGGTTTCTCCCCCTCGGGATCAGGTGCCCGGGGTCCCGGCGTCGCCCCCGCCCTGCGCGGTGGTGAAGCTCTCCCGGATCTTATTCAGGTTCTCCGCGATCCGGAAGATGACGATGATCAGCTCCAGGTAGATTCGGGAGAAGAGCATCATAACCAGATAGATTACCGGCGAAAGGATCAGGGCTATAATCCCGCCGAAGACGCTGTTTTGAAAAGCGCCCACGATCACGCCAATGGTGACAATCACATTGACGATCATCGCCAGGGCAAGCAGGAATTTGACCACTCTGGTAGTGACAAACTCCGAAAAGGAGAAATCAAAGATTACCGAGAGAAAACTTTTTCCTTCCATTTGTCTGCCTCCTTTTTCCCGAATTTAATCGGGCCGGTTCACGGGTTGATGTTGCTTAATCTCATACTATCAAAATCTATCCGGCGATAATAGCAATTTCTCGCTTCCCCCCGGAGATTTTTCGTGTGGCAGATCCCCCCCCGCCGGGGCCGGACCCGGTAGAGGAGCGAGTTCTGTTCGCAGTTGACGTAGGCCTCGACCAGATCGAAGGTCTCCCCCGAGGTCTTCCCCTTCTCCCAGAGTTCATTCCGGGAGGTGGACCAGAGAACCAGGGAGCGGGAGGATATGGCTTTCTCCATCGCCTCCCGGTTGGTGTAGGCGACCAGGATCACCTCCCCGGTGTCGATATCCTGGACCGCCACCGGGATCACGTCCGGGCAGCTCTGGGCCACCTTCCGGATCTTGTCGAAGTCCAGTTTCAGTTCAGCGCCCTCTTCCAGTCCCTTCACAAAATTCCCTCCCTTTTGATCTTGGTTTTTACCCTCGCTGCCTGGCCGACATTCGGTATGAACCGCTATTGAAAATCGCCGACGGCGGCGGCTATCACCTGTCGCATTCTATACTGTTGTTGCCCGGTGTCTTCCGTATCCGTGAGCGGATCCACTTCGGGTCACGGCGACAGTCAAGAACGGCTCGTATGCGTAACTGCTCCCCCGCGACTTCGTAATAGATTGCATAGGGCAATCTGCCGGACAACATACGGTGGTAGCCTTATGCCACCATATGAACGCCGGCATATAATCAGAGGGAATCGATGTCGGCCGTCAAAGACTCTTCGAAATAGTCGCCGAGGCCCTTGCCCTGCCGCTCATAGAAGTCACGCCCAAGCGCCAGGTCCTCGACAGCGGACCGCAGGATTTTAATTTTCACTTTGTTCTCTCCCTGAGAATCCGCTTCGCGTCTTCCCAGGGAATGAATTCATCCGTGCCCGCTCGAACAGCTTCTTCGCGCTTCCGGAGAACGTCACTATGCCATTCCGGCGACGGGTACTCGTCATCGAAACGGGTCAGATCTTCCCACAGTTCCTCCATAGCGCGGAGCTTGTCTGTTCGTGTCAGTTTGTCCATATCCAGCACTGTATTCATAAATGCATATTACTCCAACTGTCTGCCGTTTTACAGTTTTATGGGAGAAGACTACCGAAGATGTCCAGCTGCCTCTGGAGTTCCGGTTTGCTCTATGCGCTCTGCTCTTTGCGCTATGCCCTTCCCGCCCGAATCGCCGCCTTCAAATCCAGCGTCCCCGCGTAAATCGCCTTCCCGGTAATCGCCCCGGCCAGCCCTTTCCGCTCCAGTTTCTTCAGATCCCGGATATCCTCGATCCGGGAGACCCCCCCGGCGGCGATTACCCCCAACCCGGTCTGATCGAGAAAATCTTCCAGGGCAGGCAGGTTAGGCCCCCGGAGCGTCCCATCAGCTGAGGTGTCGGTATGGATGATCAGTTTGAACCCGATCTTCTTCAGATCTCGCCCCAGGTCCTCGGCCCGCAGTTCGGTCTCCTCCTCCCAGCCCTGGACCATCACCCGCCCCTCCCGGGCGTCAACCGAGGGAAGTATCCTCTCTCCGAATTCCCGGAAGATATCGGCCAGGAAGCCGGGGTCGGCGGCCGCTCGACTGCCCACGATCACCCGATTCACCCCCCCGGCCAATAGCATCTCAATTGTCTCCGGGGATCGGACCCCGCCCCCCAGCTGCACCGGGACGGAGACAGCGGCAATGATCTTTTTCACCGAAACCCAGTTCTTCGGCTCGCCGGCAAAGGCTCCGTCGAGGTCAACTATGTGGAGGAACTCCGCCCCCTCCCCTTCCCATCGCCGAGCCATCGCCGCCGGGTCCTCGGAATAGACCGTCTCCCGATCGGCTTTGCCCTGGTAGAGCCGGACGCAGCGCCCGGACTTAAGATCAATTGCCGGCAGTATGATCATAGCGACAAAAAGGGGAGATGGAGTGTTGGAGTATTGGAGAGATGGATTGTTGGCTGTCGGAATGGATCCGCTGCCTTTGTCCGGAGCCCTATCACTTGATAACTCCATCACTTCACTACTCCATTATCTTTTCCCCCTACAGTCTCCCTTTGGTTGAAGGTATGCCTTTCACCCGGGGGTCGAGTTCCGTCGCCGCTCTCAGCGCTCTGCCCACTCCCTTGAAGATGGCCTCAGATTTGTGGTGGACATCCTCCCCGTAAAGAACATTGATATGGAGGGCGATCCGCGCTTCGGCGGTAAAGGCCCGGAAAAATTCCTTAAAGAGCCCGAGGTTAAAATCTCCGATCTTGATCTGCCGAATTTTCGGGGTATAGACTAAAAAACTTCTCCCGCTGCAATCGATGGCGACCCTGGCCAGAGTTTCGTCCATCGGCAGAGCCGCCGATCCATAGCGGCAGATCCCCTGCTTATCTCCCAGTGCTTCCAGGAATGCCTGTCCGAGACAGATCCCCAGATCTTCAACTGTATGGTGGTAATCCACCTCCAGATCGCCCCGAGCGTGAATCTCCAGATCGAAGAGCCCGTGCCGGCCGAAGAGTTCCAGCATATGGTCAAAGAAGGGAATCCCGGTATCGATCTTTGTCTTCCCCTCGCCATCCAGATTAAGCTGGATGGAGATATCGGTCTCCCGGGTCTTCCTCTCCACCCGCGCGATTCTTTGCTTCATATCGCTCCTTCCTTGCGTTATTACTTTACCGAGAGGATTTCTCCAATCGCCCCGGTCAGGATATCCATCTCCTCGGGGGTCCCGATACTGATCCGGAGAAACTCCCGCAGCCGCGGGGTATCAAACCAGCGGACCAGAATCTTCCGCTCGAGCAGCGCTGTATAGATTTCTTCCGCTCTTCCCTCCGGGGCCCGGCAGAAGAGGAAATTTGCCCCTGAAGGGAGGACCGCGAAACCGAGACCGGAGAGATTTTTTTTCAGCCGCTCCCGTTCCAAGACAATTTTTTCCGCGGTCTCAAAAAAATATTCCCGGTCAGAGAGAGCGGCTCCGGCGGCGGCGGCGGAGATGGCGTTAAGGTTATAGGAGTCCTTAACCTTCATCAGCCCGGAGATGATCTCTTCCGAGGCGAAGGCATAGCCGACCCGGCCGCCGGCCAGGGAATAGGATTTGGAACAGGTTCTGCTGACCAGGAGATTGGGGTAATCCAGAAGCAGGGGCAGACAGCTTTCTTCAGCGAAGTCAACATAGGCCTCATCGACTACCACCACCCCCTCACTCGCCTCCAGTAGCCGCCGGACCACTTCGATGGAGTAAACGGTGCCGGTTGGGGAGTTGGGTGAAGCGATCAGCTTGATTGTCGCCGGGCCGGAGAAGAAAGCTTCCGGAAGTCCAAAGTCCCCCTCGAGTTCGTACTCAACTGTCCTCGCCCCCTGGATCCGGGCAAGGACTCCGAAGAGACTGTAGGAAGGAGTCGGATAGGCGACGATATCTCCTTCCCCGACAAAGCCGCGCAGAATTATGGAGAGCAACTCGTCGGAGCCGTTCCCGACGATGATCCGTTCGATCGGGAATCCGTAAACCTCTCCAATCATCTCCCGGAGCCGGTCTGAGACCGGATCGGGATAGCGCCGGAGGTGATCGCCGGCAGTCTCCCGGATCGCCGCCAGTACCCGGGGCGAGGGTGGATAGGGATTTTCGTTAGTATTGAGCTTGATAAAGCCCGGTTCCCGGGGCTGAAACCCCGGCTGGTAAGCTTCCAGCCGGGCAATGTTATCTCGAAATTTGATCATTTCTCTTCCCCCACTCCCGCAGGCCTCGCGCCGCGGGTAAATAAGTTCAAAAGCTGCCACCGCCCGTCTGCTGCTCCCCAGGCCCCTGCCGGTTTATCCCGGCAGGTGAATAAGTTCACCGGCTACCAACGAATCGCATAATCTATATCCCTTTTCCCAGACGGACCCGGACAGAAAGGAGGTGATAGTCAAGCCCCTCCAGTCCGGCCAGGGTCTCCAGGGCGGGATAATCATTTTCCAGCGCTCGCCCCTGATAGCAGACCAGACTGGACTTCTTGAGAAAGTCATTCACCGACAACGGCGAGGCAAACCGGGCCGCTCCCCCGGTAGGGAGGACGTGGCTGGGGCCGGCAATGTAATCTCCGGCCGCTACCGGGGACATCTCCCCGAGAAAGATCGCTCCGGCATTTTTCACTTTTTTTAGGGCCGCCTCCGGCCGGGCGGTCATAATCTCCAGGTGTTCGGGGGCGATCCGGTTGACCAGTTTGACCCCCTCCCCCAGGCTGGCGACCTGGACCAAAAAAATCCCTTCCCGGGAGACCGGATCTGATTTTTTTCCCAGCGCCGGCCGCTCCAGATTATCTTTCACCTCTGCCAGTAGTCTCTTCGAGGCGGTGATCAAGATGGCCGCTCCGCCCGGTCCGTGCTCGGCCTGGGCCAGGAGATCGGCCGCGATGAAAAGCGGGTTGGCTTGAGCATCGGCCAGGATTGCCACCTCGCTGGGGCCGGCCAGGGAGTCGATACCCACCCGGCCAAAGACTTCTTTTTTCGCCAGGGTGACGTAGATATTCCCCGGTCCGGCGATCAGATCAACCCTGGGGATCGACCGGGTACCAAAGGCCAGGGCGGCAATCGCCTGGGCCCCCCCCACCTTATAGATCTCGGTGATCCCGAGAAAGTCGGCCGCGGCCAGAAGCCGGGGGTCAACCGTTCCGTCCTTTCGGGGCGGAGTGATGATCACGATCCGCTCTACTCCGGCCAGCCGGGCCGGGACCGCGGCCATCAAGACGGTAGAGACTAAGGGCGCCCTCCCCCCGGGAACATAAAGCCCCGCCGACTCTACCGGGCTGACCTTCTCCCCCCACTCCATTCCATCTCCTCTCCCCTGCCGCCAGGACTTCTTCCGGGTGATCCGATAGAAATCGGCAATATTATTCTCTGCCCGCTGGAAAGCTTTCCGCAGTTCCGGGGTGAGAGATTGCCTTGCCGTCCGGAGTTCGGGACCGGTGACGGCAAAAGATTTCAGACTCACTCCGTCAAATTGGCGGGTGAACTCCCGGACCGCCGCGTCCCCCCTTTTGCCGACCTCCTCCACGATCTTCCGGACCGTCGCCACTTTCTCCGGCGGGTAGGCCATTGACTCCAGCCTCTCGAGCAGCCGATCCCCTCGACCTGATTTATACTTGATTATCTTCATATGAATCCTGGGCTGGCCAGTGTAGCACAAACATTCTTGTCTGTGACCACGCTTCCACAGACAAGAATGTCCGCTGCTTTTTTATTGTCCGAACTGATATCAGTTCGAGGTGTAAAACCCGGGTAATAAATTCGCGTCTTTTTACGAGTTCACCGGATCCACCTTCTAATCTATACTATGGAAGAGAATAAATCAGAACAATTATCCGGATTTTATTGTTCCAGCTTCCGGATCAATGCCAGTTTCAGCATATGAGTGACCACTACGTGGACGTCCTCGACCTCTTCGTAGGAGGGGCTTTTAACTACAATCGGGATCGTGGCCAGGGTGGCCAGCTTCCCGCCCCCCTTACCGGTCAGCCCGACAACCTCCGCCCCCGCCTCTCGCGCGTACTCGGCCGCCCGCAGGACATTGGGCGAATTCCCGGAGGCCGAGAGGGCCATCACCACGTCGCCCGCCTCCAGGTAATTCTTCAGCGGTTCGACATAGACCTGCTCGAAACTGTCATCGTTGGCCCAGGCGGTCATCAACGGCGCGCCGTCGTTGAGGCAGAAAGCCTTTACCCGAGGCGCCCCCTCGACCAGACAGCCCTTGACCAGGTCGCAGACGAAGTGAGAAGAGGCCGCCGCGCAGGCCCCGTTGCCGAAGGCGAAGATCTGCTTCCCCCCCCGAACCGCTTCTTCCAGGGTATTGACCGCCCGTTCCATCTCGTCCAGGGGGAGGTCATCGAGGCATTGCTTCACCCGCCCGGCATAGCTTCTTAAAAATTCTCTCATAAGATTATTCACCTTTCCCATCCGGTTTCCGCCCATCAGCAGGAACAGCCGGCCTGCCGGACCTCTTCCTTGATCCGCTGGATATGCCCCCGCCCCATCCCCTTGACCTCGCAGCCGAGTTCGAAGTACCGGCGGATCTCATCGTCGGCGAGGATACCGAAGCAGTCGATTACCGCGATCGGCCCCCCCGCCCACTCCACGATCTTTTCCGGCTCGAGGCCGAGGTACTGTCGGTGGGGTACCGCCAGGATCAACCCGTCGGCCTCTTTCAGGGAAGCGGGCAGGTCCCGAGAGATCCGGAGTCCGGTCAGTTCGTCCTGGTTGCGGAAGAACCGGGACCAGGATTGGCCGGGGGCGGGATAAGTGGCCTGCTTCTCGAACTCGTACCAGTGTTCAAGGTAGGGGTCGTGGACCCGCATCTCGGCTCCCATCTCCGTCAGCTTCCGGACCACCAGTTCGCTCCCGGAGTAGCGGCTGTCACCGACATCCTGGCGGTAGCTGGCCCCGCAGATCAGGATGGATTTTCCGGCAACGTTCTTCCCCATATTCCGCAGCGCGTCCCGGGTCAGTTCGGCTACGTGGAGGGCCCGGGTATCGTTGATATCGATTGCCGTCGGGGTGACCTTAAAGAGGCGGTCGCCATCTGAGAAGCCGAGAATATGCTTATAGGCCCAGTAACCCAGTCCCCCATCTTTGGGCAGGCAGTAGCCGCCGATGCCGGGGCCGGGGAAGATGATGTTGCTGTGGGTGGGACGCATCTTGATCGCCTTGATCACCTTGAGCAGATCGACCCCGTTGCGCTCGGCAAAGACCGACCATTCGTTCAAAAAAGCCAGGATGGTAGCCCGGTACGAGTTCTCGACGATCTTGGTCGTCTCCGACTCGATCGGCCGGTCCATTACCGTCAGGGGAAACTCATCGGTGTTGAGGACCTCCCGGAGAAACTTCTCCACCCGCTGCCGGGCCTCGGCCTCGCAGCCGGAGCAGACCCGCCAGAAGTCCCGGATGCTGGCCACGTAGTCCCGTCCCGGCATCACCCGCTCGAAGCTGTGGGCCAGCAGCGGCACGTTCTTTAATCCCCGCTCCTCGAAGGCTTTCTTCAGGATCGGCCAGGCGACGAACTCGGTGGTCCCGGGGGCGACCGTGGTCTCGATCAAGACCAGACAATCGGGCCGGATGTAGCTGCCGATGGTCTTCATTGTCGCCTCCAGGGCGGCCATATCGGCCTCCCCGGTTCGCATATTGCCCAGATCCGACTTGACGAAGTCGCATTGGACATCAACCACCACGCAGTCAGCCAGAGAGAGGCATTCGCTGTTGTAACTGGCGGTCAGAGTCCGGGAGCCCTTAACGCAGTGGGCGATCAAGCGGTCAACTTCCGGGTCCTCAGCTTTAACTGGGGATTCACCGCGGTTGAGTAACGGGATCTTCCAGTAGCTTCGGACCGAGGGCCGCTGACAGCCGATCACGAACTTGGAATGCCGGCCTGCCCCATCCCGGGTGTTGGCGACGATCGCCGCCATCACCGCCCCGACAAACCCCACCCCCATCACCACCACCACCTCCTTCCCCTCCCCTCTCGCCGCCGCCGCCAGTTTCTCCACGCGTTGCAGTTCCCCCGCGTATTCCTCCCGTCCGGGGATAACGAATTCCTCCCCGGCCGGGCTGATCGAGATCTCATTTGCTTGCTTGTTTTCGGGCATTCATTACCTCGGAATTATTCGGTGTTTTTCGGTTGAAGTCACTCATAACCGGAGGGACCGTCAAATCAAGCCTGGCTTGATAGGGTAGCGTTTTATGATTAGTATCTGAACAAAAACCTCCAATTACGTCACATCTGTCATTGCGAGGAATGAAGTAACGGAACAATCTCATCACAAACCAAACAGATGGCTTGCCGCCCCGCTTCGCTACAGGCAATCGTTGGCAATGAGAGGTTACTGCGCATTATCCCTGCTACACTACAATAGCGCATATTCTCACAGAATATTTCTCGGAACAAACATTATTTCCCCCGACCAGAAAATCTCGAGAATAGTTCAAATCTCCCGGATGACTGTTTAAACCTAAATTGAGCGATTCTATGCGGCGAACTGCACCAATCTTTTGCGT
>CAYXKT010000020.1:0-27592 GCA_964465735.1 uncultured bacterium
ATCGGGGTCAGGGTGGGGGTGGCGGTCGGCTCCGGGCTGGCAGTCGGGGCCGGCGTGACGGTCGGGGTCTCGCCGATTTTAGCTTCCGACTCGCCCGGCTCTTCGGCGGGTTCCGGGCCGAGGTAGTATCCGGGGACCGGCACTCCCCCAGCCCGCCCGGAATAAATCCGGGTCACCCCCCGGACCGCCCAGAGACCCCGGACCGGGTCGTAGACCGCGATCCGCAGCCCCGGGGAGCCGGTATAATACAGCGGCGCCGGGATATATCCGGGACCTCCGAAGTAGACCCGGGTGAAGTTCCGGATCGCCCACAACCCCGAACTCTCCCGGTAGATCCCCGCCCCGGCCGTCCCCTCCCCGAGGTAATCCCCGGGGACGGGAAGATCCCCCTGCCTCCCGAAATAGAGTCGGGTCAGACCCCGGATCGCCCAGAGTCCGGTCGAGGGCCGGAAGATCCCGATCCCGGCCCAACCGTCCCCGGTATAGTCCTCCGGAATCGGCAGGTCCCCTTCCCGACCGAACCAGGCACGTTCCAGACCTCGGATCGACCAGAGGCCGCTCCGAGGCCGGAAGACGGCCGGATCCCGGACCCAGTCCCCGGTATAGTCCCTCGCCGCCGGCAGGTCGGCGGCAAGGCCGAAGTAGAACCTGGTCATTCCCTTCACCGCCCACAACCCGCTCTCCGGGCGGAAGACGGCGATCTCCGCGTAACCATCTCCGTCGTAATCTCCCGCCGCCGGATAGTCCCCTTCCCGGCCAAAAGAGATAACGGTCAGCCCCCGAACACGCCAGGTGCCGCTTTCGGGTTGGAAGACGGAGATATCGTCCAAGCCGTCCCCGGAAAAATCCCCGCCGGGGAGAAAGATCGGCACAACGGCCGATTCTTCCCCGATTCTTCCCTCGCTCCGGGCGGGTTCAACGAGGAGGATAGCGACAGTGCCGAAGATAATAGCCATCAAGGTCAGGATGAAAGAACGTCGGATTTTCATCGGAGTCTCCTTGCGGTTATCCGCCGGAAAATGGAGATATTTTTTCCCTTCTATAACATTTGACAATTGAAAGAGGGAGATCCTTGGCGGATTTTGAAATATTTTTTGGTATTCCTTATAATGGCGATTTTCGGGCTGATACCACCCCTCACCCCTAACCCCTGTCCCCGAAGGGAGAGGGGGATATGGGCCGGCCCTCACCCCTGTCCCCTCTTCCCGATGGGGAGAGAGGGATCTCTGGATAACCTTTTACTATCCTTAAATCGCCTGAGACAAAAAAATCCCGGACGGTGTCAAACCGCCCGGGACGCGAAGTCATAGTCCTGTCGTAATCGATTACAGCATATAGGGAAGGAGGGAAGGAAAGAAGGAAGGAAGGATTTTATTACTTGACATATTGGTCTCCTTTCCTGATTAGATCCACTGTATTATTTTCTCGGTCTGGAGGCAAGAAGTTTTTTTATTTTTTTTATAAGGCAGCGAAATCGGCAGCTCTCGTATTGATTTACCCACACAAGCGTAAGAGAATTATATTAATAATGCCGGACCCGGACCCTGTTCTAAGTCCAAGAAACACCGGGATATTTAGTACGTCGATTCGAAGGAGATTGAGACCGAGATCGGTTTTCCCTCGATCCCGGGGACGGGCGGGGGGAAGGGGCCGGACCGGTCGAGGATGTCGAGGGCGGCCCGGTTGAAGAGGCCGTGGGGGGAGGGTTCGAGGAGCTCCGGCTGTCGGACCTCGCCCCCGGGGGCGATGGAGAACCCGATTCGGACCGCTCCCTCCAGCCGGCTCAACCGGGCCCGGCGGGGGTAATAGGTCTGCTCCTCGATCCTCTGCCGGACCCGGCGGAGATATTCGTCGCCGGCGGGGCCGGCGGTCAGGTCCTCCCGCCCCGCCCGCCCGGGAAGGGCCGGTTCCCCGCTCTCTTCCGGCGGCAGGGCAACCGGGGGTTCCTCGATCCGGTCTTGCTCCGAGAGGGGTGCGGCGATCTCGATTGCCGATTCCGCTTCCGCCGGATCGGGTTCCGGCTCCGGGTCAGGAGGTTCCGGGGGGACGGCGGGAGCCGCGGCGACCAGGCCGACCTCGATGTAGACGGCCGAGGATTCCTCCTCACCCATCCGGACGGCGGCGGCCGTCCCGCCGAGGTAGACGATCAGCGACCCGTAAACCAGCAGGTGAAAAGCCGCCGAGATCAACAAGGCGGCCGGGAGGATATGGCGGGGCCGGCTCTTCATCCGGCAGTCGCCAGGCCGTGTTCCCGGAGCAGATTCCGGTCGGAGAAGATCTCCTCCGGCGGGCCGGCGGCGAAGAGTCGGCCCCGGTCGAGGAGGATCACCCGGTCGGCCAGGCCGCTCACCAGGCCGAAATCCATACTGGAGAAGACGATCGTGGTCGGCAGCGGACGGAGAATATCTCTCAGCTGTCCGGTCTCCCGGGGATCGAGGCCGAGGGCCGGCTCGTCGAGGAAGATCGTCTCCGGGCGGGAGATCAGGCAGCCAGCCAGACCGGACCGCTTTTTCTCTCCAAAGCTCAGTTCCAGCGGCGTACGGGATTCATAGCCCGCCAGGTGGACCTGCCGGAGAGAGTCGGAGACCCGGGCCCGGACCGCCGCCGGCTCCAGTCCGTCGCGGAGCAACGCGAAGCCGACGTCGTCCTCGACCGTGGAGGCGATCATCTGGTCGTCCGGGTTCTGAAAAAGAAAAGCTGAGGGGCCGGTCCCGGCCCGGCAACGGATCTCACCCTCCCTCCATCCCCCGTCCAGGAGTCCGGCCAATAGGAGAAGAAGAGTCGATTTACCCGAACCGTTAGGGCCAATCAGGGCCAACTTCTCCCCCCGTCCGACCCGGAAACTAACTCTCTCCAATGCCCGATGCCCGTTGGGATACCGGTAACCGAAATCAACAACTTCCAATTGACAGTCATCTATCATCATTATCTATCACCATTGCCGGCGGAACAATTTGGGATCGCTCGCATCCGAGTCTGAGATATTTTCAGGCTATCCCCCCGGAGGAAAATTTGCGCAGCAGCAGTACGATCAGGAAAAATCCGCCCAGGGCCGCGCTATCGGCCACGGTCCAGCGAGCCGAGAAACAGGTATAGAGTCTCCCGGAAAATCCCCGACCGATCAACGCCGTCTCCAGCCGCCCGCCTTGATCAATTGTCCGTAGCAGAACCACGGACAACAGTCCCACCGCCCGAGCCGGGTGACGCCACAGGAATCGGGCAGTCAGTCCCCGGCTCTTCCAGGCCGCCGGGACCCGGGAGAACTCGCGAGCGATCTTCCTCCCGATCAAGATAACCAGAAGTATCTGGACAGCCAACCGCCTCGGGAGGCAAAGCGTCCGGGACAGATAAACACACTCCGAATAATTCAGCGCGCTGAAGAGAAGAAGAGAGATAGATAGAGTCCAGAAACTTTTTGCCGCCAGATTAAAGAAGAAAGGGAGCGAATCGCCCCCGGAGAGGGCATCGCCAAGCAACGAGCAGAAAAGAAAGATCGCCAGCACACTCAAAAGAGCCATCCCGCCCCGGAGCAGGCTCCTCCAACGGTGTACCCCCCCGGAGAAAACAAAGATCACCCCCAGGACCGCTAGCTTGGCGGCCACGGCCGAGAGCGGCCGATCGGAGAGGAGCAAAAAGGCCGAGAGCGTTCCCAATCCCAGGACCAGCTTGAAGAGCGGATGCCGGGCGGCCAGAGGGGTGGTGGAGACCACTGCAGACGACTGTTTCACGAGATGCCACTTCCAGTGGTGGACATATTAAGAGAACAGTGCTTCACCCCCCGGAGGGCTTTCAACCGGGCGGCCAGTTGCCCGATCCGGCCCGCGTCCCCCCGGACAATCACGACCTCCAGACAGTTGTCGTGATCAAGGTGGATGTGCAGAGTGGAGATGACCTCCTCCAGGTACCGATGCTGAAGCTCAGTGACCGCTTCCTGAAGCTGTCGGCGGTGATGATCAAAGACCATCATCACTACCCCCACCACCTCCTTTGACTCCTCCCACTCCCGGGCCACCAGATCGGATCGGATCAGGTCACGGATCGCCTCCGAACGGCTGGTGTAGCCCCGGCTTTCGATTGCGGCATCAAAATCCCGGAGCAGTTTCCCGTCCAGAGAGACCCCAAAACGAACAAGTTGGTCCATCGGAATTACCTCCGTTGAGAATAACACGATCTGTGAAATAATAGCACCAAGCCCATCTCCAGGCAACCCCAAGCCGCCGTCATCCCAGCGAAAGTGATTGAACCTCAGACGGGGGATGGACTATGATGATTGGTGATAATCGGTAAGCGGTAACCGCTAATCGATAAAAAGTCATTAGCCGACAATTAACGATCTGCGAAGATTCTTGGTTAATAAAAGGGGCCGAGGCGGGGGTTTTATTAGACCTAAATTGAGCGATTCTATGCGGCGAACTGCACCAATCTTTTGCGTCCGAACGGATATTGAAAATCCTCGCCATATCTCCTGGATATGGCTGCGGTTTTCGCAACCCGTCGGCCAGCAAAATCTTAGCACATTTCATCCGCAATAATCGCTCAACTTAGGTTAGAGTCAATTAGTATAATCCGTGGATAAAAAATGAAAGTGATCGATTTCCATACTCACGCCTTCCCCGACGATCTGGCCGGGAAGGCCATCACCACGCTCGAGGAACATTCCGGGGAATACCAGGCCCATCATAACGGGTCAATCCGGGGGCTGCTGACCTCAATGGACCGGGCCGGGATCGAACGGGCGGTAGTGGTCTCGATCGCCACCAAGCCCACCCAGGTCTCCCGGATCACCGACTGGTCCAAGACGATCGCCTCCGAGCGGATCATCCCCTTCGGCTCGATCCACCCGCTCTACCGCGACTTCAAAAAGGAACTGGACCGGATTCAGGCGGTGGGGTTAAAGGGGATCAAACTTCATCCAATGTACCAGGAATTCACGGTTGACGACCCCGCCCTCTTCCCCCTTTACCGGGCGATCGCCGAGCGGGGGCTGATCGCCCTCTTTCACGCCGGCAACGATATCGCCTTCCCGATCACCGGCCAGGCCTCTCCCCGCCGCTTTCGGCGGTTGTTGGAGGAGATACCGGATTTAAAGCTGGTCATCTCCCATCTGGGGGGCTGGACAGCTTGGGAGGAAGTCGAAGAGGAACTGCTGGGCCGGCCGGTTTACCTGGAGACCTCCTTCGCGATTACCGAGGCAAAACCGAAACTGTTCCGGAAGATACTCGAGAAGCACTCTCCCGACTACTTCCTCTTTGGGACCGACTCCCCCTGGATTGACCAGAGCAAAGAACTGACGGCCTGGAAAGCGCTCCCTCTCTCCCGGACCCGAAAGGAAAAAATATTCCACAAAAACGCCGAGCGATTGCTCGGCCTGCCCACTTGAGGATAATTATGACCAAAGAAAAAACCGATCAGTCACCCGAGAAAAGAAATGGGGATGAAGAAATTCAAAAACCGGCGGCACCGGGGAACCTGGAGGATATGCTCAAGGACTTAAGCGAGTATGTCGAGAAAAAATACGGCTCCAAACCACTGATGTCGATCGCCCCGAACCTCCTTCCCCCCTCCCCTCCCAAAACGCCGAAAACGACAAAGAAGGAGAAGGAGAAGGAGTGCACCCTCGACTTCAACTACACCCCACGACAGGTCAAGGAACACCTCGACCGCTTCGTGATCAAGCAGGAAGAAGCCAAGAAGGTCCTCTCGATCGCCGTCTGCGACCACTATAACCACGCCACCCACGATCTGGGAAAGCGGATCGACTACGACTACGCCAAACAGAACGTGATCCTGATCGGGCCGACCGGAGTCGGCAAGACCTACCTGGTCAAGTGCATCGCCCGGCTGATCGGGGTCCCGTTCGTCAAAGCCGACGCCACCAAGTACAGCGAGACCGGCTATGTGGGAAAAAATGTCGATGATCTGGTCCGGGAACTGGTCCGGAAAGCCGACGATAACATCAAGCTCGCCCAGTACGGGATCATCTATATCGATGAAGTGGACAAGATCGCCTCCGCCTTCAATCTCTCCGGACGTGACGTCAGCGGAGCCGGGGTCCAGCGCAACCTTTTGAAACTGATGGAGGAGACTGAAGTCTCGCTCCGGGACCCGATGGACATCTCCTCCCAGATCGAGGCGATGGTGGAATTCCAACGAGGGAGAAAACTGGAGCCAAAGACAATCAACACCCGCCACATCCTCTTCATCGTCAGCGGCGCTTTCGCCGAACTGGCCGAGATCGTAAAACGGAGACAGACCCAGCAGACGGTCGGCTTTGGTGGAACCGTCGAGGCGAAAAAACCGGACGATCGCTATCTGAAGCAGGCAACCACCCACGACTTCATCAAGTACGGTCTGGAGCCGGAGTTCATCGGCCGGCTCCCGGTCCGGGTAGCCTGCGAGACCCTCAACGAACAGGACTTTTTCCATATCCTGAACCGTTCCGAGGGTTCGGTGATCAAACAGTACGAAGCTTCCTTCGAGGCTTTTGGGATCACCGCCGCCTTCACCCGGGAGGGGCTGCGGGAGATCGCCCGGCTGGCGGCGGAGGAAGAGACCGGAGCCCGGGGGCTGCTCACAGTCTGCGAGCGGATCCTCCGGGACTTCAAGTACGAACTCCCCTCGACCGAGATCAAGCGGTTCAGCGTTGACCGCCGCCTGGTCCGCTCCCCCCGCACCGCCTTGAAGAAGATCCTAAAGGACCCGGGGTCGGCCTCTGACTCCGCCCTGAGAGATGGGGTGACCCGGTTCGAGAAGGAATTTTTAAAGAAGGAGGGGTTGAAGATCACCTTCACCCCGGCAGCGGTCGTGGTTCTGGGCCGACAGGCGGAGGCGGCCGGGATCCCGGTAGATAAATTCTCCCGCCACCTCTTTAAGGACTATGCCTACGGGTTAAGACTGATCCGGGAGAACATCGGCGAGCAGGAGTTCACGCTCACCCCGGAAGCGGTCGAAAAGCCCGGGGAGACTCTGAACGGCTGGGTAAAGAAAGCCTACCGCGCTGGGAAGAAGAAGCAGCAGACCCCGCTCAGCCCGGCTGAATCCGCGCGGACCAAAGGATAATCTCCGGGCTATCCTCCGTCCGACTCTAAAGATTTTGCCGCCCCTCCCCGGACTCAACGGCGACCGGATGCTGGTCGCGGAGTTTCTCGGCCTCGATTAATTCCGTTACCTGGGTCTGGACCGATTCGACCTCGAGCAGGGAGAGGTGGGGATCGCGGATCAGGTAGGTCTCTCCGGTTCCGGAGTGCTCATAGACAACCATCGTCCGCCCCTGATCATCGAGGATCTTCTCCCGGGGGATCAGGACCTTCTTGCGCTCCTCGAGAAGGGCCAGGATATAACAGAGATTGAGGTGGGACTCCTCCTCGGAGTCGAGGTAACGTCGGAGCAGCCGCTCGATCACATCCGCCTTAATCTTCTCCTCTTCCGGCGGCGGGGTAAGCCGACGAAACCGGATCTGCCAGTAGGCGGTCCCCGGCCCGCTTCTGGCTGATTCCGGAACCGCCTCTTTCCAGCAGCGGGAGCAGTGGTCCTTCCTTTCGCACTCCTCAGCGGTAACGGAAAGCAGAGTATGCAGGGTCTGACCAACTTCAAAGGACTGCTCGCAGACGGCGCAACTCCGGCTCCGGGCCTTGATCTCCCAGTTTCTCAATGTCTGCTCCCTGCTTTTGCTTAACGATCCGCGATCATCGATTACTCTTTAGCTTCCCCGGCCTCTTTCTCCGGCGGTTCCTCTGCCGCCACGTCCGGCTCGGCTTTCTCTTCGGCTTTGTCTCCGGCTTTCTCTTCGGCTTTCTCTTCGCCGGCGGCAGCCGGTTCCGGCTTCGGTTCCGGTTTTTCCTTCTCCTTGACAAAGTTCATCTGGAGATCAGAGACGGTCGAAGTGATAAACTTCTCCTCTTCTTGGCTCAGGTTACCCCTGGTCTTGGCCTTGAGCATCACCAGGATATCGATGAAGCCCCGGGCGGTTTCCAGGTCGCGCTCGATCTTGCCGGTCGCCGGGTTGGCGATCTTTCCCATACTCGAGTAAGCCGAAGAGGCGAACATCGAGACCAGAGAGATGAACCGGACGGTATCCATATCCTGGGGAGCGGGCTTTCGGTTTGTATCTTCCATTTTCTTACCTCCGTGGTTGAATTAGTCTAACCTAAGTTGAGCGATTATTGCGGATGAAATGTGCTAAGATTTTGCTGGCCGACGGGTTGCGAAAACCGCAGCCATATCCAGGAGATATGGCGAGGATTTTCAATATCCGTTCGGACGCAAAAGATTGGTGCAGTTCGCCGCATAGAATCGCTCAATTTAGGTCAAAATCAATATCGGCAGAGGGATCATCTTCCCCCTCGCCGGGATGTATTGTGCTGGTGCCCCCTTCCTGTCCGCCGGCCGGCTCGACAATCGCCACCGCGTAACTCTCCGGGGTAAAGTATTGGCGGGCGACCCGGGAGAGGTCAGCCGCGGTCAGGGAATTGATCCGCTCCGGGTAAAGCCGCCAGTCTTGATAACCAAGACCATAGAGCTCGTCAAGTGCCGCGGCAAACGCCCGCTGCCCTGAGGTCTGGCGGCCGAAGCTGAACTCTCCCAGCAGACGGTTGCGGACCCGTTGGAGTTCCTCGGCGGAAAACTCGCCCTGCTTGGCCCTTTCAACTTCCTGCCAGAAAGCCTCCAAAACCAACTCTTCCTTTCCGGGGACAGTCCCGGCGTAAAAGACAAAAGCTCCAGGATCGATCCCGAGGATCTGGTAGGCCCCGACGTAGTAGGCCATCCCCCCTTCGATCCGGACCCGGGCAAAGAGCGGAGCGGAGAGACCGGAGAAGATCGAGGAGAGAAATTCCAGAGAGTAACGATCCGGATCCCTAAGCTCGACTCCGGGGAAACCCAGGGAGATAACCGACTGGGAAATATCCTCTTTCCGGATGACCTCCTCCCGTTGCCCGGAAGGTGGAGAAGGTGATCCGCCGGCCAAGGTTAAGAGTTCCCCATTCGGCAGATCCCCGAAAAGTCGGCGGATCACCGGGAGGATCGCTTCCGGATCGACATCGCCGAAGATGGCCAGAACCCCATTGGCGGCGGTCAGATGCCGGTCGCGAAATGCGACAAGATCTTCCCGGCCCAGGGAGACGACTGTCTCCGTCATCCCCAATGTTGAATGCCGATAGGGGTGAGACCCGAAGAGCAGTTTCCGCAAGAGGCGTCCGGTCAGGGAACGAGGCTCGTCTTCCTCGGCGGCGATCGCCGCCAGGAGCGCCGAGCGTTCCTTCTCCATCTCCCCGGGGGGGAATACGGCATTTTTAACCACGTCGCTCAAGACCTCAAGACCGGAGTTTACCCGGGCGGAGAGGAGATTGAGAGAGAGGCCCAGACTGTTCTGAGCCGAATAAGCGCTGATTGAACCCCCGTAATCCTCAATCTCCCGGGCTATCTCCAATGCCGAACGCTTCTTGGTCCCCTTCAGCAAGAGCCGGGCGGTCAGCTGGGAGAGCCCGCTTTCGCCATCGGCCTCGGCCAGAATACCGCCAGCGAATACCATCCGGATCGAGACCAGGGGAAGGTTAGAGTTGGAACCGATCAGGACAGTCAGACCGTTATCGATGACCACTTTCCTGACCGCGATCTCCTCTCCGGGCGTCGGGGGAGGCCCAGGATCCTCAGTGGAGCCGGGGGCGATCTCGACCACGGTCCGGTTCTCTCTGGTCAGATATCGTTGTGCCACCCGGCGGATATCTTCCCCGGTAACCGCGGCGATCCCGGCCAGATAGGTCTGATCGAAATCCGCGGATCCGGCGGTCCGAAGGTTATTGCCCACCCCCCCGGCCCGACCCTCGGCGGTGGAGAGAGAATTCAGGTAACCGGCGGTCACCCGAGCTCGGGCCCGGGCCAGATCACCAGCAGTCACCTCACCGGTCTTGAATCCTTCGAGGACTTCTTCAATCGCCTCCCGAACCTCCGGGATCTTTTCCGGCGCGGCCAGAGCCTGGACAATAAAGAGTCCGGGCTCGAGCGGGGTATAGGAATAAGCGCCGATCGAATACACCAGTTCGCGCTCTTCGCGTAAGGTCTGATATAAGGCCGAGCTCTCCCCTTCTCCGGCGAGAAGACCCAAAACATCGAGCGCGAAGAGATCGGGACTGTGGATCGAGGGGATATGATATCCAAAGGCGATCCGGGTCTGGGCGACATCCATCTCTTCTCGAGCCTCCCGGGGCCCGATCTGGGCCGGTTCGGCGGGGAGCTCCGCCACCGGATAGGGGCCGGGAGAGAGGTCACCGAATACTTCCTCCGCCGACGCGATAAATTCCTCTCCGTTCAGGTCCCCGGACCCGACCAGGATCGTATTATTAGGCAGATACCACTTCTGATAATACGCCAGGAGTTCTTCCCGGGTAATCTGGCGGAAGAGTTCCCGGCGGCCAATAACCGGGAAACGGTAGGGGTGAGTCCGAAAGGCGGTCCCCCAGAGAAGATGCTGGAGCCGCCGGCCGGGATCGTCCTGCCCCATATTGATCTCCTTGAGGATCACCTCCCGCTCCGAGGCCACCTCGGCGGGGAGGAAATCCATCTCAAAGACCAGATACTTCAAAAGTGGAAGCGCCTCCCGCCAGCGATCCGCCGGCACAGTAACCAGGAAAACGGTCCGGTCAAAGGAGGTATAGGCGTTGATCGTCCCTCCCAGTTTCTCCACCTCCCGGGGGATCGCTCCCTTCAATTCCCCGGCCGGCCCCTTGAAGGCCATATGCTCGAGAAAATGGGAGAGTCCACACCCGAGAAGAGGCGCCTCGTAAATGCTACCCGCCTTGACCCAAGCCTGGAGAGCGACTACCGGGTTGGAGTTATCCGGGACAGCCACCACCTCGAGACCATTTTCCAGCACTCGCTCCACCCGGGGAATACCAGGCACTTCCGGACTGCCGAAAACCGCCGGGGTCAGAAGCAGTGCAAGCACAAACCGGACCAGCGGCCTGCGAAGACAGAAAAGCAACTTACTCAAATGAATTCCAGAAATCATCATAGCCGGAAAAATCCTCCTTGCTATCCTCGGGGGTCTTCTTCAAAAGACCACGCTCTATCATATTAAAGACGATATCTCCAAAATCATCGGACCCCCGCACCCCCCAGTGTTCCAGAACCTCCCGGCTGAACGGTCCGTACTCCTGTCCTGCGTACTGCCGGATCGCCTCCAGCAGTTCTCTGGCGCTGACGTGGCGGCGCTCCTTGATCTGGGACATCAGATAGGAGAGGGCGTTCTGAACCAGCAGATAGGCCTCGATATCATAGCGACCGTCCGAACTGACAATGGACTTCAGGGCGGCCAGGTAAACTTCCTTCTCGTTCATTTTTAGCTTGCCGGAAATTAAATTCAACCTAAGTTGAGCGATTATTGCGGATGAAACGTGCTAAGATTTTGCTGGCCGACGGGTTGCGAAAACCGCAGCCATATCCAGGAGATATGGCGAGGATTTTCAATATCCGTTCGGACTCAAAAGATTGGTGCAGTTCGCCGCATAGAATCGCTCAATTTAGGTTCAAGTAAACAACTTTGGTCTGACTTCATTGACACCTGGAAAACAACGGCCAGGACGGAGATTTCAGCACGGAGTATCCAGACGACTGCCGCCGCCGCTACGATACATCAAGTTGTAGCGCCGCTGTTCATCAGGATCAAGCGCCTCGAAATTATTCTGCTTCAGGTCCAGATAATTTTTTTCTGTCGCCCAAACCATTACCTTCAGACCGTTGATGATCCCGGCTGCCCGGCCCTCGTGAGAGACAAGAAACTCGTGAATCAGACCTGGAGTTTCTGCCAGAAACCGGTTAAGAAAACTGTTGTCCCGGTTCAGGATCTCCTCGTGGCCAACGATCTTGTCGGCAGCAGTGACCTCCTCGAGCAAAACCCGCAGTAGATGGACAAAGTCCCGCTCCTTCGGCTGGATGACAATCCCCCGGGCAGCAAAACCAGCCTCCTGGCTGGCGGTAACAATATGTTCCTCCATCGCGGCAATGATTTTCTTCCGCGAGATCAGTCCGCGCCCTTCCAGTGCGTACTTAAAGAGACGCAAAACCTCCTCGTAATTCTTATCCCGGAGGGCCAGATGGACCGGACGGTTGATAGAGGATTCTGCCATAGTTTTCCCTTTTCTTCCCCGGCCAGCCGGTGAGAAAGGACAGAGATTATCGGTTATTATTCCCTGTCGGGTAATTATAGAACATCCGATCCGGAAAGTCAAACCGATGGGATCAGGTATCGATTAGAATGATTGGCTTCCCAACCGGCAATAAATATAGTACCCTTCAATTTCAGATTAAGTAGCAAATGAACGAAAATATCAGAGACTAGTTCATTACGGGGAGAAATGACGAACCAATCTGTTTATTCTGTGATGAGATTGCTTCGTCACTTCGTTTTTCGCGATGACAAGTTCTCTGCGACTTGAGGTTTCTGTTCAGACACTGAGTATATACCCCCCGGAAAAAGATATGGAGAATATTTTACTATGAAAATTGCCGTCGGTTCTCTCAATCCAATCAAGATCGCGGCCGCCCGAAGCGTCCTACTCCGGCTATACCCGGAGGCGAAAGTCAGCGGGGTCCAGGTCGTATCCGGGGTCTCCGATATGCCCCTGACCGAAGAAGAGGCGATCGCCGGCGCCCGGCAACGGGCCCGAGCCGCTCGAGAACAACTCGGAGCCGAACTGGGGATCGGCTTTGAAGGCGGCGCCGCCGTCTTCAACGACCAGATGATGACCTCGGGCTGGGCGGCAGCCTTTAACGGAGAACGCTTTGGGATCGGGGGCGGGGGCCACCTCCAGCTCCCGGGGGAGGTCGCCCGGATGATCCGGGAGGAAGGGCTGGAACTGGGGACAGCGATCGACCGGCTGATCGGCGGAGAAAATACCAAGCAGAAAACGGGAGCGATCGGCATCCTGACCGGCGGCCTCTCCAGCCGGCAGCAAGCCTACGAATCGATTCTGATCTACGCCCTGGCGCCCTTTATTTCAGACCGGTGGTATGGGGGGGGAAGAAGTTCAAAGCTCAAAGTTAGAAGTTAGAAGTTAGAAGTTCAAAGTTGGGCCGCGGCGAGGGTTTTTCAATAAAAATTAGTGGCAATTGGTATAAACTTGTGGTGAGCGAAGTCGAATCCATTAGTGGACTACTAAAAAGGGGGCGAGGCGAGGGGAAGGATTGGTGAAGATTGGTGAAGATTAGTGGTTCCAAAAATTGGCTGTGGCGAAGGGAGTTTTGAAGATCGCGATCGGTTCATTAAACCCGCTGAAATTGGCAGCGGTTAAAAGCACCCTGTCCCGGGCCGGAAAGGGCGATGAATTTGTCGCCGTAGCGGCCGAGTCCGGGGTCTCCCACACCCCGCTCTCCAACACCGAGACGATCGCCGGGGCCCGGCGGCGGGCCGAGGAAGCCCGGAAAATCTCCGGGGCCGACTGGGGAGTGGGACTGGAGGGGGGGATGAACCGGCTCGGGGAGGAGTGGTTCACCTGCGTCTGGTGCCTGATCTTTGACGGGGCCGCAGAGACCGTGGGTGGCGGGGTTCACTTCCAGCTCCCGCCGGTCGTGGTCCGGGCGATCCTCGACGAAGGGCTGGAGATGGGGCCGGCGATGGACCGGCTGGCCGGAACGAAGATGAGCAAGCAGAAGATGGGCGCCGAAGGTCTCCTGACCGAGGGACTGATCGACCGAAAGACCACCTTCGAGATCGCGGTCATTTACGCCCTTGCCCCCCGCCTCTCCCCGGAGTATTATCCCCACGCTGCCCATCGATCCGGCTGACACCGGGCCCACCGGCGGACGCGAAAATGAAACTGAAACGAAGACATATTATCCTGATCCTTCTCGCACTGACCGCGATCGGCTTCGGTCCCGGGTGGGCGCTGGGAGCTGAATTCCCGGCGGAGGAATCCGCCCTGGCCGAACAGATGTCCAGCCTGGTCTTCCAGATCTCGATCATCCTTTTGGCGGCCTGGGCGGGGGCGGCGGCCTGCAAAAAACTCAACCTGCCGACTGTTCTCGGCGAACTGACAGCCGGGGTGTTGATCGGTCCTTTTTTGCTGGGGGCGATTTCTTTCCCCGGCTTTCCGGATGGTCTCTTCGCCCTCTACGGCGACTTCCCGGTCTCCTATGAACTCTACAGTTTCGCCACCGTCGCCTCGATCGTCCTGCTCTTTATGATCGGGCTGGATACTGATCTCAATACCTTTCTTCACTACTCCCTGGCCGGAGGCGCGATCGGGATCGGGGGGGTCGCCGTCAGCTTCGTCTTCGGAGACCTGGCCGCAGTCTGGTTCTCCAGTTCAGTCTTTGGAACACACTATGGTTTCGCCGACCCCGTCCCTCTCCTCTTCGGGGTCATCGCCACCGCCACCTCAGTCGGGTTGACCGCGATCATCCTCACCGAGAAACAGAAACTTGATTCTCCCGAGGGGGTGACGATCCTGGCCGCCGCTATCATCGACGATATCCTGGGCATCGTTATGCTGGCGATCGTTATCGGGATGATCAAATCCGGGGGCATCCGCTGGATCGAGGCGGCCCGGGTCGGGGGACACGCGATCGGGGTTTGGCTGATCTTTATGCTCCTGGGTCTGGGTTTCGCCCGGAAGATCGGGGCCGGGCTGAAACGTTTCCGGGAAACCAACACCATCGTGGTAATGAGTTTCGCTCTGGCCCTGCTGGTGGCCGGGATCTTCGAAAAATCCGGACTGGCGATGATCATCGGAGCCTACATCACCGGCCTCTCCCTCTCCCGGACCGACCTCACCTATCTGATCCAGGCCAAACTCTCCGTCCTCTACCGATTTTTCGTCCCCATCTTCTTCTGTGTAATGGGGATGTTGATCGATATCCGGGTCATCTTTGACGGGCGGATCCTCCTGCTGGCTCTGGTTTATGCCTTGATGGCGGCAGCCGGAAAACTCTTCGGCTGCGGACTGCCGGCGTTGGCTTTCAACTTCAACCTCCGAGGGGCAATCAAGATCGGGTCCGGAATGATTATGCGAGGTGAGGTCGCCCTGATCATCGCCGGGATCGGCTTCTCCTCCGGTGTCCTCCCTCCTGAGGCATTCTCGGCGGCGGTTCTGATGACCTTCCTCTCCATCCTGATCGCGCCCCCGACCTTCGCCCGGATCCTGGCAATACCCGGCGAGGTGCTCTGGAAACCGGCTCCCCGGGTCTCCGGGAAGCGACGGATCAATTATGTCTTCCCCAACCGGGAGACCGGTGAACTCCTTCTGACCCAGATTATTGCCGCTTTTCGCAACGAGGGTTTTTTCGTCAACCTCCTCGACATCCGCCATCATATTTACGGCATCCGGCGCGACAAGAGCTTTGTCACGATGGAGTTCTCGCCGGAAGAACTTGTCTTCACCTGTCGGGAAGAGGACGCCGCCTTTATCCACACCTTATTTTACGAGTCCCTGGCCGAACTGCAGCGAGTAATGCGCCAGCTCCAGACCCTGACCGACCGGAAAGCGATTGGGAAACGAATATTCGAGGATACCGCCGGTTCCGAGCCGGTGATCGGAAAGGAACGGGCCAAGCTCTCCCGCCTCTTCACCCCCAACGGGGTGGAGTGCGACCTCCAGGGAGAGACCAAGGATGCCGTCTTAGCCGAACTGGTTGAACTTTTGATCGCCTCCGGCCAAGCTCCAGCTCAAGAAAGAAAGCGGGTCCTGCGACTCCTCCTCGATCGGGAAAAAGATCTTTCCACCGGACTGCAATCCGGGATCGCCTTCCCCCACGCCCGCACCACCCTGGTAAAAAAGATGGTCACTGTGGTCGGAGTCAAGGAGGAAGGTGTGGAGTTCGAATCCCTGGACGGCAAGCCGGCCCAGATTTTCATCACCACCCTGATCCCTGCCGGACAGCCCGAACCCTACCTGAAGATGATGGCGATCCTCTCTCGGTTCCTCTCCCGCTCGGACAACCGGCAACGCATCCTGGAATGTCGCTCCAACCGGGAACTATACGAAATTCTCCGGGAACCGGGTTAGACCAGGCGCCGAACCGGCCAGTCTGCCCCCCCCGCTATAGTCCTGCCGAAAACACTCCAGCCGAAAAATCGGTTTGGGCCTGACGCAATGTCTCCGAATCAGTGTCGGAACGAAAACCTCAAATCGCATAGAAATTGTCATTGCGAGGAACGAAGTGACGAAGCGATCTCATCACAAAACACACCGATTTCTTCGCTTCGCAATGACAGATTACCGCCCATTATTTCTAAAAGTCCGCACTGACGATAGAGACTAATCCTTCCGGACCCCGGTGGCCTTGATCTCCTTCTGCGACTTTCTGTACTCGATTAACAGCTCGGAGAGCTTCTGGATATCCTTTTTGATCTTTTCTTCGTTTAGGGTCAGGAAACAGTAGTCGTCCTTGAGCACTTTCCCATTGGCAATCACCCAGCGGATCTCACTTCCATCAGCGGCCCAGATCAGATTCTCAACCACGTTGTCAGCCCGACTCGGGGTCAGGTTGGGCCGATTCAGATCGACCAGGATCAAATCGGCATCCTTCCCCGGGGATAGTGACCCGGTGTTCAGTTGCAGCATCTTTGCCGGGACCACAGTCACCATCTCCAGTACCTGCTGGGCCGGAAGCAGCCGGGCGTCCTGATGAAAGGCCTTCTGATACTGGGAGGCCAGTCGGGCGGCCGAGAGCATATTCTGGCTGTCAGCCGACCCGGAGCCATCGGTAGAGATGGCGATCGGTATTCCCAGCTCCATCATCTCGATCAGCGGGGGCATACCAGAGCCGAGGATGGTATTGGCCAGCGGGTTATGCACAAGATTGGTCCCGGTCCTTTTCAGGATATGGAGATCAACCGGGGTATTGTTGACCTGGTGGGCTAAGATGGTGTTCTCGTCCAGGGCGTTGACCCGATGAAGGTATTCCACCGGGCTGCAGAGATACTCTGAGTAAAACCAGGCGGTGGTATTCGGTTCCTCCGAGCAGTGTATATGAAAGAGGGTGCCGTGTTCGTTGGCCCATTCCTTGAGTGCCTTGATCATCTCGGCCGAATTAGAGAAAACCTGATCGGGGCCGGGGATTATCCAGAGCCGCTCTCTCCCGCCGAATCTGGCGGCGCTATCGTCCAGACGCTTTATCGCCGCCGAGACGGTATCGAGGATCCGGGGATCGTAATTCCGGTCCTGCCCGCCGATGGCAATGATGGTCTTGGTCCCCGCCTGATCGTTGGCCTCGACCAGTTCCGGCAAGTGATACTTGTTGAAGTTGCAGTGGTGAGCGATCGCGGAAGTAATCCCGTAATAGATATCGTCGAGCTTGGCCTTGGAATAGGTGAGCATATTGGCCGAAACCCCGAACCTTTCCTCCAGCTTTGCCGAGTTCTCGTAGAGAAAACCGGAGAAGACGTTGACCGCGTGGTCAAGCCAGGCGGTCAGCGGCTCGTCCTTGGCCACCCCGATGATCGGTGATTCGTGATCGTGGCCGTGAGACTTGACAAACCCGGGCAGAACCACCCCGTCCAGACAGGGGATCTCCGGCTCGGTGATCGGCCCGCCCTTGAACCCGATAACTTCCAGTTCATTGCCGCATTCTCTTAAAATCCGCTCCCCGATCTCGCGGCTATAGCGGCCGACTTCCCGGATCAGGGTATCCTCGCTCAAGACGTATCCGTCCTCAATCCGGGTCGCGAGACCGATCTTCTCGTCCAACGGAAGCAGCAAACGGCTGCGGATCAGCTTAAATTTCTCAGCTTTCATTTTATTCCTCCCTAATTACTGGTATAGTTCATAAACTCCGGGTTTATTATATTTCAATGTGCAAGATAATCAAACAAGATTCTTGGAGGGAATATCTATTGTGAAATCTCTGACTGAACATCTCTGGTTAGAAACTCCGACCCGGCGAGCGTTTATCAACATCACCTCTGAAGTCGAGGGACTGGTAAAAACGAGCGGAGTCCAGGAGGGGTTATGCCTGGTTAACGCGATGCATATCACCGCCTCGGTCTTCATCAATGATGACGAATCAGGTCTCCATTCCGACTTCGAGGTCTGGCTGGAGAGACTGGCCCCGGAAAAACCGCACTCTCAGTACCGGCACAACAGTTATGAGGACAATGCCGATGCCCACTTAAAAAGGCAGGTGATGGGGAGAGAGGCAGTGGTGGCCGTGACCACCGGAAAACTCGACCTCGGCCCCTGGGAGCAGATCTTCTACGGTGAATTCGACGGCAAACGGAAGAAACGGGTCCTGGTCAAAATCATCGGGGAGTAAGGCAGCGCAGGCATCCCTGCCTGAGGCCCGGACCGGCACGGGCGGGCCGCCTGAGCTGGCTTACAGCAACTCCCGGATTATTTCCCCGACATACCTCCCGATCGCCGGGGAGGCGGTCAACCCGGGCGACTCGATCCCGGCCAGGGTAACCAGGCCTTCCAGTCCCCGATCGGCCTCGTGACGGATGACAAAGTCCCGCTCCTTCTCCCCTTTTCGGCAGAGCTTGGCCCGGATCCCGGCCATATCCGGCGTCAGGCTCTCCGGACGCAAGGCCGGAAGGTATCCCCGAGCCCCTTTGAAGAATTCATCAAGGTGAGACTCCTCAACTGTGTGGTCGATCCGGTCAACATAAAAGGCGTTGGGCCCGAGCTTCACCCCCCCCTGCAGGTCAACTACAGTATGGAGTCCGAGACTGATCCCGGTCGGCGGGGGATAGACCAGCCGGTTCGTCCTCTCCCCCTCCCCGCCCCGGAGGCGAAAGTACTCTCCCTTGCAAGGATAGACGGTATAACCGGCGGCGCTAATATCGATCCCGGCCAGCTCAGACACCAGCCCCGCCGCCACCCCGGCGGCATTGATCACCACTCGGCTGAAGAAAGAAAACTCCTCCCCGTCGGCGTCCCCGATCACCACCCGCCAGCCCCCGGCGGTTTTCTTTAGTCCGGTCAGCTCGCAGTTGTAGGCGAAGGTGGCGGAGGCTGAGGCCCGCTTCTCGAAATGCTCCATCAGCCGATGGCTGTCAATGATCCCGGTCTCGGGGGAGAAGAGCCCCCCGGCCGACCGGACGTTCGGCTCCAGCTCCCGGACTTCTTCCCGGGTGAGGAGCCGCAGCCCGCCGGCCCCGTTCTCGTCTCCCCGAGCCTTCAGACCTTTCAGGACGGGAAGATCGCGCTCGTCGAGAGCGATGATGATCTTCCCGATCTTCCGGGCCGGGATCCCCTCATCTGCGGAAAGCCGGTAAAGCATCTCCCGCCCCTGACGACAGAGCCGGGCTTTTAGCGACCCCGGGGGATAATAAATCCCGGCGTGGATCACCTCGCTGTTCCGGCTGGAAGCCTCCCGGCCAAAACCGTCGTGGCGCTCGACCACTACAATCTCCCGCCCCGGACCCGCCAGCTCCGCCGCCGCCGCCAACCCCACCACCCCCGCCCCGATTACAGTAATATCAACTTTCTCCATTGCCTCTCCGGAAAAATAGTGAACTGTAAAGGACGTAAAGTAAAATTTGAGTTTTCAATTCGGGGCTATCGTCCTGATTCAACCAACAAAATGTTGGCACACTGAAAGCACTCACGGACAGATGAATTATAACACCCTCCGCGCTCTTAGCGTTCTTCGCGGTTAAAAGGGGGCGCGGCAGGGGGGCTATTTGACCACGATGTTGACCAATCGTCGAGGGACGACAATGACTTTGCGCGGCTCCTTGCCGGCCAGCTGCTCCCGGATCCGCTCGTCGGCCAGGGCGGCAGCCTTGACCTCTTCCTCCCCCGCTTCAGCGGAGACGGTGAGGCGGCTTTTGACCTTGCCGTTAATCTGGATCGCCAGTTCCACCTCCTCAGTCTTCAGGGCCTCGGGGTCGAAGCGGGGCCAGGAACTCTCAAACACACTCTCCTGATGCCCGAGGCGGGACCAGAGTTCCTCGCAGAAATGGGGGGTGATCGGGGCCAATAGGACCAGCATACTCTCGACCGCCTCCCGCCGGATTGCCGGGTGGACTTCTTCGGCCGACCGGAGGGCGTTTAAGAGTTCCATCACCGAGGAGATGGCGGTATTGAAACGGAACCCGCCCTCGATCGCCTCGGTCACCCGCTTGATCCCCTGATGAGTCTTCCGCCGCAGGTCCCGGTCGGCGGAGGAGATTTTTTCCGGCAGCTCCGCGGCCGCCGCTCCCAGTTCCCCGGCCGCCGCGGCCGCGGTCTCCCAGAGCCGGTTGAGGAACCGCCAAGATCCCTGCATCCGCTCGTCTGACCAGACCCGGTCGAGGTCGGGCGGAGTATCGGAGAGCATATAGAGCCTCACGCAGTCAGCCCCGTAGCGGTCCATCATCCGGTCGGGGTCAACAATATTCAGCTTCGACTTGCTGATCTTGGTCATCTCCCCCCGGACCGGACCACCGCAGACCTGACAGGTCCCCCCGACAATCGCGTCACCTTCCTTCTCCCCTCCCTCCACCTTCTCCTCCGGGATCCACTGGCACTTTTCACAGTAGTAGGCGGTCTTGCAGACCATCCCCTGGCAGAAGAGTCTCTTTGCCGGTTCGGCGAAGTCGAGCAGACCGAGGTCGTGAAGCGCGCGAGTGAAGAAACGGAAGTAGATCAGGTGCATCGTAGAATGCTCGATACCCCCGATATAGAGATCGACCGGCATCCAGTAGCGGACCGCTTCCGGGTCGAAAGGCCGGGCGTCCTCGTGGGGAGAGCAGTAACGGAGAAAGTACCAGGAGCTGTCCACGAAGGTGTCCATCGTGTCGGTCTCTCGCCGGGCCGGACCGCCGCAGATGGGGCAGGTACAGTTGACGAAAGTGGGCGAGGTCTCCAGGGGATTGCCGGACCCCTGAAAATCAACGTCGAGGGGCAGTTCAACCGGGAGGTCGGACTCCGGCACCGGAACCTCGCCGCATTTTTCGCAGTAGATGATCGGGATCGGCGCCCCCCAGTAACGCTGCCGAGAGAGGAGCCAGTCACGGAGCCGGTAGTTGATTGTGGGCCCGCCGATCTTTTTCTCCTCCAACCAGCGGGCGATATCCCCCATCGCGGAGGTGTTGAGCCGCCCGTCAAAAGGCCCGGAACCGGTCATCAGCCCCGGTTCGACATAAGCTTCCGTCATCGTTTCCGGATCGAGATCAGAGTCTTTCGGCCGGATCACCACCCGGATCGGGAGGTTGTACTTGCAGGCAAACTCGAAGTCCCGCTGGTCGTGGGCCGGGACCGCCATCACCGCCCCGGTCCCGTAACTCATCAAGGCGAAATTGGCCACCCAGAGCGGGACCTGCTCCCCGTTGACCGGGTTAACGACGTGGAAACCGGTCCAGACCCCTTCCTTCTCCATTTCCGCCTGTTCCCGCTGACTCGTCCCCTGGGAGCGCAGCTTCCGGACCGCTTCCAGAACCTCGGCCTCCCGCTCGGTCCCCTTAACCAGCTTCTCGATCAGCGGATGCTCGGGGGCCAGCGACATAAAGGTCACCCCCCAGAGAGTGTCGGGACGGGTGGTAAAGATCGGCAACTCGTCTCCGGTCTCGGCCACCTTAAAGACCACCTTCGCCCCCTCGGAGCGGCCGATCCAATCCTCCTGCATCTTGATCACCTTCTCCGGCCACCCCCCTTTCAGTTCCTGGTGACCGTCCAGCAACGCCTGCGCGTAACGGCTCATCTTGAAGAACCACTGGTTGAGGTCCTTGAGGTCCACCAACGACCCGCAGCGTTCGCAGGTCCCGTCGGCCAGGACCTGCTCATTGGCCAGGACCGTGGCACAGGAACCGCACCAGTTGACCGCGGAGAGTTTCTTCTCGGCCAGGCCGTTTTTATAGAAAAGGAGGAAGATCCACTGGGTCCAGCGATAGTAATCGGGCCGGGAAGTGGCCAGTTCCCGCGACCAATCGTAACCCCAGCCGGCCCGCTCCATCTGGGTCTTCATATGAGCGATGTTCTTCTCGGTAAAGTCGGCCGGATGCAGCGGATCCTCGCCCCGTTCCTTCGCCGCCTTCGCCTGCTTGCGAGCGGCGTTCTCGGCCGGGAGCCCGAAGGAATCCCAGCCCATCGGAGAGAGGACGTTGTAACCCCGCAAAATCTGGTAGCGGACAATGACGTCGCCCAACGTATAGTTGATGACGTGCCCCATATGGAGGACCCCCGAAGGGTAGGGGTACATCGTCAGGCAGTAAAACTTCTCCCGTTCCCGATCCCCGTCCCGTCCGGTAAACAGTTCCATCTCCCGCCAGCGCTCCTGCCACTTCTGCTCAATCGCCTTGAAGTCGTAATTTTCCATACTAAAACCCCTGAATTTTCAACTTGATGTTGCCTGATTATCCGCTGCCCCTTACAGAATGACCAACATTACTTTTCTCTGGATCGGATTGGTGGAATCGAGCATAACATCGCTCCACAATACTGTCAAACCAACACAACAGCTTTGCCAGTCATATATTTGGCATCCAGAATTTTTGATGCTACTTAGTGTCTGAACGAAAACCGGATATCACGTAGAATCTGTCAACTAAACAGATTGCTTCGTCATCCCTCCTCGCAATGAACTGGTTTTTGAGGTTTCCGTTCAGACACTACTTACCTGGTTAGACCGGCCAGATTATCAGGAGGGGATAAGATGACTGCCATCTGGAAGTTACAGGATGCCAAAAACCGTTTCAGCGAGGTCGTAGAGCGGGCATTGAGTCACGCTCCGCAGGCGATGACCAGGCGGAGAAAGACCACGGGCCGGCCGGGCCAAATCAACCTCGGAAGCTCTTGACCAGGGCAATGTTGCGGGGGTCGTCTGCGGGGGTCTTTTTCGGAGTCTCGAGAATGAAGGTCTTGTTCAGCAAGGCCGGGTGACGAGCGATCCGCCGCATCCCGGCCAGCCCGATCTCACCTTCACCGATATGCTGGTGGCGGTCGCGGCGAGAGCCAAGACCGTATTTGCTGTCGTTGAAGTGAACCAACTTCAGACGGTCGAGACCAATCCGACGGTCAATCTCTTTCAGGGTAGCGTTCAGACCTTTGGCAGTGGAGATGTCATAGCCGGAGACAAAGGCGTGGCAGGTGTCGAAACAGAGGCCTAACTTCTCTCCCCATCCGGTCTGATCCAGAATCTCGGCGATATTCTCAAAGCGATGGCCGAGACTGGATCCGGCGGAGGCGGTATTCTCGAGCAGGATGGTGGTCTGAAGATCCGGCAATGCCTCCAGAGTCTCCCGCAACGCCCCGGCCATCTTCTTGATCCCCGACTCCATCCCCTTTCCCCGGTGGTAACCGACGTGGACAACGAAGCCATCCGCCCCCAGAAGATCTGAACGCTCCAGATCATTCTGAAAGGCCATTAAAGACTTGCGGTAGATCTCCTCGTCAGGGGCGGAGAGATTGATCAGATAAGGGGAGTGAATAAAGACCGGATGGATCTCCTCCTGGCGGCAGCGGCGGCGGAACTCCGCGGCCGCCTCCGGGTCGAAAGGAACGATCTTCCAGCCCCGGGGGTTACCGCTGAAGATCTGGACCGTCTCACAGCCGGCCGCCTTCGCCCGGTCCACCGCCTTCGCTACCCCCCCGGCGATCGAGATGTGCGCTCCTATTCGCATATTGTGCAGCACAGAGATTCTTGTCTGTATCTCACGGCCGCCCCAGAAAGGGATGTCTGTGCTACTCGGAGAAGACCTCGGCGGTGTAGACGTAGACCTCGGTGTCGGGGTCCTTCCAGGCGTCGGGGGGTAGTCCGGCCTTGCCGGCAGCACAGGAAGAGAGAAACTCCTCTTTGGACATCTGGTGATCAGCAGCTACCTGGGGGAGGTAGGTCCCGGTCCGGAAACCCCGCTTGATGTAGATCCCGTGTTTGCCCAGCTCGACTTCCTTCAGCGGATCCGAGACCCGCCGCATCGGGGAGAGGACCGAGATCTCAATTGTCAGACCGTCAAGCTCCGCCGGGCGGACCGGGGGGAATCTCGGGTCACGCAGAGCCGAAGACTGGACCATCTCCCTCACCACCCGGTAGAGCGGCATCTGGGCGGTAAACTGGCCGATACAGCCCCGCAACACCTCCCCCCGTTTCAGGGTGACGAACGCTCCCTGGTGGCCCTGGAGCTCGGGGTCGTCGATCACTGAGGCGGGGAGCGGACGACCATTGACCACTGCGGTCAGAGCTTCCCGGGCGACTCTGATTAGACCAGCCCGAGCGGCCGGGCTCAGACCTTCCTGTCCGGTCTTATTTTCGTTCATTTCTCTCTCCTCTCTCTTTGGTTTTGGCGCAGGCAATGACGGAGACCAGATGGCCACCGCCCCGTAGCCGACTACCCGGTTCTTATCTCCGTGGGGGGAGTCGGCTGAGTTGGAATAGTGGAGAATCTCCCCTTGATCCGCTCCCAGGAGGTTGGCCGCGGTCAGCGTGGCGATCACCGCCTCCTCCCCGCAGATCGCGGTCGAAAGGCCGACTACCGGACCGGGGGCTGGGTAGCGACAGGCGGCCCGGACCCGGGCCGGGTCAAGGGACGCGACCGCCGCCAGGGTCCTCTGGTCAATCTCCCGGGCTTCCTGCTCGGGCGGGTAATGGGAGAGATCGGTGCTGCAGACAATTACGGTTTTGGGGTTCTGCCGGATCGCTTCCGCCATCACCGATCCCAGCTTTTCCACGGTCGCCGGGTCGGACCGACCGACCAGGATGGGAACAATGGTAAAATCGGCGAGGATCCGCTGGAGAAACGGCAGTTCAACCTCAAGCGAGTGCTCCAGCCGATGGGCCGCCTCGACATAGCCAAAGGCGTCGTCGCGGCTCCGGATCCAGTCGCCCAGCTCCCGGTTAACCGAAACCACGCCCAACGGGGTGCGGTAGCCGGCACCGCCAAAGATCGAGACCCCGGGATAGCCCTGACGATGGGCGCAACCGATCAAGAGGACATTCCTGACCTCCCTCCCCCGCAGGAGCGACAGAGCCTCGGCGGCGGTCCTCCCGGAAAAGACATACCCGGCGTGGGGGGAGATCACAGCGATCAGCTCCGCATCGCGGGAGACCGGATCGGCTTCAGCCAGCAGGTTGTCCACCACCCGAGCCAGTTCCGTCGGGTCTCCGGGATAAAACTGCCCTGCCACCGCCGGAGGACGCAGCGGACCGGACGTTTGCTGGGTGGCCGGAGTTGACCCTTCCCCCGAGCAGGCGGCCAGAAAAAGAAGAAACAGCAGTCCGCTAATGGTCCGAACCGGGGTGTCTGGCGAAAGTATCGATCGTTTCACGTCGTCATTCTCCTTAATTCCAGAATAGCATTATACCCCGGGCAAACCAATTATTCATCACAAAATTTCCCGGCCGCCCCCAACTCGGTTGGGGAATTTTAATTGACTTTGGACAATCCCCCGTTATATTAGATTCTATCCTTTGCGTAGCTAGGGCTGAAGCTTGGCCCCGATAGCCATTATGGGTCTTAGGTCTTCAGCAAATTTGCCTTCAATATCTTTTGGTGAATCCCTAAGACCGAGAGGATGATTAAACAGATTTTTGCCGGGGAATAATTATTCTTCCCCTGTTGTTATTTGGGGCTGTAGCTCAGCTGGGAGAGCACATGGCTGGCAGCCATGGGGTCAGGGGTTCGAGCCCCCTCAGCTCCATTATCCCTCAACAGCCGGGTTACGATGTAACCCGGCTCTTTTTTCTTGGCAACGTCCCACCAACCCCGGGAGGAAGCTATGAAATCCGGCCATCTTTTCCTGACGGTCTTTTCCCTCTTACTGTGGCTGACCGGTTGCGCTACCAACCAGACTCCAGCCTATTACCGCTCCCAGACGCTTGATTCCGAGACCTTCAAGCTTGGAGACACCTTCATTAAACCACCGGTCCTCTGGAAATCCTATCAGTTCCAGGTGGAGCGGATTCCCCTAACCGCGCGTCTGAAGACGGAAATTTACCACCAGGGATCCACCGAACTGCCTCGAGTACTGGTCAACGGAGCCGAAGCCGGGGTTCTCGTCCCCCGCTGGGTCGATCTCATCTCGCGGGATTACGAAATCTTCTTCTTTGACCAGGGCGACGGCTACAGCCAGGCTTTCGACTACAAGGATTGGACCACGGCCGACTGCTGGATCTCGCCGGACCTGTTGAAGATCGGGGAGAACCAGCTCCTGATCATCACCGCCCGGGCGATGACGGATCAAGCCGACGACGTGTCGATGAGAAATATCGAGATCGAATTTCGCTACCTCGACCGGGACGACCAGGTAACCGATTTAAGGCGAAAAAACCGCCAACTCCCTCTCCCCTATATCGACCAACCCGACCCCGGATTCGGCTACCACCCGGACCAATCCGCGGCCCTGGTCAACCTCAACGCCGCCGGTCTTAACGAACTGATGCGGCTGGAGGGGATGGAAATGAGAATGGCGGTTCGCGTGGTGAGCGAACGGCTGAAAAACGGACCTTTTACCGATCTCGACAACCTAAAAGAACGGGTAAAAGAGATCGCTACCGACCAGATCAAGAGATGGGGGTCAACAGCCTATGTGGGAGACCCGGAAGGAGAACCGACGACTGGCGCCTTCGAGTATGGCATTCTTCGGGAATTGAAAGCTATCCGGAAGATTTTGGACCAGAGGAAACAGCCAACCACAACCCCGGGAATCGGCGGCGACTGGCAAGAGCGAAAAATTGATCGGGAGGCCCTGGCCGCGATCACTCTCCCCGATCAACCAACCGTTGAACAAGTACGGGAGTATGTGGAATCAATTATCGAAGTCTCCCGGGGACAGAGACGCAGCTCCAGAAGTGATCCGCAGATCGGTATGCTGACCCGGGTCGGCCCGGAACATTTGAATATACTCCTGGAATTTCAACGCCGCGACCCTTCACGATCCTATTACCTGCAGCAGACGATCAACCGTTTGGCCGGCCCAGAGCACAAGCAGATGATCCTCGATGCCCTCCAGGAAGACTCCTGGTTGATCGAGGCGGTCATTACCAACGGGTGGATCGAGGAAGCCCGGCCAACTCTGCTCGAAGGCTTAAGCACTTTGCCAGGTCATCTCCCCACCGAGTGGATTAAAGCCGTGGCTGCCTTCAAAAACCCCGAGACCTACGAAGATCTGAAGAGATATTTTATCTACAGCGGATCCAATTCGACCATCTATGATATGCTGAAGGACCTGCCCGGCATCGATCTCACCGACGCGGTGGAGAAAGCCTGGCGCCGGGCCAAATACAGCCATCGGTTCAGCTCTCAGGCAATGCTCCCGATCGCGCTGGAGTTCGGCCATCCCGACGCTTTAGAGATGATGGTCGCGGAACTGGATGGATCATCGGATATGCGGTTATGGGACCCCCGGGATCTACTCCTCAAGTTTACCGCCGCCAGCGGAAGCAATGAAGAAATCCGCCAATGGTACGAAGCCAACAAGGACCGGATCGCCTTCGACCCCGGCCAGCACCGATTTGTAATCGAAGAGCCGGCCCTTCTGGAAACAGACCAAACGCCCGCTCCGGAGGCGGAGGATCGGGAACCTGTCGAGGTGATACCGGAAGCATCCGGAGAAACTACCGCGGAGACTATCGATCCACCGATAAGCGAAGATTCACCGGTGGAGCCGGCACCAACCTCACCGAAAAAATAATTAAACCTAAATTGAGCGATTCTATGCGGCGAACTGCACCAATCTTTTGCGTC
>CAYXKT010000021.1:0-27363 GCA_964465735.1 uncultured bacterium
CGGCCAGCAAAATCTTAGCACATTTCATCCGCAATAATCGCTCAACTTAGGTATACATTTATTCTAAAATAATGGGGGAGGTGCGGGGAACAATTAAAAGAGGATATTTCTAATTTGGTTGGGCAAAATGGCATTTTCCTCTTGACGAGGTCGAGCTTCCGGTGGTAAATTTCCCCTCTTGTAATTCTGTGCCCCGGAAAGACCCGGTGGCGGTCCCGTCCGGACCGCAATTTGACCGGATCCGGGAGGGCCCTAACCAGCGAAGAGAGATTAATTGTGAGAAATAAGACATTTTCCGCCCGATCGGTGGATATTGATAAAAAGTGGTACGTGGTGGATGCCGAAGGCCAGACTCTGGGACGGATGGCGACTCGGATCGCCGATATCCTCCGGGGCAAGCATAAGCCGATCTACACCCCGCATATGGATACCGGGGATTTCGTGGTCGTGATCAACGCGGAAAAAGTCGTGGTCACCGGAAAGAAAGCTGAACAGAAGGAGTATCAACGCTACAGCGGTTATCCCGGCGGCTTGAAGAAGATTTCTTTCCAGCGGATGCTCAATACCCATCCGGAGCGGATCATCGAGCACGCGGTCCGGGGGATGATCCCCCACAACCGCTTGGGCCGGGCGGTCATCAAGAAACTCAAGGTTTATGCCGGGCCGGCCCATCCCCACGAGTCCCAGCAGCCTGAATTACTGAAAATCTCTTAGAAGGTTTAATATGAGCGATATGGTACGATATTACGCCACTGGACGGAGAAAGATGGCTGTGGCCAAGGTCTGGATCCGCCCCGGGGTAGGGAAGTTCAGCGTTAACGGCAATCAGGGACTGGAAGAATATTTCCATCGGGAAACCCTGGTTAAGACGGTCAAGGCTCCGCTTCAGGTGACCGATAATATGGGCCAGTACGACGTAAGTGCCCAGCTCACCGGAGGAGGAAAGTGCGGCCAAGCCGGCGCTCTCTCCCACGGGATTGCCCGGGCCTTGGTTGAAGCCAACGCCTCCCTGCGCTCTCCCCTTAAGGCCGCCGGGCTTCTGACCCGGGACCCCCGCAAAAAAGAGCGGAAAAAATACGGGCAGCCGGGGGCGCGAAAGAAGTTCCAGTTCTCGAAAAGATAATCTTTCTCTCCAGGTTCGATTGTCTCTTCGAGACGAAAAAAGCAGGCGGAAAGCCTGCTTTTTTCATTTCCGATTTTCCCTTGAATGGGTATAATTAATGTCTGAGCAAAACCCCCGGAAACCAGGTCATAGCGAGTCGGGACGACGGAGCAATCTGTTTTAGTCTTTGGTGTTATTGCTTCGTCACTCCGTTGCTGACAATGGCGAATTCTCTGTGACTTGAGGTTTCCTTCCAGGTACTAATTAAACAGGGTTAACTGCTCAGGGAGATAGACTGAACTTTTACGGACAAATTATGCGCGATCAGATGCCGCTGAGATCGTTTTAACTGTTTGGCGAAGCAGCAGTATTGATTTATCCGGTGGCCTCTGGTTTTCTCGAGAGAAGAGCAGGTTTTTTTAAACTTCAGTCTTTGATCTGATCACTTGAGCAGTATAAACGGGGAAGAAAAAATGAATCGGAATCCAATCAAGGTAGCAGTGGTCGGGGCCACGGGATATACCGGCTGTGAGATTGTTAATCTACTCCTTGGTCATCCGGGGGCGCAGATTGTCTCTCTGACCGCCAAGGCTAATGTGAATGTCTCTATCGACGATATCTTTCCCCGGTTTCGGGGGCGGTTAAAGATGGAGTGTGACGAACTCGACGCAGATAAGATCTGCGATCAGGCCGATCTGATTTTCCTCTCCCTTCCCCATACCATCTCGATGCGTTACGCCCCCCTCTTTTTGAGGGCGGAGAAGAAGGTGATCGACCTCAGTGCCGATTACCGTTTCCCCACCCCGACGGAGTTTGAGCAGGTTTACGGCACGGGTCACCGGGACCCGGAAGGTGTGGGTCAGGCGGTTTACGGTTTGCCTGAGCTTTTTCGCCGGAAGATCGTCGATGCCCGACTCGTGGGCAACCCCGGTTGCTACCCGACGGCAGCCATTCTGGCTTGTTACCCGGCTTTGAAGGCCGGACTGGTCGCCGCGGAAGGGATCATCGTGGACGCCAAGACCGGGGTCACGGGAGCGGGGCGGAAGGCCAGTCTGCCGCTGCTCTTTTCCGAGATGAACGAGAACTTCAAGGCTTACAGTCTGGGCGGACACAAGCATATACCGGAGATGGAGGGTATCCTTTCTCGGGCTGCCGGCCGCAGCGTCAGCCTGGAGTTTTCCCCTCACCTCCTTCCGGTCAACCGGGGGATCCTCTCCACCGTTTACCTCAAGCTGAAAAAGACAGTCACCACCGAGGAGGTCTGCGATCTCTACCGGGAGTATTACGCTCAGGAGCCGTTTCTTCGAGTCTATCCCCCGGGGGAACTTCCGGAGCTGAAAGACGCCGTGGGAACCAATCGATGTCTCCTCGGTTTTAGAGTCAACCCCCGGACCGGGAACCTGATCGTCGTCAGCGCTATCGACAACCTGCTGAAGGGCGCCGCCGGTCAGGCGGTCCAGAATATGAATATAATGTTTGGCCTCTCCGAGAGCGAAGGATTGATATAATCTTCTTGTCATCGCTCTCGGGATCGCTATCGAACCCCGCCGCCCAGGAAATTATGGAAACCAAGTTGACCAGGTTGTCTCTCTCCCAACTCCCGAGAGGGTTTATTACCGCCGGCATAGCTTGCGGGATCAAGCCCAACGGGGCTCCCGATCTATCACTGCTCTATTCCGAGACCGAGACGGCAATTGCCGCTTCTTTTACCAGCAACCGGGTGGCGGCGGCCCCGGTCAAGCTCAGCCGGGAAGTGGCGGCCGCCGGCCGCTGCCGGGCGGTGATTGCTAACAGCGGCTCCGCCAATGCCGCTACCGGGGAGCGGGGCGCAGCCGACGCCCGGAGAATGGCGGACCGGACCGCGGCGGCACTGGATCTCGACCCTGCCCTGGTGGCGGTAGCTTCCACCGGTCGAATCGGCTGTTATCTCCCTCTCGACCGGATCGAACAGGGGATTGGAGATTTAGCGGCCGTGATCAAATCCGGTGGGAACGATTCCGCGGCGGCGGCGATTATGACTACGGACACCCGTCCCAAAGAGATCGCCTATGAATTCGAGATCTCGGGTAAGAAGGCTCGGATCTGGGGGATCGCCAAGGGAGCGGGGATGATCTACCCCAAGCTGCGGGTGGCCGGACCGCCCCAGGCCACGATGTTCTGTTTTCTCCTCACCGACCTGGAAGTGGAAGCGGATTTTCTCCGGATTGCCCTGGCTGGCGCCCTCGAACAGTCGTTTAACCGGATCACGGTCGATGGAGATACCAGCACCAACGATACGGTGATCCTCCTGGCCAACGGTTGCTCCGGGGTCAAGGTCGGGCCGGAATCGGTTGGGGGTACCGATTTCCGGGGAGTTCTGGAGAGGATAACCCGAGAATTGGCCGAGATGATTGTTGCTGACGGTGAAGGGGCGGGAAAGTTCGTCGCCATCGAAGTGACCGGCGCCGCGACCGGGGAAGACGCCCGGCTGGCGGCGGCGGCGGTCGCTAATTCGCCGCTCTTCAAGTGTGCCCTTTATGGGGAGAAACCGATCTGGGGAAGGGTCTTAGCCGCCCTCGGCTATTCCGGCGCGGATCTGCAAGAAGAGCGGATCGCCGTCCGGCTGGACGAATTGGAAGTGGTCCATTCCGGGCTATTAGTCGAGCTGCAACCTGGCCGGGTTGAGGAAAAGTTAAAAAAAAGTCGAATCTACCTCCGGGTTGATCTCGGGCTGGGGGAAGGGAGGGACATCTATTATACCTGTGACTTCTCCCCGCAGTACGTAAAGATCAATAAGGAATAGTCCTGTCGGCCGACCGGGGAGGGGAGAAGGAAGATATGCAAAAAGTTATCGAGAAAGCGTCGATCCTGATCGAGGCCCTCCCTTATATCCAGTCGTTCCAGGATAAGGTGGTGGTCATCAAGCTGGGGGGGGCGGCAATGACCTCCCCTGCTTGCGTGGAGGGGGTGTTGCGGAACGTAGTCTTTATGGAGGCGGTCAAGATGAAGCCGGTGGTGATCCACGGCGGGGGCAACGCTATCAGTCTCCGGATGCAGGAGGCCGGAATCAGCCCCCGGTTTGTCAACGGACAGCGGGTGACCGATAAAAAAGCGATCGGGATCGTCTCCGAAGTTCTGTCGGGGATCAACCGGGATCTGGCGGAGCAGATCGAAAATCTGGGCGGCCGGGCAAAGAGTTTCAGTTCCCAGACAAATCGGGTGATCACCGCCCGCAAACTTGCCTCGGGCGATCTTGGTTTTGTCGGTGAGGTGGCTGGGATTGATACGGCGTCCATCCGCCAGGCCATCCGGGCCCGGCGAGTTCCAATCATTGCCCCCTTAGGGGCCGACGCTAAAGGCCGGCTTTACAATATAAATGGCGACCTGGCGGCGGGGGCGATCGCCGGGGCACTGAAGGCGGAGAAGCTGGTATTTCTTACCGACGTCGGGGGGATTTTGACCCGGGACGACGGTTCGGGCCAGAAACAGATTCTCTCCTCCCTGAAACGGGCGGAGATTAACCGCCTGGTTGAGGAGGAGACGATCGCCGGAGGTATGATCCCCAAGGTGACCGCCGGGCTCCTGGCCCTTGACCGGGGGGTGAAAAAGATCCATATCATCGATGGCCGGATCAAACACTCGCTTCTTCTGGAGATCTTCACTGACAAGGGGGTCGGGACCGAGATTGTCGGTTGAGAAATTCAAAGTTCGAAGTTCAAAGTTGGTCGAGTCGGAGTATGGGGCCAAAGCAGTGAGGGGAAGGTGGCGTCGGCCCGAAAGAGTTTTAAAAAGGCAGTTATTAAAGGAAGAATTCAGGCTATGAATAAGACGGAAAGAATCATCAAAGAACACGATCAATTTGTCCTCCAGACCTATACCCGCAACCCGATGGCAGCGGTGAGAGGAGAGGGATCTTGGCTTTGGGATGCCGAGGGAAAGAAGTACCTCGATTTTTTCCCCGGCTGGGGTGTCTCCGGACTCGGGCATTGCCACCCCCGGGTGGTGGCGGCGATCCGCCAGCAGGCCGGGAAAATCCTCCATATGCCCAATAACTTCTACAATGAGCTGGCCGGCCGGCTGGCTCGGGTTATCATCGAGAAGTCCTTTCCCGGCCGAGTCTTCTTCGGCAACTCCGGCGCTGAAGCCAATGAGGGAGCGATCAAGCTGGCCCGCCGCTTCGGGGAGCCGGAAGGCCGCTTCGAGATCCTGACAATGAAAGCCTCCTTTCACGGCCGGACTCTGACCACCGTTACCGCCACCGGCCAGGAGAAGTATCATTCCGGTTTCGGCCCTCTGCCCCCCGGTTTTTGCTACCTCCCCTTCAACGATATTCAAGCTCTGGAAGAAGCCATCTCGAAAAATACCGTGGCCGTAATGCTGGAATTGATTCAGGGGGAGGGCGGGGTTCACCCGGCTTCCCCGGAATACGCCCGGCAGGTTCGAAAGATCTGTGACGACAACAACCTGTTGATGCTCGTTGACGAGGTCCAGACCGGGATGGGCCGGACCGGGGAATACTTCGCCTTTCAAGGCTACGAGGTTGTCCCCGACCTGATGACCCTGGCCAAGGCGCTGGGAGGCGGGCTTCCGATTGGAGCCCTGGTGGTGAAGGAAGAGCTGGCCGGCTTCCTCCCCCCCGGCACTCACGCCTCAACCTTTGGCGGAAGCCCGGTGGTCTGCGCGGCCGCCCTGGCGGTCTTTGAGGTGATGGAAGATGAGGGGATCATCGAAAATGTCCGCCGGATGGGGGATTACCTCCGGGCCGAACTGGAAAAGTTGCTCGGGGAATTCCCGATGATCCGGGAGATCCGGGGCCGGTCCCTGATGTTGGGGATTGAACTGGACCGGGAGGGGAAGTCGATTGTTGACCGCTGCCTGGAAAAAGGAATGATCGTCAACTGTACCGCCGGCAACGTCCTGCGGCTGATGCCCGCCTGTAACATTACCTCCGGGGAGATCGACCGGGCGGTAAAGATCTTGCGGGAGTCGATGGCGGAGGAAGTCTGAATCTCCAACAAAGAATATAATTCGGTATAAAACCATCTGAATAAAAGGATGGTATTTGAAGAGAACATTGAGGGAGAAAGAGTCATTTTATTTAATCCCCTCTATTCCAATACTCTCTGTGTTCTCTGTGGTTATTATTTTTGACAGAACCAATCAATAAACGAGGAGATGTTATATGAGCAAGGTTATTCTGGCGTATTCCGGGGGTCTGGATACTTCCATCATCTTAAAGTGGCTCCAGGAGGAGAAAGGGCTGGACGTGGTCGCCCTGATCGTTGACGTCGGTCAGGCTGAGGAAGTCCAGGATGCTATTGATAAGGCGAAAAAGACCGGGGCGGTCAAGGTTTACGTGGAGGATGTCCGGGAGGAATTCGTCCGCGATTTTGTCTTCCCCGCCATCCAGGCTAACGCGATTTATGAAGGGACCTACCTGCTGGGGACCTCGCTGGCCCGGCCTCTGATCGCCCAGAAGATGATCGAGATCGCCCGAAAAGAAGGTGCCCGCTATGTCTCCCACGGAGCGACCGGAAAGGGCAATGACCAGGTCCGGTTCGAGATCTCCTGTCAGGCTCTGGATCCAGCGATCGGGATCATCGCCCCCTGGCGGGAGTGGAACTTCAAGTCCCGTAGCGACCTGATCGCCTATGCGAAAAAACATCAGATTGAGATACCGGTCAGCAAGGAAAAACCCTACAGCAGCGACCGCAACCTCCTCCACATCAGCTTTGAGGGCGGTGTCCTTGAGGATCCCTGGAACCGGCCTCCGGACGATATGTTCGTTCTGAGTGTCTCCCCTCAGGCCGCCCCCGACCAGACCACCGTGGTTGAGATCGGCTTTGAGCAGGGGGTTCCGGTTGCGGTTAACGGGGAAAAACTCTCCCCGGTCCCCCTCCTCGAGCGGCTCAACAAACTCGGCGGGGAGAATGGGATCGGGCGGGTCGATATTGTCGAGAACCGTTTCGTGGGGATGAAGAGTCGGGGGGTCTATGAGACTCCGGGGGGGACGATCCTCCATATCGCCCATCGGGCCCTGGAGACACTTACCCTCGACCGGGAAGTCTTCCACTTCAAGGACTCTCTGGTCACCAAATACTCCGAGCTGGCCTATAACGGGTTCTGGTTCGCCCCCGAGATGGAACTGCTCCGTCGGACCGTCGCCGATAGCCAGACGGATGTCAACGGGACCGTGCGGCTGGAACTCTACAAGGGGAACTGTCAGGTCACCGGACGGAAGTCCCCTAATTCCCTCTACGATCCGGAGATGGTGACCTTCGAGGAGGACAATATCTATCAACAGAGCGATGCTACCGGTTTCATTCGTCTTAATGCGCTGCGACTGAAGATCCGGAGCCGGCTCAGAAAAAGAGATGGTCTCGCTTAGTCCACCTGTTTTTGGTGGGATCTGACCAACGAGCCACGCGGCAGACCGGGATGTCCCGGCGGCCGATCCGGCCGGCGCAGCTCTGGCGAGGATGGAATGCCGGCGCAACCATTAAGCGGTGTACCGATTTCGGGGCGGAGAAACTATCCGATCGGCAGGTCGTGAATTCAATATTTTCTGTCTTCTCTATGGTTAATTATTTCGTGTAACCGCCATTGTCGGGGGAGGTAAAAAAATGACGAAAAAGCTCTGGGGCGGAAGATTCAAGAAAAAGACCGACAGTCTGATGGAGCGTTTCGGGAGTTCGCTCCCCTTTGACTGGCGTCTCTACCGGGCGGATATCCGGGCCGGGATCGCCCACGCTCGGATCCTCAAGGAAGGGGGATATCTCACCGCCCGGGAGCAGGACCGGATCGGATGCGCCCTGAAAGCCATTGAAGCCGAGATAACTTCCGGCGGGGTGGACCTCTCATCCGGCTACGAGGACATTCATAGCCTGATCCTCGGCTGCCTGGCGGAAAAGGAGCCCGATTTGGCCGCCAAGCTCCACGCCGGACGTTCCCGCAACGATCTGGTCGTTCTCGATACCCGGATCTATCTCCAGGAAGCGCTTCAGGAGATCGATGGATTGATCGGCAGCCTGCAGGGGGCCCTGGTCGGGAAGGGGGAGGAGTACCTCGATCTGGTTATCCCTGGCTACACCCATCTCCAGCCGGCTCAGCCGGTCCTGGCCGCTCATCACCTGCTGGCCTATGTCGAGATGCTCCAGCGGGACCGGGGCCGTCTGGCCGACGCGGGGAAACGAATGGATCTCCTCCCCGCCGGCTCCGCCGCCCTGGCCGGGTCCGGCCTGAAGCTGGACCAGAAACTGCTGGCGGAACTGCTTGGGTTCCGGGGGGTAGCTCCCAACAGTATCGATACTGTGGCCGACCGGGACTTTGTCGTCGAGGTTCTTTCCGGTCTCGGCATCTGTGGGATGCACCTCTCCCGGCTGGCCGGCGAGCTGGTCCTCTGGTCCAGTACCGAGTTCCGTTTTGTTGAGTTTGATGAGAGCTACTGCACCGGTTCCAGTTTTCTCCCGCAGAAGAAGAACCCCGACCCGGCCGAACTGATCCGAGGCAAGACCGGACGGCTCCTGGGGAACCTCCAGGCGGTTTTCGTCGTCCTGCACGGTCTTCCCCTGGCTTATAACCGCGATCTCCAGGAGGACAAGGAGCCGCTCTTCGACTCGATCGATACCGTTCGGGATTGCCTGGCGATTATGGCCGGAGTGATCTCCACCCTGAAATTCAACCGGAGGGATCTGGGCGAGGCCCTGGCCCGCGGATTTCTGGCCGCTCCCGATCTGGCCGAACACCTGGTCGAGCAGGGGGTGGCCTTTTCCGAGGCGCACCGGGCGGTGGGTAAGCTGGCAGCCTGGGTATTGGAAGAGAAGAGAGATCCCACCGGGATTACCCTAAACGAGTTGCGAAAGTTTTCTTTCGCCTTTACTCCGGCGGCCCGACAGTTGCTGACCCCCGTCGCCTCGGTCCGGGCCAAACGGACGATCGGGTCCACCAACCCGGTCCGGGTCAAGCGCGCCCTGGAGAAGTGGAAGAAGAAACTTGAACTTTGAGAAAAGACTCACCGCCAAGAACGCGGAGAGCAGATCGGCAACTTCAGGTATTTAGTTAAACTTCAGGCACTTTAAACTTCAAACTTAAGGCACTTATTTATGAAACTTCTGATTAATTCACCATCCTGGCAATACCGGCAGGGAGAACTTTACTGTGAGGATGTACCCCTGGAGCAGATCGCCCGCGAGGTGGGGACACCGGTTTACGTTTACAGTCGACACCACCTGGTCGAGGCCTACCGGGAGATTACCGCTGCCTGGCGGGGCCGTTCCCATCTGATCTGTTTCTCGATGAAGTCCAATTCTTCCGCCGCGGTGGTCCGGACCCTGGTCGGGGAGGGCTCGGGGGTTGATGTGGTCTCCGGAGGCGAACTCTATCGGGCTCAGAGAGCCGGCGCTCCGGCGGAAAAGATTGTTTTTGCCGGGGTGGGGAAGACAGAACAGGAGATTACTGAGGGGATCGAGGCCGGGATCCTCTTCTTCACTGTGGAGTCTTTTCCCGAACTGGAGCTGATCTCCCGGACCGCTCAGAAGATGGGAAAGACCGCCCCGGTCGCCCTCCGGGTTACCCCTGATGTCGATCCCAAGACTCATCGCTACATCACCACCGGCAAGGCGGAAAACAAGTTCGGCCTCGACCGGGAGGAGGCGATAGATTTTTATCTCCGTTGCCGGCAGCTATCCGGGATCGATCCGGTCGGGATTCATATGCATATCGGTTCTCAGATTCTTCAGACCGAGCCCTTTCGAGAAGGGGTGGAACGGTTGGTCGGATTGCTGAAGAAACTGAAGGCGGAGGGGATATCCCTGCGTTACCTCGATATCGGAGGTGGGATGGGGATCAGTTATCAAGGTGAAGAACCGCCGCCGGCTGCCGCCTACGCCGCGGCGCTCAGACCGCTCTTGAAGGATCTGAAACTGACTGTGGTCCTGGAGCCGGGACGTTTTATTACCGGGAATGCCGGCGCTCTTCTAACCTCGGTTCTCCAGGTGAAGAAAAAGGCGAAGAAGAGTTTCATTGTCGCCGACGGGGCGATGAACGATCTGATCCGACCCGCCCTCTACAGCGCCTGGCACCAGATTGTCCCGGTTCGCCCCTCCGAGAGGGAAGCCCGCCGCTTCGACGTGGTCGGTCCGATCTGCGAGACCGGGGATATCCTGGGCGCCGGAAGGCGATTTCCGGAACCGGCCCTCGGCGACCGGTTGGCTGTTCTCTCCGCCGGAGCCTACGGAGCGGTGATGAGCTCCAACTACAACTCTCGCCCGCGGCCACCCGAGGTCCTGGTTGATGGAGGAAAATTTCGGGTGGTCAGGAAACGTGAGACCTACCGTGACCTGGTCCGGGGAGAGCTGGACTGAGTAGAAGCTGAAAGAAGCAGCAATACTGGTTGATCGGGTGACCGCCGGGTTTCTCGAGGGAAGAGCAGGGGTTTCAACCCCCAGCCTTCGACCTGATTGTTGTCTGAACGGAAAAGCTCGGAAATCAGGACACTGCGGGGAGGACCGATGAAGCAATTGGTTTATTCTCTGCTGAGATTGCTTTGTCACTACGTTTCCCGCAACGAGTCTGTATGACTTGAGGTTTTCGTTGCGACACTAATTATCAGAAGTATTTACTCGATACCGGTTTCATATGCTCCGGAGCCGGATAAAGCTGTAATTTCCTCGGTATATTCGCTATCCCTATCGAAATTTTGTCCGGGTAAAGTTCTTGAATCAAGAGGGAAGGGAAGTTATAATTTAATGATGAAAGAAATATTTGTCAAAATGCACGGATTGGGGAACGATTTTGTTCTCTTCGACAACCTTGACGGACGCCTCCGGCTGACCCCGGATCAGGTCCGTTTTCTCTGCCATCGCCATTTTGGTATCGGAGCCGATGGGGTGATCACTGTCTGCCCTTCCGACCGAGCCGATCTGAAGATGGAGATCTTCAACTCCGACGGGTCGCACGCTGAGATGTGCGGCAACGGTATCCGCTGTTTCGCTATCTACGCCCGGGATCACGGTCTGGTTGCCGGGCCCGAGATGACCGTCGAGACTGGAGCCGGGATCATCCGACCCCGAATTGTTGGGGATAAGGTAGAGGTAGATATGGGGGAACCGGAGTTTGATCCGGAGAAAATCCCGGTCAACCTCCCTGGAGAGGTGGTTGACTACCCGGTTGTCTTTGAGGGACGAAAGGTCGAGATCACCTGCGTCTCAATGGGTAACCCCCATTGCGTAATCTTTTTCTCCCCGGGGGAAGAACTCCCGGTGTTGGAATTGGGGCCAAAAATCGAGACCGATCCCCTCTTTCCCCGGAAGACCAACGTTGAGTTCATCCGGGTTCTCAACGACCGGGAGATTGAGTTTAGAGTCTGGGAACGGGGCGCCGGGATCACTCTGGCCTGCGGGACCGGGTCCTGCGCCGCGGTGGCCGCCGCAGTTCGCACCGGGAGGACCGGAAGAAAGGTCCTGGTCCACCTTCTCGGGGGGGATCTGGAGATCGAGTGGAAAGAGAATAATCGCATCTTTATGACCGGTCCCGCCGTGGAAGTATTTACCGGTACGATATCGGTAATCGGTGATCGATAACCGGCAAGCAGTTTGGCCGCGGAGCTCCGGGATCGGGCGGGTTCGCAGTCTTAAAAAAGGGGTCGAGGCGGGGGAATAATTCAAATCAGTCCAGATAATTAGTGGGTTATAGGGAGGTAGTTATGTTTCAGGGGTCGATGGTGGCGTTAGTTACTCCGTTCCAGGATGGGGAGATAGATTTTGATACTTTAGGCAAGCTGATAGATTTTCAGGTCAAAAATGGTACCGACGCCATTGTTCCCTGCGGAACAACCGGGGAGTCGCCAACCCTCTCTCACCAGGAACACGATCAGGTGGTGCGTTATGCAGTTGAGAAAGCCGCCGGCCGGACCAAGGTGATTGCCGGAGCCGGTTCCAACAGCACCGTCGAGGCCCTCCAGCTGACCGCCCACGCCGAGGAGGTCGGAGCGGACGGTGCGCTGGTCATTACCCCCTATTACAACAAGCCGACCCAGCGGGGACTGCTCGAGCATTACCGGCGGATCGCCGAGGAGACCTCGATCCCTCTGGTGCTTTATAATGTTCCCGGCCGGACCGGGGTCAAGCTCGAGCCGGAGACGATCGCCGAGTTGGCCGTGATTGAGAATATCGTTGCCGTCAAGGAGGCCTGCGGATCGGTTGATCAGGTCAATCAGATCCTCAACCTCTGCGATATTACCATCCTCTCCGGGGACGATATGCTGACTTTACCGATGATGTCGGTCGGGGCGAAGGGAGTGATCTCGGTCGCCGCCAATATCGTCCCCCGGGAAGTCCGCCACCTGGCACATTCCGCGCTTGATGGCAGATGGGAGGAAGCGAGAGAACTTCACTTCCAGCTCTACTCGCTTTTTCAGATGATGTTCTTAGAGACCAACCCGATCCCGGTCAAGACTGCCCTGGCAATGATGGGTAAGCTGAGGGAGGAGTTCCGGCTCCCTCTTTGCGGACTCTCGCCCGGACATCGGGTGGAGTTGGAAGAACTGTTACAGCGGTATCAATTGCTTTAATTTGTGCTTTTCCGGAAATTATTCTGGGGAGAGGAGATTAATGACGATCAAGATAATTGTCTGCGGAGCGGGGGGAAGGATGGGGAGGAGGATTATCGCCTGCGCCGAAACCGAGAATGACCTGGAGATTGTTGGAGCGGTAGAGAGATCCGGACATCCCGATCTTGGACGGGACGTGGGAGAATTGAGTGGTGTCGGGAACATCAATTGCCCGCTGAGCGAATCCCTGATCACGGTGATCGATCGAGGTGACGTTGTGATCGACTTCTCCGCCCCCCCGGCAGTGGAGTACACTGCCGTCGCCGCCGCCGGGAAATCCCTGGTCGTCGGAGCTACCGGACTGAGTCGGGAAGAGGAGGAGCGGTTGCGGTCGGCCACGGCAGGGATCGCCTGTGTCTATTCTCCCAATATGTCGGTAGGAGTTAATCACCTCTTTCGTCTGGTAAAAGAGACGGCCGCCGCGCTGGGTGCTGAATATGACGTCGAGATCGTCGAGGCTCACCACCGGCTGAAGAAAGACGCCCCCAGCGGGACGGCGAAGAAAATTGCCGAGATTGCCGCCGCTGCCCTGCAGCGGGATCTCTCCCAGGTGGCGGTTTACGGCCGGAAAGGTCTGGTCGGGGAGCGGAGCCGGGAGGAGATTGGGGTCCACGCGGTGCGGGCCGGGGATATCGTCGGGGAACACACCGTGATCTTCTCCGCCCCCGGGGAACGGCTGGAACTTATCCACCGCGCCCATAGCCGGGATACTTTTGCCCGGGGGGCGCTCCGGGCGGCTCGTTTCGCCGCCGCCGCCGGTCCCGGTTTCTACTCGATGCGGGATGTCCTCGGGATCTGAATGAAAAAGTAATCAGTAATCGGTCCCGCTGACGGGCGGGAATCAAAGAAGGGAGGACCATTCAATGTTTTACACGGTGAAGAACAAGATCGATCTAATGACTGAGGAGGGCTTCAACACCCGTTACGGCAGCCCCCAGATAATCTGGGAACGACTCCGGGCCGGTGAGCCGGTCCTCTTCAAGCTGATCAGGGACGGCCAACTGCTCCGGCAGTTCATCGCCGAACCCGAAAAACTCGGGGTTCACTTTCGGGAGATCCCCATCGCTGACGATTACTGCCGGTTTCACGAGGAACCGATCAAGGCCGAGGAGGAAGTTGAATGAATTTTGAGTTATCTCAACGGTTAAAAAAACTCCCGCCCTACCTCTTTGCCGAGATCGATAAAGCCAAGCGCCAGTTGCGGGCGGCGGGGAGGGACCTGATCGACCTCGGGGTCGGAGACCCCGACCAGCCGACCCCGCCCCATATTATCGAGGCTCTTTACCGGGCGGCGAAGGATCCGGCCAACCATCGCTATGCTCTCGATTTCGGGATGCCCGAGTTTCGGGAGGCGATCGCGGGCTGGTACCTCGATCGCTTTGGGGTCGTGCTTGACCCGGATACCGAAGTTCTCCCCCTGTTGGGAAGCAAGGAAGGTATCGCCCACGTTCCCCTGGCCTTTATCAATCCAGGGGATACGGCCCTGATCCCCGATCCCGCTTATCCGGTTTACGGTTCAGGGACTATCTTTGCCGGCGGGGATCCGATCCGGATGCCGCTGAAAGTCGAGAACGGTTTCCTGCCCGATCTGGAGTCGATTGACCCGGCCACCGCCGCTCAGGCCCGGCTCCTCTTCCTCAACTATCCGAATAACCCCACCGCCGCGGTCTGTGATATTGCCTATATGGAAAAAGCGGCTGCTTTCTGTCAAAAGTACGGGATCATTCTCTGTCACGACGCTGCCTACACCGAGCTGGCCTTTGACGGTTTCCAGGCCCCCAGCTTCCTTGAGGCATCGGGGGCGAAGGAGGTGGGGATTGAGTTTCACTCTCTCTCCAAGACCTTTAATATGACCGGTTGGCGGATCGGCTTCGCGGTCGGCAACCCGGAGGTGATCCAGGGACTGGGGACGGTGAAGTCGAATATTGACTCCGGGATCTTCCAGGCAATCCAGAAGGCCGGGATCGCCGCCCTGACCGGGCCCCAGGATTTCCGCCGGGAGCAACTCGAGATCTATCAGACTCGGCGGGATATACTGGTCGATGGCCTCAATAGCCTCGGTTGGAAGGTGGACCGGCCCCGGGCGACTTTTTACGTCTGGTGTCCCGTCCCCGACGGCACCGGATCGGCCGCCTTCGCCAAACGGCTCCTGGAAGAGGTCGGAGTGGTTGTCACCCCTGGAGTGGGGCTGGGCCCCTCGGGTGAAGGCTTTGTCCGGATGGCGATGACTCGCCCGGAAGCAGAGATCCGGATCGCTCTGGAGCGATTTGGAAGACTCGATTTGAGTTAAACATTTGTAACACGCTACCGGTTTCAAAATACGCCACCACCGATCTGCTGTCGGTGGGGTGATGGCTGAAAATCAGAAAAGGGTCTGTCCCCCCTGGCTCCTCCTCCTTTTTTCTGAGAGGGGTTGGAGGGCGGGGCACGTCGGACTCTGAAAGAGTAAAGCGTTACCAGGTCTGTAGTGCCGGAAACCTTCGGTTAAATAAATAACTCTTCGCCGGCGGCAGTACTGAATTAGTTTCGGACGTCAGCTTTAGGGACGTGAAGGCGCGTAATAACCTCCGAGCTCCCGCTGTCGGGGTCGGCACGAAACCCAATGAATGACCTCCGGATATCCGCCTTTATCGCCCTTGGGTCCAACCGTTCCTCCCGGGCGGAGCGGATCCGTCGGGCGGTTACCCTGATGGATAACATTCCGGCGACCCGGGTGGTTGACGTCTCCGGATTCTACGAGACCGAACCGCTCTATTACCGTTGTCAGGCCGATTTCCTCAACTGTGTGGCCGCGGTCGAGACCGCCCTCGAGCCCTTCGCGTTGCTAAGGGAGTGCTGGAGGATCGAAAAAGCGCTGGGGCGGGTCCGTACTCGCCGCTACGGACCCCGGGAGATCGATCTTGACATTATTGCTTACGGGCGGAGGATGATCCGGACTCCGGAGCTGACCATTCCCCATCCCGGCTTGGCCGGGCGGCGGTTTGTCCTCCTTCCCCTGCGGGAGATCGCCCCCTACTGGCAACATCCCGTCCTCAACCAAGGAGTGGGAGAACTCTTGGCCGCCCTGAAAGATAACGGGCGGGTAGTTTACCTGGGAGAGATCTGATGAGCAAAGAGAAGAAAGTTACGGTGGCGACCTTGCGAAAGAAGAAGCTGGAGAAAAAGAAGATCGCCACTCTGACCGCCTACGATTACTTTACCTCCCGACTGCTCAACCAGGCGGGGATCGACCTGATCCTGGTTGGTGACTCTCTGGGGAATGTGGTTTTAGGCTATGAGAATACTATCCCGGTCACGATGGCTGATATGCTCCACCATACCCGGGCGGTGGTCCGGGGTAACTCCCGCTGCCTGGTTGTAGCCGATATGCCCTTTCTCTCCTGTGAGATCAGCGAGGAGGAGGCCCTCCGTAACGCCGGCCGTCTGATTCAGGAGGGTGGCGCCGGCGCCGTGAAACTGGAGGGGGGAAGGGAGGTGGCGGTACTGGTGAAACGGCTGGTTCAGGCGGGGATCCCGGTGCTCGGACATATCGGCCTGCTCCCCCAGGATATTCTCCGGGAAGGGGCCTACCGGGTCCAGGGAAGGGACGAGGAGTCCACCGCCGATTTGATCGCGGATGGACAGGCCCTGGAAGAAGCGGGGGCCTTTGGGGTGGTCCTGGAGTGCGTGGCGGCCCGGACGGCGGGGGAGATCACGAAGTCACTGCAGATCCCCACCATCGGGATCGGCTCCGGTCCGCTCTGTGACGGGCAGATTCTGGTTGTTTCCGATCTGTTGGGACTTTACGGTTCGGTGCGGCCGAAGTTTGCCAAGCCCTATGCCGATCTCCAGACGGCGCTGCTCACAGCCTTTTCCGGTTACAAGAAGGAAGTGGAGGAAGGAATATTCCCGGGGGAGGAACACTCCTTTTAGAACCGGGATCGCTATCGGGATCGAGACCTACCCGGTATTTCCGGACCGCTGGAGGTCGATAGCGATCCCGACTGCGTTTGCCGGAGTTAAAGACGAAAAGCGGATGATGATTAGGCTTGGTCCGGCCGGGGATTATTGTTCATCGAGGTTTGGCGCAATGAGGGTGCTGAAATCCATCACTGAAATGCAGGGGACTTCCCGGCGGAAGAAAGCGGAAGGGAAACGGATCGCCCTGGTCCCGACGATGGGCTTTCTCCACCAGGGCCACATAAGCCTTCTTCGGGCGGGACGGCAGGCCGCGGATATCCTGGTCGTCTCCATCTTCGTCAACCCGGCCCAGTTCGGACCCGCCGAGGACCTTGACTCCTACCCCCGGGACCTCGACCGGGACTTAAGACTCTGTGAGCAAGAGGGGGCGGATTTTATCTTTGCTCCGCCCTCGGGAGAGGTTTATCCGGAAGATTTCTCCACCTGGGTCGAGGAGACTGATCTCAGCCGCGGTCTCTGCGGCGCCGCCCGTCCCGGTCATTTCCGGGGGGTGACCACGGTCTGCCTCAAACTCTTCAATATCGTGGAGCCGGATTTCGCTTTCTTTGGGCGCAAGGATTATCAGCAGTTCAAGGTGATCGAAAAGATGGTCCGGGACTTGAACCTCCCGGTAAAGATTGTCGGGCAGCCCACCGTCCGGGAACCCGACGGACTGGCGATGAGTTCCCGCAACTCCTACTTCTCGGACCGGGAGCGGAAGGAGGCCCTCTGCCTCCGACGGGCCCTGCTCCAGGCCCGGAAGCTGCTGGCGGCCGGTGAGACCTCGGCCGCCGCCGTCCGTAGGGAGATGGAGAGTCTGATCGGGAAGGAACCGGACGCCCGGATCGACTACCTGGAGTTTTGCGACCCCGAAACCTTAATCCCCCGCGAGCAGTTAATACCAGGCGACCTTGCCGCCGGCGCTGTCTTTATCAACCGAGTCCGCCTGATCGACAATCTGATCCTCTAAACATCCCCTCCCAAAAAAAAAATAAAGCAATCCGCCTCCCTTTTCATCCACTCTTCCAGCTAAACTGCTCGGCGGGAGTGGGCTTTTCGCTCGTTTTCACTGGTGAAGCGTTTGCGGAGGCGGATGTTTTTGGGGGTGATCTCGAAGAGTTCGTCGTCGTCGATAAACTCCAGGGCGAATTCCAGGGTCAGTTCCCTCGGTGGGATCAGCTTGATCGCCTCGTCGGAGCCCGCCGCCCGCATATTGCTCATCTGCTTTCCTTTGGTGGCGTTGACCACCAGATCTTGACCCTTGTTGTTGACTCCGATGATCATTCCCTCGTAGAGTTGTTCGCCGGGGTGGATGAAGATCTCCCCTCGATCCTGGAGTCCGTCGAGGGCGAAGGCCACCGCCTTCCCGGCAGTCTTGGAGATCAATACCCCGGTCTGCCGGGAGTTACTCTCGCTCAGCTGTTTTTGGTAGCGATAGAAGGTTTGGTAGCTGATCCCGGTCCCCCGGGTTATCTGGAGTAGTTGGTTGCGAAAGCCGAAGAGCCAGCGGGTGGGGATGATGAAGCTTATCCGGATGGTTCCGATGAAGGTTCGGTTCATATCCTTCATCACCCCCTTTCTCTCCCCCATTGCCGCGATGACCGCGCCCTGGTAGCCCTCATCAACCTCGACGATCACCTCTTCCATCGGTTCCAGTGTCTGTTCTCCCACTTTCATCAGGATTACTCGGGGAGCGGATACCTCCAGTTCGTAACCTTCCCGGCGCATCGTCTCGATCAGGATCGAGAGGTGGAGTTCCCCCCGTCCGGAGACCTTGAACCCTTCGCCCCCCGGGACGGGCTCGACCTTGATCCCGACATTGGTCAGGGCTTCGCGTTCCAAACGCTCCCGGAGATGGCGGGAAGTCAGGAATATCCCCCCGTCGCGGCCGGCCAGGGGACTGGTATTGTGGGAAAAGACCATCGAGATGGTCGGCTCGTCAATCTTGATCCGGGGGAGAGCTTCGGGGTGGTCTCCGGTGGCCAGGGTATTGCCGACTTTGACTCCGTCAATGCCCGCCAGGGAGACAATATCTCCGGCCTGGGCGGATTCCACCTCTACTCGGACTAACCCCTGATATTTTAGTATTCTAATCACCCGGCCGGCGGTGATGCTCCCGTCATTTTTTACCAGAGAGATCGGATTGCCTTTGGCGATCCTTCCGTGAAAGATTCGACCGATCGAGATCTGGCCGATGTAAGGATCGTAGTCGAGTAGTGTGACCAGCATCTGAAAGGGTTTCTCCGGATCGGCCAACGGGGGCAAAACCCGCCGGAGGATGGTGTCGAGTAGGGGCTTCATATCACGCCCCGGTACATCGAGGTCGAGGGTTGTCCAGCCGTCTTTGCCTGAGGCGTAAACGATGGGGAAATCCAGCTGTTCGTCGGTGGCGTTGAGTTCGCAGAAGAGATCGAAAGAGGCATCCGCGGTATTGTCCGGCCGGGAACTGAACCGGTCGATCTTATTCACCACCAGGATCGGTTTCAGATGAAGTTCCAGGGATTTTTTCAGGACGAACTTGGTCTGGGGCATCGGCCCCTCGAAGGCATCGACCAGCAGGAGGACCCCGTCCACCATCTCCAGGATCCGTTCGACCTCGCTGCCGAAGTCGGCGTGGCCGGGGGTATCGACGATATTGAATTGGACCCCCTGATAGACAAAGGAGGCGATCTTGGAGAAGATCGTGATCCCCCGCTCTTTCTCTAAGGGATTGGAGTCCATTATCGTGGACTCGCCGGCCTTGAACTCATAGGCTCCGGTCTGTTTTAAGAGAGCGTCAACCAGGGTGGTTTTCCCGTGGTCGACGTGGGCGATGATGGCGACGTTCCTGACGTCCGTCCGGCGTTTCTGATCTTTCATAATTAGGGTAATCCTGATAAAAAATCCCGATCCGAAGAATCAGGATCGGGTGAGGTGAAAAAACTTACTTCTTCAATTCTTTGCCCGGTAGTCCGGTTATTTGCCCTAATATATACCGAATCCTCTCCAAGTCAAGGCAGCTGTTCAAAAAAAAAGACTATAGCGCTCCAGCTTTTAGGGGACCACATCTCACTTTAGGCATACGCTCTTGCCTTGGTCAATCTATATAGTGTCGGAACGAAAACCGCGGAAGCCAGGTCATTGCGAAAAACGAATTCCAGGTGTTTTGAGGTCTTTGTTAAGAAACTATCTGCCTGAATGACGGCTTTTATTAAACGCTTTCCGCGGTCTTTTATTGTACTGCGGTTTCGGTGAATTGTAATCGAAGTCTTCCAGTTTATTCCGCTCGATTTTTTCCCCGATTATCTTCTCCAGTTGTTTAATCATATCGTCATCTGCCGGTGTAGTAAGCGTAAAGGCGTCCCCGCTGCGTTCGGCTCTTCCGGTTCGACCGATCCGGTGAATATAGTCATCCGCGGTGGCCGGAATATCAAAATTGATCACGTGAGAAATATTCTCGACATCCAGACCGCGGGCGGCAATATCGGTGGCCACCATTATCTGATAAGTCCCGTCTTTAAAGCCTTTTAGCGCGGACTGCCGCTGAGCCTGAGACCGATTGCTGTGAATGCTGGTAACTGCAAGGTTTCTGCCGGCAATTTTTTTCGCCAAACTTTTAGCGCGGTATTTAGTGCGGGTAAAAATCAGGACAGATTCTGTCTCAGTACGCTCAAGGATTTTTAGTATTAATTTTGATTTGAGATGCTGTGGTACCGGAAAGAGGCAGTGGGAGACGGTGTGGGCCGGCCGGCTGATCCCGATCGCGATTCTTCGGGGATGGTGAAGTACCTGTTTGGCCAGTGTCTCTATCTCCCGGGGAAATGTGGCGGAAAATAGCATTGTCTGCCTATCTTTCGGGAGATACGAGAGGATCCGCTTGATATCGGGCAGGAAACCCATATCGAGCATCCGGTCGGCTTCATCCAGCACCAGGACATTTATTCTATCCAATTTCGCGTAACCCTGATTGATCAGGTCGAGTAACCTTCCCGGGCAAGCCACGATAATATCTACTCCGCGGCGCAAGGCTTTTATCTGTGGGGGGGCTCCGACACCGCCATAAACAGTGGCGCTCCGGATCCCTGTTCTGTACTTAAGAATATCGATCTGCTGTTTGATCTGTTCCGCCAGTTCTCGGGTCGGCGTAACAATTAATACAGTCGCATATTTATGCCGGTCAACTAACAATTTATGCAGGATCGGCAATACAAACGCCGCGGTCTTTCCAGTGCCGGTCTGAGCTGTTGCGATCAGGTCTTTTCCCGACATCGCTAATGTAATCACCTCTTGCTGGATTGGTGTTGGCTCGGAATATCCGGCCTGGTTTATCCCGGCCTGAAGACGGGAATCTAAATTAAACTGATCAAAATTCATAAAGTTCCTTTGTTTTGGTATCTATCAAGGTGTCGCTTCTCATAGTAGATGAGACTGGCGTCCCAGGTAAATGAGACTGGGATCTGATATAATGTGTAAATTGCGCTACTGAAATTACGCTGGTTCCCAAAGGAGATACTGTCTTGGATTATGCTGTGGCACTCCGTTGGAGTGGGTAACCTGGCAATGCTGCAAACTGTGAGAGAGCCGCTAACGCGGGAAGCTCTCCCGAGTAAGGTTTAGTCAACCGCCCGGAAACATAATAACTCCAAGGAGGATAATCCGAAAGGGTAATTAGCGAGTGTAACGAGATGAAGGGTGTATGCCCTGAATCTGACCCATAGCCCCGAGAAAAGGAATTAATTTTGGGAGTGGGCCGATCCTCTCACTCTAAGGAGCAGGCCACACAAGCGGCGCGCTAAAGACGAGCGCCGACTTGGACCCCCGGGGTCGCAGACCGCGTCGAGTTACCCAACGGTTTGACAGGAACCAGGCGAGTGACGTTTTAGGCCCTGGGAAATGTTTCCGAGTATGATCACCAATGTAAAAAGAGGTGTTCAAACGGCCGCGTTACGAGTGAGGGGGATCGGAAAAGCCACCACGGTTAGCTGAGAAGCGGGGTAATGCCCGCCGAGCGAAGGTCCCCACGGTTTGTCGTCCATCGAAGAGGCAACATTGCCGCTATGCAAGGAGGGAATGAGCAGTGAGCACAAATCCTGGATGGATAGGTGAAAAGGCTCGCAAGGAACCGAAGCTGGTGTTCACCAGCTTATATCACCACGTCACTGACGTGGATAACCTGCGAGTCTGCTGCGACGCACTGCCCGCGAACCGGGCGGTGGGGGTAGATGGCGTAACGGAGGGGGTTGAAGTGAATCTCCTGGACCTGTCGGGGAGACTAAAGCGAATGGGGTATGTTCCCCAACCGAAGCGGAGGTCTTACATTCCAAAACCCGGTAGCGAGAAGGGGAGGCCGTTGGGCATAAGCTGTTTTGAAGACAAGATAGAGGAGCTGGCGGTCAAGAGGGTCTTAAAGCCCATTTCCGAGGTTGAGCTCCAGGGCAGCAGTTATGGTTACCGGCCGGAGAGCAGCCGGCATAAATGCCTGGATGATTTGGGGAGAACGATCCAGCAGGAAAAGGTCAACTATGTGGTCGAGGCTGATATCGCAGGCTTCTTCGATGAGGTCAATCACCAATGGATGATCAAGTTTTTGCAACATAGGATCGGGGATCCCCGGATGATTCGGCTGATCGGACGGATGCTCAAGGACGGGATTATGGAAGACGGACTGGTCAAAGCCACGGAGGTCGGGAAGCATTTCCGGGGCGAGGCGTATTACTCTCGCTTGGCCGATGACTTTCTTGCGTGTTTTCAGTAGCGGGATGATACCGATGAATTTCAGAGCCAACTGCCGGACAGGCTGGAAAAGTTCGGTTTGAAATTGGCGGAGGAAAAGACCCGGAACATCAGGTTCGGGAGATTTGCTCGTGAAGACGCTTATAAACGAGGCCGGAAGCCGGAGGAGTTTGCCTTCCTAAGTTTTACTCACTATTGTGGGAAGAACAAGGACGGATACTTCAAGGTGAAACGCCGCACGAGCCGGAAGAAGTTCGGGGAAAGCCTGCGGAAGTTTACGAACTGGGCCCGGGTGGCCCGGTGCAGGTTGAATGAGGTGGAGATGCGGCGACAGGCCAAAGTCCGGATTAACGGGCCCCTGAACTATTACGCGATTACGGATAACTCAAGGCGCTGTGGCAAATATGGTTTTTACGCAACCAGGATTACGTTCAAGTGGCTCAACCGCGAGAGCCAGCGTAAGGGATATAACTGGGCCGGGTTCAATCAGGTTATACGATGGCTGGTCTGGCCGCAATCGAGTATCCGCAGAGACCTGAACCCGTGTCGTAGAGCGGAGGCTTACTGAATGGTTAACCGAGGAGTCGGATGTGGGAAATCCGCTTGTCCGGTTCTGTGCGGGGCTGGGGAACAACTCTGGTACGGATGAGATATTGTGGCACCGCCGGGAAACCAGGCGGCAAACGGAGAAAACAAACTTCATCCTGAAGGCCGGGGGAGGCCCCAGCCTACTCGAACTGCGAAAGTTGATTCCGATGGCTTTTATCCCGGGGTTGTCCCACGGGCTATGATGTGGGCCGCCTTTCAGCCGTCGTAGCTGCGCTACTATGGCGAAGGAGGCTGGGCGTCCTTGGCGTTCACCCCAAAGGGGTGATACATCATAGCCCGGCGAGAATTGCCGGGATTGCCGGATGGCGCCTTGAACCAGCACCCCAACGGGGTGGCACATCAGATACTTGTTTGAGTTTGACCTTGAGTTAAATAGATTGACAAATGCCTTGAGCGAATGCGGGGTGAGTCTCATTTGGAATGGGATGCCGGACTCATTGAAGTAGAGACGCGACAGCCCGGCTCCCGGATTATTTCACAAGTATCGTTCAAACTCTATCTGCCGGGCGGCACGCTCAACCCGGAAGCCCCATCCGGGATCTACCTGGGTCCCCGGACACCGGGCCCCGAACGGCCGCTGGGTGCCGGCTCATTGGAGATAGAAAGGAGATCAGTCGGTTCGGCTTTTGTCCGGATTCACTGAAAATACGGGAGATTGGATGAATTGCCCGAATTGGAAGAACCTTAATTTTGCGCGCCAAACCGGCGGCATCGGGAAAGTAGCAGACATTCCTGTCTGTGCGGGCTCGGGGCACAGGCAAGAATGCCTGTGCTGCTCTGCCGGGCGGGCACCTGATGGGTTAATCCGGGCACTACTGATTGTGCCCAATATCGCGTTGATTAACAGGGTTTTATAGCGTAGCTTGTGTTCCGAGGAAGCAAAATTCAGGAAGGAGGTATTATGATGAGGAGCAAGTGTTTCAGCCGATCGGTTACCGGTTTATTTCTTCTCGGTTTTTTCTTAATCCCCGGGGCGTTGAAAGGGGAGGCGGTGCTGAAGGACGGGATTTACGCGGGGGAACACTCTTTCGTGGCGGTGGAGGTGACCGTTACCGGGGGGAGGATGACCGAGATCCGGATGACCCGGCACGGGGGAGGGGGAGAGAAATACGCCGAGATGGTCCGGCCGCTGCTGGAGAGGATGGTGGAGGAACAATCGACCGAGGTCGATGGAGTGACCGGGGCCACCACCAGCGGCAACCACCTGATAAAAGCCGTCGAAAAAGCCCTCCGGAAGGCGGAGACTGATGGTTAACCCCCGGCGGGGCCGGGATCAGGAAGTGCTTCGGTGACCACCCCAGAAGGAGAGCCGCGATGAAGTCATTGCTTGCCGCTGTATTGGTCCTCTCGGTCCCGGCCGTGTCGGCCGTCGGAGAGGAGGCCGTAACCCGGGAGGAGTTCGAGCAACTGAAGTCAGAACTGGCCGAGTTGAAGAACCGGGCGGTCACCCCGGGTACCGTTCCGGCTGCCGCGGAACAAACCCCCGGCGGAGAACCGATCTTCGGGGAGTACCGGGATGACGGGTTCCACGCCGTGAGCCGGGACGGCAAATTCGACGTCCGGATCGGGGGGAGGATCCATATCGACGGCGCTTTCTTCAGCAGTGACGAGGCTATCCGGTCGGCGGCGGCCGCCATCCCGGGCAACGACCCCTTCGAAAGCGGCTGGGAGGTCCGGCATCCCCGGATCTACCTGAAGGGCCGGATCTACAACGATTTTATCTGCAAGATCGATTACACCTTCTCCGACGAGACCGTCGGCGACGCCTACTTGGGGGTGGCGGGGGTGCCGGTGCTGGGGACGGTGATCGTCGGGAAGGCCGCCCGGGCCTTCGGCAACGACCCGGGACCGAGCAGCAACTACACCCTGTTTATGGAGTACGCCAACACGATTATCTTCGGGGCCGGGAAACAGGTCGGGCTGGCGGCGGGGACACCGATACTTGACCGTCGCGTTTCCTGGGCGGCCCAGGCTTTCCAGTTCGTCGACGGCAAGGGTTTGCGGACCGAGGACAACTACAACTTCAACGCCCGGCTGACCGGTCTCCCCTGGTACCGCGACGACGGTAGGGAGATGCTCCACCTGGGGACCAGTTACAGCTACCGGTCGTCGAAAAACGACTACCGGCTCCGGGCTAAGCCGGAGAACCACCTCGCTCCCTACCTGGTCGATACCGGCGATATCGCGATCGAGCGGGCCAACCTCTTCGTCCTTGAGGGGGCCTGGGTGACCGGGCCGTTCTCCTTGGAGAGCGAGTGGTACTCCTCCCTGGTCGAGAGGGAAGACGGCCTATCCAGCCTCTTTTTCTCCGGATTTTACGTTCAGTCCAGTCTCTTTCTGACCGGGGAGTCGCGGGGGACGCAGTACGTCACTTCCTACGGTGAGTTCGACAGTCCGGTCGAGCCGGACCGGGACTTTTCCCTCCGGGGGGGCGGCTGGGGGGCCTGGCAGCTGACGGCCCGCTATTCCTGCCTCGATCTCAACGATAAGGATATCCGGGGCGGGATCCTCGGCGACCTCACCCTGGGGTTGAACTGGCAGCTCAACCCCAACTTGCGCTGGATGCTCAACTACATCCACGCCCACCGCAACGGTTACGGCGACGCCGACATCATCGCCACCCGGTTCGCGGTGAATATCTAACGGGGCGAGCAGAGAAAGGACTTAAAGGACGAAAAGGACCGAAAGGACACAGGGGGATCGGACCGGGCGGACTAGGCGTTGGCGGCCAGTTGACCGTTTTCGCCGGCCATCTCGCGCAGCCGGCGGATCCGGTCGGCGACGGGGGGGTGGGTGCTGAAGAGAGACTTTTTTTTCTGTTCCCGGTCCCGGAGGTTCTTGACCGGGGAGACGATGTAGAGGTGTTCGGTGGCCCGGTTGGCGGCCTTCATCTCGCCCGGGCTGCGGGAGATCTTCTCCAGGGCCGAGGCCAGTCCTTCAGGGTAGCGGGTCATCAGGGCGGCGGAGGCGTCGGCCAGGTACTCCCGCTGCCGGGAGACCGCAAGCTGGATGATCAAGGCAAAGAGGGGGGCGACAATGGCCAGGATGAGCGCGACCACCATTATTATCCCCTGACCTCCCCCGGAAGAGGAGCTGGACCGGGACCTGCGCCGGCCGCCCCCGGTCCAGAACATATAGCGCAAGAAGAAGTCGGCGAGCATTGCCACTGTTCCGACCAGGATCCCGATCAGGGTGGCGAAGAGGATGTCGTAATCCCCGACGTGGCTCAGTTCGTGGGCCAGCACCCCCTGGAGTTCGGCCCGGTCGAGGCGGTTTAAGAGCGCGGTGGTGACGGCGATCGAGGAATGCGCGGGGTCGCGGCCGGTGGCGAAGGCGTTGGGGGCGTTGTCGTCGGAGATGACGTAGAGGGCGGGCATCGGGAGCCCGGAAGCGATGGTCAGTTCCTCGGTGACGTTATAGAGCTGCGGGTATTGCTCCCGGGCCGCCGGTTTCGCCCGGCTGACCGCCAGGACGATCTTATCCCCCTTGAAGTAGCCGGTCAGGGAAAAAATGACGGCGACGAAAAAGGCGATGATCACCCCGCCGGGGCCGAAGCCGGCGGCCTCGCCGAGGATGTAGCCGAGCCCGATCACCGCGGCGACGAAGACGACTACCAGGATGAAGGAGTTGCGCTTGTTTCTTGAGATTTCTTCGTACATTGCTGAACTGCCCTACCAGGCCAAAGACCTGAAGGACGAAAAGGACTTAAAGGCCGCCTGGCTGATTAAAAACTTACCTTTACCGGTTCCCTTTCGGCGGCCAGTTCGACCTCGAAGAAATCCTTCTTCTCGAAGCTGAAGGCGGAGGCGATCAGGTTGGTGGGAAAGACCTCGGTCTTGGTGTTCAGCTTCATCACCTGGTCGTTGTAATGCTGACGGGCGAAGGCGATCCGGTTTTCGGTGGTGGTCAGTTCCTCCTGGAGCTTGAGCATATTCTCGTTGGCCCGAAGCTGCGGGTAGTTTTCGGCCACGGCGAAGAGGGAACGCAGGGTCTGGCTGAGCGTGTTCTCGGCTTGGGCCTGCTCGGCGGCCCCGCCTCTGACCTCAATTGCCTGGGTTCGGGCTTTGGTCACGTTCTCCAGGACTTCCCGCTCGTGCTTCATATACCCTTTGCAGGTCTCGATCAGGTTGGGGATCAGGTCGTAGCGGCGCTTGAGCTGGACGTCGATCTGGCTCCAGGCGTTCTTCACCCGCTGGCGGATCCGGACCAGCCCGTTATAGGCGGAGATCGCCCAGAGCAGGACCAGGGCCACGATAGCGACTAATATCCAGAGCATAACAGTACCTCCTTGGCGGTGGGGTTTTTGTTTAATGTATAGACCCAATATTACCTTGAAAAAACCGGGTGAGCAAGTTGGAAAATTCCCCGGGAGGATTGACGGCCACGCAGGCATAGACGGGAATTTGTGCTTTCT
>CAYXKT010000022.1:0-26530 GCA_964465735.1 uncultured bacterium
GGCCGGCAAAATCTTAGCACATTTCATCCGCAATAATCGCTCAACTTAGGTGACATATTTTTTGAGAGAGTGAGGCGTGAGTCTCATTTAAGGTGAAACGCCAGTCTCATTGAAGATGAAACGCGACACGTCTAAAGCCGGATCTTCGAAAAGCCGGATAAAAAAGTCGGATCGCAATGACATTCAATAACAATTTTAGAAGGCTAAAATGTCACAATTGTCTCTTAATTCTGAAGAAGTGATGATCCTCATCTGAGGGTATCATAATTATGGGATTTTCGGATTAGCGAAAACCCAGTGCTGTCAGGCAAGAAAATACCCGTGTAGGCGGCTGCGTGTTCCTCCGGAATTCGCTGGACCGCTCTGGTGTTTGGATCAACAAACCGCACGTCTCCCGACCGTTTAAGACTGGGGCTGAGCCCGCGGCAAAAAATCAGATCTATGTTCTGTAGGGGAAGATGGCAACCTATCCCAATGAAAAATCCTCTGTAATTCGAGGTCTCCGTTCAGGTACTATGTACAGCAACAGATGCGAAATTTGAGCAGAAATATTGCTAACTCCGCAATTAAGCGGCCATCAAATTCGTCGGGTGTCGCTCCCCGCGGGGGCTATTGATTTATTCTTTATACTATTCCGGATCCGCTTTTGAGTATCCGTTATACCGGCGGCGCTTACACCGCTCAACTTCTGGCCCGGTTAATATAGACTCTTCTTCCGGGCTTTTCCCCAATGCGACCGGGGTCTCTGTCCCGGAAACGTAATGAAGATATTCGGATTGTCCTTTATTGTGGCGTTGACTGGAGCGATGTCCCCGGGACCGTTGCTGGCGGTGGTGATCGGCCAGGTGCTGGCCCGGGGGCCGATGGCGGTGGTCTATCTGCTCCTTGGGCACGCCTTTCTCGAGGTTGTATTGGTGGCCGGATTGGCTCGGGGTCTGGGGCGGTGGCTGAAGCTGCCCGCGGTCCGCTCGGCGCTGGGTATTATCGGCGGTGGGGTTCTGATCTGGATGGGCTGGTCGATTGCCGCCGCGGCCGGGGAGGCCTCCTTAGCGGGGACGCGGGGGAGCGCGATGCCGGCTCTGTCACTTTTTCTGGCCGGGATGGGCACTTCACTCTCCAACCCCTACTTCACCGGCTGGTGGGCTACGGTGGGGACCGGCCAGATGGCGATGCTCAACCTTCGTGGTCGGGGGGACTTCGCCATATTCCTGCTTGGGCACGAACTGGGGGATTTCAGTTGGTATATGCTGGTAGCGGTGGTGCTGACTGTGGGGCGGGGTTGGCTGACAGATGGTGTCTATCAGTCATTGCTCTGGGGGGCGGGGGCGGTGGTGGCTGTGATCGGGGTTGTCTTTATCGGGATCGGGCTGCGAGTGCTTTGGCGGGGAAGGACAAAAAAGGGGTCAGGCAGTGGATATTGACATTTCCCCCAGGCAGGGGACCCCTCACCCGGACCGATTGTCATCGGTCCACCCTCTCCCCGGGGGAGAGGGTAACCGGAAAAGTTTTGCTAAAGTGATCTTGAGAGTGGGTTAGGAATTCCTAGTTTATTAGGCATAAGATGCCTTATGTTGGGCATAGGTCAAGAATGTTGTTGATTGCCATATGTTAGTCGGATGAGGAGGGATATTTGTTTCTGGTTAGGCTTTCACAGACAGGAATGTGCTACCTTTTTATCCGGCGAGGCGGTCGATCATCTCGATCTTACTCCAGCGAGGTTACAGAGAGAATGTCATTCGAAATCGGTTAAATGTTTTTTTAGGAATTTCTCGATCGCCCGGGCGGTTTCGTCCTTCACTCCCGCAGGGCTCTGGGCTACCCACATAGTGAAGTTGTATAATTCTTGGGTGTCAACTTGTAGCCACCTGTTGTTCTTGGAAAGGAGAACAAGGAGGGAGGTCATAGCGATTCTCTTGTTTCCGTTCTGAAAGGGATGGTTCTTGACCATCAGGTAAAAGAAGATCGCGGCTTTGGTGAGCAGGGAAGGATAGAGGGTCCGGCCGCCGAAGCTCTGAAACGGCGTGGCCAGGCAGCTCTCCAGGACATTGGAGAACCGGGTCGAGAAATCGGGGATCGGTTCGTTGAAAAATAGCAACTCCCGGGCCAGACGGAAGGAGATGTACTCGACTTCCCTGACCGAGAGGAGATTCATTACCCGTTGCCCAGCTTGATCAGCACGTCCCCGTATTCTTTCACCGTCCGGAGCACGGCCCGGTCGAGATCCCGCTTATTCTCCGCGGAAAGCTCTTGGCCGAGAAGGGGGGCGATGATCTTCCTGGGGATGGCATAGTTCCGCCCGATCCGGATCGCCTCGATCTGCCCCTTCTTAACTTTTCGATAAACTGCGATCCGGCTGATTCCGAGAATTTTCGCCAACTCGGGTATGGATAGATACCTTTCGTCCTTCACAGTCTTTGCCTAACGTTGGTTGATGCGGGAAACCTTCTTTATGTTAACCATCTTGCCATAGGTTAACATAGGTTAAGCGGTCCGGTCAAGTTAACCAAGCAAGAAAGGGGGACAATCACTAAAAATCACCATTTTCATCAATAGAAAAAAATCCCCTCACCCTTTATCCCTCTCCCCGGGGGGAGAGGGGGGATCCTGGCGGGGATTCTCTATTCCCAATTCCCTATTTCCTATTCCCCGCTTTTTATTTTTTCGGTCTCGGTGAGGTTGGTGGAGAGGAGGGCGGGGTAGCTCTCTTTGGGGGTGGTTACCTGGACCAGAGAGCCCTGGATCCGGAGTCGGTCCCCGACTTTGTATTCGCCGCGCAAGCCGCCGTGGTAGAGGATCAGGGGCAGTTCGCTGAGGTCTTTTCGGCCGGGGACTTCGGCCTTGGCCAGTGTCAGGACCGAGGGCATATAAAACGTGTGACGGTCGTTGATTATGGTTCCGGTGGCCTCAATTTCTTGCTCTTCCACCTTCATCGTGAAATCCTTAAGCGGGATCTCATCAAGATCGGTATAGGAGAAGAAGGGGCAGATCATATTTCCCCAGTCATCATAAAAGCGGATCGCCCAGAGCATCCCCATCTCAAAGACCTGCCGTTTGGGGTCCTCGACGATCCGGTAGATCTGGTTGACGATGTCCCAGGCCTCGGCGACCGTACCGTAAAAGACCAGGTCGAAGTCGTGGGCGGTCTTCAAATTGCCCAGAGAGAGCGAGCCGGTGACCCCGATGGTGTCGGGGTGGATCTTCAGCATTCCGGCGACGTTGCGGATGGCATCGTCGATCTCAGGGGAGAGGGAGCGGGCCTTCTTCAGCGAGCGGCGGTGATCGACAAAGCCGATCAGATCGGCGAGGTCGAACTGACACTTGAAGCGAGCGTAAGGCGGTTTATCAACCTGGGACTCGGGGGCCATCTTCCGGTAAATTTCCAGCTGGGACTCGTAGTTGATCCAGGCTTCTTCCCCGTCTTCTTCCTTCTTGATGATCGAGCGGTAAGGGAGACCGAAGATTTCTTTTTCCCCTTCCGGGGCGGGGACATAGATGATGTTGGCGATCAGTTTCCCCGCCGGGTGGTGATAGCCTTCCGAGAAGAGCAGGAGGCCGGTCTTATGGATGAAGATCGTCGCGTCTCGGATAAACCCCAGTTCCTTCATCGGGAGGACGAAGTCCCGGAATTTATCGTTGTTTTTTACCCGGTCGTAGAAGTTGGTCATCTGTCTGCTCTCCTTAAAATCAAAGGTTATTGCCAGAGGCGGCTTTAATCGATTCTTTTCACCTGGTCGAGGTTGTTCACCAGCAGGGCTTCGAACTCTTCGCGAGGTTTTCTCTGTCCCTCTTCCAGATGATAGGTCTTGATCTGGACCCGATTACCCCGGGCCTGGAAGCGATAACCGTCTCGCCAGTCTCCTCGTTCCCCGCCGTGGTAGAGGATCAGTCGGGTGATATCCGGACAGTCCCGGCCGTCGAGTTTGACCTCGTCGATGATCAGATAGGTGGGGTTGAAGGCGTTGTGGGTGTCGTCGATAATCCGCCCGCTGATCTCGGCCGTCCCGAGATCCGTGCAGTCGAAGTTCCTTAAGGGAGCTTCTTCCGGGTCGATATAGGAGAAGAAGGGACAGATCATAAACTTTTCCCCTCCCGCCCAATCCCAGAAGCGGATCGGCCAGTACTTGCCGAACTCGCGGACCCGCCGTTTCTCCTCGGTGTCGGTCAGTTTCTGCATAAACCGGACCATCCGTTTCACTTCGGCCGCAGTTCCGTAGATGACGTAATCGACATCGTGAGGGTCGACGTAAGTTCCCAGCGAGAGTGAACCGGAGATCCCGATCTGATCGGTCTCGATCCCCAGCAGTTCGGCGGTATGGTCGGTCACCACCCGGATGTTATTGGCGGCTTCCTCCTCACCAGATTTTGCGATGATCGCTTTTAAGGAGTGGCGGGTGGGGAAGCAGCCAATCAGCTCAGAGACCGGGACCAGGGACTTGTAGAGTCCGTAAACCGGCCGGTTCTTATCGCGCTGCGTGGGGTCGATCTCTTGATATCTTTCCAGCTGGAGCGGATAGAAACAATCCAGCGGGTTGTTGCTCATAATCTCTTTGGTGATGTTCTCGTAGAGCTGACCGAAGATGTCCTTGCGGGAATAGTCGGGGCCGGGTTTCTGCTCATTCCAGGGGACGAAGACAATATGAGAGAGGATTTCGCGCTCTTCAAGCGGTTTCTCGATCTCGTGGTAGTAGCCTTCGGAGAAGACCATTGTTCCGTCTTTTCGGAGAAAATAAGTGGCGTCGCGGAAATCTATTGAGGTGTCAACCGGCTGGATAAAACGGTGGAATTTCGGGTTTTCCCGCATTCTGCTGATTACATCTGGCATCTGATCCTCCTGTAAAATTTACCTTTTGTCTGAGGGAATAAAATAGTCAAAATCCAGCCAAAGTCAAGAGATTAATCCGGCCGAGAGCTTGGAGACTAATCAAAAAGTCGGAACCGGAACAGGGTGTAGAGGGCGGTCAGACCGTCGCGCCAGGTGATCTTTTTCCCTTCCTCGTAGGTCCGGCCGAAATAGGAGATTGGGATCTCATAGATCCGCTGGCGGGATTTCACCATCTTGGCGGTAATCTCAGGTTCGAAGCCGAAACGGTTGGACTGAATCTCTACCCCTTCTAAAGCTTCCCGGCGGAAGACCTTGTAGCAGGTTTCCATATCGTTGAGGTTGATGTTGAAGAGGATGTTGGTGAGCAGGGTCAGAAGTTTGTTCCCGACGTAGTGCCAGAAGTAGAGGACCCGGTGAGGCCCGCCGAGGAAGCGGGCCCCGTAAACCACGTCGGCCACTCCCTCCTCGATCGGCTGGATCAGCGCCCCGTACTCTTTCGGGTCGTATTCTAAGTCGGCGTCCTGGATCAGGATGATATCGCCGGTGGCTTTCGCGAAACCGGCCCGAAGCGCCGCTCCTTTTCCCTGATTCTCCGGCTGGAGGATGACTCGGATCTCCGGGTGGTCGAGAGAGGCGAGGATCTCCCGGGTCCGGTCGGTTGACCCGTCATCGACCAGGATCACCTCTTTTTCCATCGGCTGCTCAAGGACTCTCGCCAAGATTGTCTGGAGCGTCTTCTCTTCGTTATAGATCGGAACCACGATTGAGAGTTTCATAGCGAATATTTCCTCAGGATTTTTCTGCGGATTAATTAGGGTCTGAAGGAAAGCCTTAAGACTCAGGTTATTACGAGGGAGGACGACGAAGCAATCCGTTTAGTTGACAAATTCTACGTAATATCGGGTTTTCGTTCAGACAGTGATTAGGATAGTTTGCTGGTCGGGAGGTGTCAATCGGTAAATCGGTCATCGGTGAGCAGTAAGCGGTGAGCGGTGACGGTGGATGGGGGGAATTGATCCCGATTGCGCTTAATTGTCTGGCTGATCCGTGAAGTTTCGGGGCGATTTGGGCAGCAGGACAGAGCAGAGGATTAAGTGGACTGCGAAGGAGGTGGTGTTGAGCGCGGCTTTTTCAAAAGGGAGAGGAGCATCTTCCCGTCGCCGGTTTTGATCTCCCTCAGCAGGAAGAGGAGCAGGAGGTAGAGGGCGGTCAGGGCGGTCAGGGCGGGGGGGAGCAGCCAGCCGGTTGGGGACCACCAGCGTCCGAGGACGAAGACGAGGGCGGCGGCGCTGACTATCTTTCCGGTGGCGGCCAGCGGGAGAAGAGTTTTGAAGAGTCGAAAGACAATTACTCCGGCTCCGATTGCCCCCAGACCAGCGGATAGGGTGGTGGCGAGGGCCGCCCCCCGGATGCCGTAATCCGGGACCAGCAGCCGGTTGAAAGCTGCGGAGAGTATCAGGGTAACACCGACCAGAAGGAAGGATATCCAGGGCTTTCCCCGGGCGGTGATGATGGTGGCCAGGACCAGGAGGAAGGCGAGGAGGGTCTGGCCGAAGATCAGGACCTCCAACGCCGGGCCCCCGGCCGCGCTGTCCGGGCCGTAAATCCAGCCGAGCAGCGGACCGGCCGTCCCGCCGATCAGGGCGGCCAGGGGGAGGGCCACCAGCAGCCCCCCCCGCAGGGATCGCCGGATCACTCCGGCGGCCGCTTCACTTCCTCCAGGCAGGGCGGTCCGGGCGGCGACCACCGGGAAGACGGTCAGGCTGAGTGCGTAGAGGAGCATATAGGGGATTCGGGCGAATTGCTGGGCGCAGGTGTAAAGCCCGGCCGCCACCTCGGCCTCGACGGGGACCAGGGCCCGGACGAAGTAGAGGTCGAGGTGCTGGACCAGGCTGAGGATGAAGGAGAAGAGGACCACCGGAAACGCGAAGCGGACGATTTCTCCCAGCGGGTAAGAACCGCCGGGTCCTTCTTTGACTGGAGGGCAGGCGCCCCGGGCGAGAAAGGACGCCCCGATGATTGCCGCCAGGTAGCCGCCGACCGCCCCGTAGATCGGGTCCAGATGCAGGGCGAGGAAGACCCAGATAAAGAGGAAGAGGAAAAATACTTTGAGGGCGGAATAGATGGCCGAGACTCGGGCCTCCTCTCCAAAATGGGTGTGTCCGTTGAGGACCCCCCGATAAACCGAGTAGAGGCCGAAGACGGGGAGGAAGAAGGCGGTCAGGCGGATGTAGCCGATGAACTCCCGGTCCTCCCAGATCCGGGCCATCAGCGGCGCCGCCAGCCAGATCCCCAGACCCAGAGTCAGTCCCAAGGTTAGTTGGAGCTTGAGGGACCGGCTCCGGATTGAGCGGTCAAAGCCGGATTCCTGTGAGATCGCCCGCGAGACCGCCCGGTTGATCCCGGTGGCGAGAAAGATCCGGTAGAGGGTCAGCAGTGAGAGGAGGATCCCGAAGGTCCCGTAGTCAGCCAGGCCGAGAATATGCTTTGAGCCGACGTGGATGATCCAGCCGCTGAGGACAAAGATCACCTCGGCACCGGCTAAATAAGCTGTTCCTCTGAGTATCTTCATATTGATCCACGGATTGATTCTGTATTTCCCCCGCCTCGCCCCCTGAATAGTCCACTAATTCCACTAATTGCCACTAATTTATTTTGGGACTCCCCCGCCTCGGACCCTTTTTTAACCACTAATTACACTAATTTACTCGAATTAATCCCCCGCCTCGGCCCCTTTTTCTAACCACTAATTACACTAATTTACTCGAATTAATCCCCCGCCTCGGCCCCTGAATAGTCCACTAATTCCACTAATTGCCACTAATTTATTTTGGGACTCCCCCGCCTCGGACCCTTTTTTAACCACTAATTACACTAATTTACTCGAATTAATCCCCCGCCTCGGCTCCTTTTTTTAACCGCGAATCTCACGAAGCTTCACGAAATAATCCCCGCCTCTCCCCCTTTTTAACCACGAATCTTCACGAATAACTTGGGTAATAAATCGCAATCGGGATCGCTATCGCTATCGGGATCGATCCCACCAACGAATCCCCGCCTCGCCCCCTGAATAGTCCACTAATTCCACTAATTGGCACTAATTATTATTTTTTGAATTCATTCACCTGCCGGATAAACCGGCTGGGGTCTGGTGGGTTGCAGTCCGGGTAGCTTGAGAACTGATTCACCTGCGGCGCGAGGCCGCAGGGGTCTCCGGTTTTCAACCGCCCATTACCCCCGTCCACCGCCCCCGTCCACCGCCCACCGTCCACCGCCCACCGTCCACCGCCCACCGTCCATCGCCCACCGTCCATTGATTACCGATTACCGATCACTATTTTCTACTTTACTCAACAACTCTGACCAGCGGGCGGCGATATTGTTGATCTCGAACTCCTGGGCTGAACGCCGGGCTCCCTGGGAGAGCTTCTGGTGGAGAATGGGGTCGGTGATGACGGCCTGGATTCTTTCCTTCAGTTTCTCCTCGTTTCTACAGATATAGCCGTTCTCACCTTCCCGGATCAGGGGGGTGAGGGCGGGGGAGGGGGTGACGATCAGCGGGATCCCGGCGGCCAGACCGTCGAGCGCGGCCCGGGAGTAGCCGAGAACCGAGATACTGGAGCGGTAGGGGAAGACCAGGAGTTTGCAGGAGTGGAGCCAGGGGTCGACATCGGGGACGTAGCCCTGGATGGTGATATTCTTCTGGTTTCCGGCCGCTTGCCGCAACTCCTCTTTCATCTCTCCGACTCCGTTGATCAGCAGATCGGTCCCCGGGAGGTTAAGATCTTGAAAGATCTGGAGCAGGATATCCGGACCCTTGTGGGGTTGGAGATGGCCGAAGTAGCCGATCCGGAAGGGGGAGGGGGGGATCTCCGGTACGGCGAACTTTTTTCCGGCAGGGGGGATGGCCATTCCAGCGGGGATAAATAACGACCGGCCGGGAAGTATCTTTTCCCACTGCTCCCGGATCGGCGCGGTGAGGGCGATTATCGCTGCCGGGCGGGGCAGGAGGAGTCGGAGCGAGTTGAAGAGTCGGCCGGTCATATTGGTGAACTGGGTGAGAACGATCCGGCCGCCCGCGCCGAGCAGGCCGAGCTGGAAGAGGGCCCAGTAGGGAAGGAGGTACCAGGGCCGCCAGAAACCGGAGCCGAAGACTGTCAGATCGGGGCGCCACTCCCGGACCGCTCGCCCGGCCCGGAAAGGGAAAGGGGCGGGGAGCCGGACGATTCTGTGGTCTCCGCATTTCTCGTCATTGGGGACTTCGGGGGAGTAGCGGTAGGTGAAGACCCGGATCTCGTACTCTTCCTCCAGGGCCTCGATCAGGTCGATGACGAAGCGCAAGATCCCCGAGAGGCGGGGCATCGGGCGGTAGTACTTGACCACGAAAGCGAGTTTGGGTTTCGCCGGTCGGGGGGTCATCAATCGTCTTCTCTCCGGCTCTCAATCTTCTTGATCCGGTAGAGGACGTTCTCGGTCAGTTTCCGATTGGAGGCGATGGTATCGGCTAAGAGTCCGATCACCAGGATCTGGAAGCCGACAATCAGAAAGACGGCGGCAAAGATCAGGGACTGGACCTTGCCCCGCCCACCTTCGGTGATCAGGTAGTAGAAGAACCGACCGGAGAGGAGGGTCCCGATCAGGATGGAGAAGCCCCCGATGGCGGAGAAGACCTGAAGGGGCTTGTACATCGTGTAGATTCGGACCAGGGTGGCCACCGATTGCGAGAGGTAGCCGGAGACTGAGGTGAAGAGCCGCGACGGCCGGGTCTGGGGGTTGGTCCGGATCGGGACGTGGCCGACCGCCAGCCGTCCGGTCCCGGCCTGGATCAGGGTCTCCAGGGTGTAGGAGAAGTCGGAGACGACATTGATCGAGAGGGCCGCCTCCCGGTTGTAGGCGCGAAACCCGCTGGCGGCGTCGGGGACGGCGGTGTGAGAGAGTTTTCGGACTACCCAGCTCCCGAGTTTCTGCAGGCTTTTCTTGATGGCGGAGAAGTGCACGATCGTCTCCACTTCCCGGTCCCCGACTATGATATCCGCCTCTCCGCGAAGGATGGGGTCGATCAGGACCGGAATATCCTCGCCCCGGTACTGATTGTCGGCGTCGGTGTTGACGATGATATCGGCGCCCCGGGCCAGGGCGGTATCGATCCCGGCCATAAAGGCGCGGGCCAGACCCTTGCGGTTGGTGAAGCTGATGACGTGATCGGCTCCGGCCGTCCGGGCGACTTCGACGGTCCGGTCGGTGGAGCCGTCATCGATTACCAGCACTTCCACCAGGTCGATCCCCGGGATCTGGCGGGGGATGTCCCGGATGGTGGCGGTGATGGTCGCTTCCTCATTCAGGCAGGGGATCTGGACGATCAGTTTCATAACAATATTTCCCCCAAGGGACAAATTCTCGCTTTGCGGAATCTGGATCAGCCGATCTGGAGCTGATACCGGAAGATGGCAATACTTGTCATACTTTAGCTCTATAAGAGTCTCTACTACCTAAGTTGAGCGATTATTGCGGATGAAATGTGCTAAGATTTTGCTGGCCGACGGGTTGCGAAAACCGCAGCCATATCCAGGAGATATGGCGAGGATTTTCAATATCCGTTCGGACGCAAAAGATTGGTGCAGTTCGCCGCATAGAATCGCTCAATTTAGGTACTAATTTATCCGCCTGCAATTGTCATTGCGAGGAGGTCCGAAAGCCTTTAGACCGATGAAGCAATCTCCAGGTTGAGGTTTCTTTTCCGTCTTCCGTCTGAAGCCGGAAAAAAGCCGGATCGCAATGACAATCAATGGTGGCGCTGATAGCGGCGTTTTTAGCCGGCTGATGTGTTGCCAATATTTCAGTCTTTTAAAAGCACTAAAGGGTGATAGCAGATTAAGCCCTCCGGGGGGCGTTTGTCAACGGTCGAGATAGCTCAGGATGCCCCGGGCGATCGCCCGGGCGTTCTGATCCCGGACGGCGGGATCGAGGATGGCGGCTTCGTCTTCCGGGTTGGAGAGATAGGAGGTCTCCAGCAGAGCGCAGACCAGGTCGGTGGGGCGGATGACGGCCAGGCTCCGACGGCAGACCCCGGTCCCGGAGCGTCCGGCCTTCTTTAGCGCCCGATGGATCTCCCCGGCCAGCTCCCGACCCGGAGGATGGTAGTAAAATACCGTGTAGCCGGAAGCGGCCAGGGGGTCGCGGCCGGCGCCGACCGAGTTATAATGCAGGGAGAGGAAGAGTCCGGCACCCTCCCGGCGGGCGATCTCGGTCCGCTCGCCGAGGCCGAGTTTTTGGTCCTCGTCCCGGGTCAGGACCGTCTCTACGCCGGCCTGCTTTAATTGAGCGGCTACAGCTCTTGCCAGAGCGAGGTTGGCATCTTTCTCGGCAATCCCGGAGGGACTGACCGCGCCCCGCTGTCTCCCCCCGTGGCCGGGGTCGAGACAGACCGGGCCGGCTTCTCGCCGGGGACGTCCCTGCCAGCTTAATCGGTATCCCCCCGGGAGCCATTCCAGCGACCAGCGATGGCAGTCGAGGCCGCCGCGGAGATGGAAACGAGCGGTCCCGTCCCTGTCCGAGCCGAGGCGGCAGATCCCCTCCCAGTTTCTCAGGTCGATTGTCTCCGGGGCCGGGCCGGCGTTGTAAAAGATCAGGTCAAGTCCGTTGGGGGAGAGATAATCGACCCGGGCCGGGACCGGGAGGGGGACAGTGAACCAGGCCCGGGAATTCTCGGTGTCGAAAGAGATCGCTCCGATTTGAGTCGGAGGTCCCGGCGGGTCGGGTTTGATCTCCACCGAAGCGGCGGCCACCCAGCCAAAATGACCGCCGCCAAGGTCGGCCTGGAGCCAGTTCCCTTCCCGGGCGGTCAGTTTTAAGCGCCCGCCACCGGGAAGTTCGAGCAGGCGGATCCCGGCCGGGAGGTATCTCAGGGGCGTCCCCGAAGAGGTAACCAGTCCCGTAAGAGGCCGGGCAAAACTCTCGCGCTCCCGCGGTGCCTGTGGGGGGGCGGATTCCCGCCGGATAACCAAAGGATAGATGGTTTCCCCCGGGTCTCCGCGGACAACGACCAAGATGGTGTTTACTCCCTCAGCCAGAGGGGCCCATCCGACGAAAGAACCCCCGGGGTAGATCCGGACCGCCTCGCCGTTGATTCTTAGCTCTCGGCCCGGGTTGATCCGGCCGGCTAGACGGATGCCCGCGTCAAAGGTGGTTGTCTGTTCGATCGGGGGGAAGGTGAGCAGGATCCCGTCCCCTCCCGGATCTTCTCCGACGACCCGGTAACCGGTGGGATCGGTCTGACTGAGCCGGAGTACCGACCCCGGTTGGAGTTTCGGGCGATTCAGTGGTTTGCCGACCGCTTCCAGGGAGAGGATGAGCGAAAGCAGGAAGAGTAAGAATTTCATATTATTATTTTAGCTTAACCCGTGAAACCGAACAAGATCAATCCGCCAGCGGCTCCAAAAGCGGATTAATTGACCTTGAACCAATTCCGGTAATTGAGTATCATACGTCGCATCTATTAATGCAGACTAAATTGCGGAAAGAGAGGATGATTTATGGCTACAGACCGATTCAATGAAGTGATAGATAAATTCCTGGTCCCGATCTCGGAATTCGAGGGACCGGTGATGGATAACACCTATTTTCTCCGGAACGATGAAAGTTTTGTTTTCTCTGAGGGGTATTCTCACCCGGCCGGGGGATTTTATGGGATGATCATCAAGTATCCGCTCGCCGACGGGCATATCGATCTCTACGGGAGAAAATACAGCTGGACTCATCGCGAGTATATCGACGGTGAGCTGAGGATAATCCCCGACCACCGGCAACTGGAGAACCAGTTTCGGGTCGCCCCTGAGCTGAAAAAGAGTCAGGGGGAGAAACCGATCTTTGCCCGTCACCTGGCCCGCTTCTCGCTGGAGGACTGTCGCGGTTGTTTTGACGCTGCCCACGCAATGCGGGTTTTGAGAAAAGAATATCCCTGGATTGATGAGGCGGTGAAGAAAACCTGTCGTCTTCTGGATTGGGACCCGGAGCGGACCGGGGTCACCGGGTCGCTCTCCTACGGTCTGGTCGAGGACGATATCGATATAGTCTTTATCGGCTCCGTCGAGGAGAATATAGCCGTTGCCGCCCGGATCCGGGCCTACCTGGCCGAAAACCGGCAAGCGCGGGTGATGGAGCTGGGCAAGGAATGGCCGATCCGGTTCTACTACGCCGATACTATGATCTGTCCCTTCTTCCGCTACGCCAACCGCGAGGAGATACCTCTGCTTGACTTTCAGATGTCGGTGGTGGAGGAAGAGGTGGAGATGGAAGGGACGGTCAGTAACGACCGCCATAACCTCTATCTTCCGGTCCTGGTCCATCTTACCGATATCCGGCGCAGTGATGGGAAACCGGAGGCCGACCAGGAACTGGTCGTCTATCACGGGGCACTCCGGGGTGAACTCTGGCAGGGTAACCGGGTCCGTCTGACCGGGACGATTGTTGACCTGACCACCCCCGGATCCGCGCCTCGGCGGGCGATCCTGGTCACCGAAGCCAGTAAGGTCGGCCTGATCGACTGAACGGTAGAAGGAAGGAATAATTTAATCACCAAGGAGTAAAGTTATGATCATTACCAATATTGAAACTATACCCGGGAGAAAGGTCAGCAAGATTCTCGGGCTCGTCCGGGGAAACGTGGTCGGCTCGAAGTCGGTCAGCGAATCCTTTCTCCAGGGCTTGAAGGGTGCGGTGCTCTCCGCGGTCTCGCTCGCCCCCCGGATCATTACCGGTTCGGAGGTCGGTCTGGTCCCTCGCGATGAGATGCGCCAGCGGTCTGAGGAGGAGGGTAAGAGCGATTTGGACAGCTCCAGTGACATCGATGAATATTCCAGCCTCCTGACCCAGCTGCGGGATACCGCGCTCTACCGGATGATCGCCAATGGCGAGGAACGGGGGGCGGACGCGGTAATTAAAGTCTGCTTTGACGTCTCCGTGCTTTCCCCCCGGGTGATCGAGGTCTGCGCTTACGGGACTGCGGTCAAACTGGATTGACGCCGGGAAAAATAAATATTCGGGGAATGTAATATTTTTCTTGACCCGGGCTGGAAAAAGAGTAAAGTGGTCCGTCAAGTAAGCTCAGGTGTCTTCGGGATGTATTACCCAAACAGTCGTGCGCTTTACTACAAGATACACGACCCTCTGCCCGGCACCGGGGCGGGAAGTCGTAAACTGGTGGGAGATGGTCTTCCGTCGGGCTTCCCGATGTAACAAAAGTAGTAGAAGGAGATGACTGAAATGGCCACTGGCACAGTCAAATGGTTTAATGACCGCAAAGGTTACGGCTTTATCGCTCTTGATGGGGGCGATGACGTCTTTGTTCATCACAGCGCCATCCAGGGCGACGGTTTCAAGACCCTCGCCGAGGGTGAGACCGTGGAGTTCGAGGTCGCGCCCGGCAAGAAGGGCGAGCAGGCCATCAACGTGATTCGTTCGCAGTCGTAAGACCGCTTCGAAACTAAAAAGGCCCCGGTTCTCATTTGAGAGTCGGGGCTTTTTTTTTGCTTTTTACCGGAGGAATGTTATCTCGTGAATCCGAGGATGTGCCTTCGCCAGCCTGGTACGGCGATGTTCCGCGCGCCCGGGAACAGTGCGTTGCTGATGGCACACCGCGTTTTCTGGATATCGACGACGCCAAACAACCCGTGCGCGAGCGGATCAGGTGAGAGTTCAGGTTCTTGATGAGGCAACCGGAGACCTGGCGGACGGCTACCGCTTTTATTCGCGGCAGGCCGAGGGGCTTGGGGACTACTTTCTGGATTCCCTGTGGCCCGGAATCAACCCCCTGGGTCTATACGCCGGCGTTCACGCTGTTTAGCGCAGCTGCCATCGTTTGCTCTCCCAGGGATTACCTTTCGCCCCCTCCCGGCAGTCAGAGGCGAGGGCGAAGATCTCGCGGATGCGCTGATACACCCGTTTTTCGCTGGCCCGGATCTCCCGGATGCGGGACAGCAGTTCGTCGAAGCAGTCAGCCAGTCGATCCCGGCCCTTAAGACGCTCGTCGTCCAGGGTGAAACCCTTGACGATGTATTCGCGGAGCCGCTGAGTGGCCCAGATTCGGCACTGAGTGCCGCGGATGCTGTTGACTCTGTGACCGATCGATATGATCGCATCGAGCCTGTAGAGATTCGTCAGGTATCGTTTGCCGTCGGTGGCAGTTGTAAAAGATTTCTTTACACCTAAGTTGAGCGATTATTGCGGATGAAATGTGCTAAGATTTTGCTGGCCGACGGGTTGCGAAAACCGCAGCCATATCCAGGAGATATGGCGAGGATTTTCAATATCCGTTCGGACGCAAAAGATTGGTGCAGTTCGCCGCATAGAATCGCTCAATTTAGGTTACAATTGCATTCTGCCTCAACTCGCCCTCGGCAAAGTTATTCTTGAGGTGTCGGCCGATGTTCTGTTGCGTCGACTGGAACAACTCGGCCATAAGCTGTTGGGTCAGCCAGACCGTTTCGTTCTCCGGCCGGACATCGATCGGGTTGCTCCCGTCCTCGGTCTGGTAGAGAATAATGGCGGGATATGGGTCTCGATGGGAGCCGGGCGAATTGTTCATACTATTGGACTCCGGTAAACGTGACCGCCGGCAACTGATTCATCCGGGATATAACCTGTTGTTTAATGCAACGTAATGTTTATTTTTGAGAAATCCGGATTGAGTCCTTTATTGTTTCAAGAAGATCAAGCTATTCTGATAGCAGCTATTTCTACCAGGGCTCTTAATAGTCACCGTGGCCCGGCTTGAATTTCCGGGGGTGACGGAAGCCGACAACAATCCTTATGGAGAGAGAAGATTATGGCTCGAATTATCAATACTGATTCCCCGGGAAAACGGCGGGGGCAGCTGATGCGGACGGTGGCCGAGCTCCAGCGCCGCCTGATGAAGAAGATTGCGCCGGACGACGAGGTCCGGGATATGCTCGCCCTGGCTGTCTTCTGCCTGCGGGAAATCTCCGCCACGGTCAGCGCCGCGGCCGAAGTCTGGGACGAGCGCGGCTACTGGAAGAAGGCGGCCGCCTTTGAGAACGAGTGGGAGTGGGCCGCCGAGACCGCCGCTCGGCTCGAGGCCGTCCTCCGCCGGGAAAAGTGGGAGGAGCTGCCGCCGATTTTGGTCCTCCTGGCCGGCAAGACAGCCGGCATCGAGGTCACTAAGTTCACTCGGAAGGAATCCCTCTGGCGGGGTTGCTCCCGGCGTTTGGTAGAAACAACCGGGACCTGAGTGCCGCCCGCGTCTTGTATCGATGGTTCCCCGGATTCAACGGTTCACCATCGCCGGCAACAAAATTTTGAACAATCGGCCGGCATAGGTGTATATTATAGCGTAAGCCGCTTATGATAATAATCAGTTCCAAATTATGGAAACGCCGGGAACAGTCAGGTCCTATCTCTCCAGCATAGGGCGGAAGGGAGGCTTGAAGAGTCGTCGCCGTCTCTCGCCCTAAGACGCGCGAAATATGGTCCGCCTCCGGGAAGCGAAACGGGCCTTCCGCCGGTACCGGGCACAGTGTTTCTGGCATATGCCGGAAAACCTGTAGATCACGCCGGCCGATCTGCCTGAAATCGTTCGCGGACTGCGTCAATACGGAGGGAGACAAGGTTTTCTTCTCGCCTCCAGATTATACCGATAAGCGAGATTCAAGCCGAAGTGCTCCGGCGGATCGCTGCCATACGGCCTATACCCAGGCCGATCTGGTTCGCCTAAACCTGCGGGTTCCGCTGGAAATCAAAAATCTCGAGAGGAACTGGCTGGAAGCGCTGAACCAGGCGGAAAAACTCATTATGGAGCTTCCAGCCGAGGAGATCGGCTGTCTCTACCTGGACCGGAACCGGAATCCCGTCACGCCCTACCCGTCCGACGATTCTTTCCCTTCTCTCATCCGGCACCAATGATGCGTGCGCGGAGCCCCGCCGGTGGTGGATACGGTTGACTGAAAATCGTCCGGCGCCGGATCTCCGCCCGCCCTCCCCTTATGGCACAATGGCGGTATGACTTAAACCTAAATTGAGCGATTCTATGCGGCGAACTGCACCAATCTTTTGAGTCCGAACGGATATTGAAAATCCTCGCCATATCTCCTGGATATGGCTGCGGTTTTCGCAACCCGTCGGCCAGCAAAATCTTAGCACATTTCATCCGCAATAATCGCTCAACTTAGGTTAAATTGTGCATTAACGTTTCGGATTCGGCGAGGAGCTGATCCAGGTCTGGGGATTGGCCCTGGCCGACCTTGACCAGGTAGTTGGCGATCGAGAGGTTGGCCCGGACCCGGAAGAGCTGGACCCGATCGGCGAAGTCATCCCTGACGTCCCGCCGTTTCCCCAGGTAGGCTTCGAGGAAGTCCTCCTCCCGGCAGTTCTGCCGGATCCGGGGGAAATGCCGGAACTGATAAGCGAATTGGGCGAGAAATCCCCCGACATCGAAGGCCGGGTCGAAGAGCAGCGAGTGGTCGAAGTCGATCACCGAGATAAAGAGGGTGGAGATGTCCTGCATCCGGTCCTGGCCGATGATGATGTTCTTGGGGTGATAGTCCCCGTGGACCTGGACGAACCGTGTCCGGTCACCGGCGAAGAGTTCCGCCTCTCTTCTGTCCGTGAACTCGAGCAGTCTCTCTATCCGGTCTCGGGCCGGATGGCCGGCTTTTCGGAACCGGGTTCGGTAGGAATAAAATCGCCGTTGTTCCTTTTCCCGGGTCCGCCTTGTCCCCCCGATCCGGACTTCCTCTTCGTGGAGCCGGGCCAGCCACCGGGCGGCCATCCGGAAGTAGCGGACCCCGACCCGGTTGTTGACGGCGGGGATCAGGTCGAAGAGTGATTTGCCCCGCTGCCCCTCCTCGATGATGATCATCTCCGTTTCGTCGACTTCGATGATCCGGGGGACCCGGTAGGGGCCTTTCTCGAACCCCCGTCTCAACAGCGCCGAGATAACTTCCAGAGCCCAGCCGGCCTGTTTCCATCTCCTCCGGCTGGTTATCCGCCGCAGAATCAGCCGTTGGCGGTACTCGTCATCTCCCTTTGCCCCCAGGTTGATCGCCGTAACTACGGTGTTCCCTCCGGCTCGACGGATCTCCTTTAAAAACGGCCGGCAGCGGCCGGCCCGGATCTCTCCGGCCAGTTCCCGAATTGTCTTCATCGGGTGGTCGAAAGCGGTGGGAAAGACCCCGGCCAGTCGTGATTCGTGAGCATCGCTCCCGGCGACGGCGGTGAATCGGTAACGGTGCCAGAGGTCCAGCGCCAGGTAGTGCTCTTTCGGGGTGTGGTTGGTGTTTAAGATCTCCACCGCGTCAAGATCGGGGTTGAGCAGCTCTTCCGGTGTTGGTATATGTCCCCGGAAGGGATGAGCCCAGACCAGGGCCGCTCCCGGGAAAAGCCTCCGCAGATCGGAGAGCTTTCGCTTGGTCTTAATCGTTCGCCCCGCCCCGAAGACCAAAACGTGACCGATATCGGTCTGCACCTCCTGTCCGGCCAGGAGCAGGAAGTGGGGTCCGATCCCGGACTCGGCCCGGAGGGCGTCCAGCTCTTTTTTGCTCCAGAGGTAGTGGTGATCGGTCAAAACCATCCCCTGGAGGTTTCTCCCGACCGCGCCCAGTACCAGATCCACCGGATCGGCCGTACTGCAGGCGGAATGGCGGAAACTGTGGAGATGAATATCGATCAGCATCTCTTATTTGTCCTATCTCAGATCAATCCCAATCGCTATCGGGATCGCTACCGGGTCCGGCGTATTGTCTCATCGATAGCGATAGTGATTAAGTTACCAGTTCAGAATCCAATCTAACCGTTGTGAGGGCCATACTTTTTCCGGACATCCTTCCGGCGTTGAACCCGGCCGGCCGCGGACTCCGGGCACTTGCTCAACGCCACCCGGGGTTTAACCTGTTTTTTCATCCCCTCTTCCTTCAACCGATTAATTCACCGCGGAGGCGCCAAGAACGCGGGGAAATCTTATTGGTTTGTGGAGGTCATAGTCGTATAATTGAATAAGTTGACAGCTTAAAACAGGGTAGCATTATGAGCGGTATCGAGCAAAGGAAATGGAAAGTCCGGGGAGGGGAGCCGGGCCCGGGCCCGGTGGTGTACTGGATGCAGCGGGAACAGCGCGCCACCGACAACTTCGCTCTCCTCTATGCCCGGGAAAAGGCCCGGGAACTGAAACGCCCCCTCGGCGTGGTCTTCTGCCTCGACGATTCCTTCCTCGGCGCGGGGCTGCGCCAGTTCGCCTTTATGCTCCAGGGCCTGGAGGAGACCGCCGAAAACCTCCGAAAGAAGAACATCCCCTTCTTCCTCCTGAGAGGCAACCCCGGAGAGGAGATCCCCCGGTTTTTGAAGAAATGCCGGGCCGCCCGCCTGGTCGGTGACTTCAATCCTCTCCGCCTCCCCCAATCCTGGCAGAAGAAGGTCGCCCGGGCGGTCACCGTCCCCTTCGATGAGATCGACTCCCACAACATCGTCCCCTGCCGGATTGCCTCGGACAAGCAGGAATACGCCGCCTACACCTTCCGCCCCAAGATCCACAAACTCCTCCCCGAATTCCTGGAGACCCCCCCCGCCCTGAAGAAACACCCCTACCCCTGGCCTGGTAGCACAGACATTTCTGTCTGTGTTCCTGCAATTGACTGGAAGAAAACCCTCGCCTCGCTCCAGGTCGATAGCTCGATCGGAGAAATCGACTGGCTCAAGCCCGGCGAAAAAGCCGCCCGCGCCCGCCTGAAAAAGTTCATCAAGGAAAAACTCGCCCGCTACCCCGAAGACCGCAACGACCCCAACCGCGACGGCCAGTCCAACCTCTCCCCTTACCTCCACTTCGGCCAGCTCTCCCCTTTGCGGGCCGCCCTCGAGGTAAAAAACTCCACCGCCCCGAAGGAGGCGAAGGAAGCCTTCCTGGAGGAACTGATCGTCCGCCGCGAACTCTCCGACAACTTCTGCTTTTACCAGTCGAAATATGATCAGGTGGAAGGCTTCCCCCAGTGGGCGCAAAAGAACGCCGCCGAACACCGCGGTGACCGGAGAGAATACCTCTACACCCCGAAACAGTTCCAGGCCGCCAAGACCCACGACGACCTCTGGAACGCCGCCCAGACCGAGCTGGCGGAGAGGGGGACGATCCCCGGCTACCTGAGGATGTACTGGGGCAAGAAGATCCTGGAATGGACGAATTCCCCGGAAGAGGCCCTGAAAATCGCCATCGATCTCAACGACCGCTACCAGCTCGACGGCCGCGACCCCAACGGCTACGCCGGAGTAGCCTGGTCGATCGGCGGCGTCCACGACCGCCCCTGGCCCTCCCGTCCGGTTTTCGGGAAGGTGAGATATATGAACTACAACGGCTCCCGGAGAAAGTTCAACGTCAAAGCCTACATCGCCCGGGCGACGGCGAGAAACGAGTAACGCAAATAAGACACAATTGAGAAAGGGACGAAACGCGAATTGTCTTCCCGCACGCGATGCGGAATAGTGCTTAATTGAAAGGAGAGAAGTTATGCGCCTATCCATTCCTTTGCAACAAATGACCGCCACGGACAAACTGCAGGCGATCGAGGAAATCTGGGCTGATCTGGCCCGTGAATCCGAGGATGTGCCTTCGCCAGCTTGGCACGGCGATGTCCTGCGCGCCCGGGAACAGCACGTTACCGATGGCACACCGCGTTTTCTGGATATCGACGACGCCAAACAAGCCGTACGCGAGCGGATCAGGTGAGAGTTCAGGTCCTTGATGAGGCAACCGGAGACCTGGCGGACGGCTACCTCTTCTATGAGCGGCAGGCCGAGGGGCTTGGGGACTATTTCCTGGATTCTCTGTGGTCCGACATCAACTCCTTGCGTCTATACGCCGGCGTTCACGCTGTTTACCACAGCTACCATCGTTTGCTCTCCCAGGGATTACCTTTTGCCCCCTCCCGGCAGTCAGAGGCGAGGGCGAAGATCTCGCGGATGCGCTGATACATCCGTTTTTCGCTGGCCCGGATCTCCCGGATGCGGGACAGCAGTTCGTCGAAGTAGTCGGCCAGCCGATCCCGGCCCTTCAGCCGTTCGTCATCCAGGGCAAATCCCTTCACGATATACTCGCGCAAGCGCTGTGTCGCCCAGATGCGGAATTGCGTACCGCGGTGCGACTTGACCCGGTAACCAACGGAAATAATGACATCGAGGTTGTAATGGTTTGTTTCGTAGGTCTTCCCGTCCCGGGCAGTTATCCGGAATTTCCGGATAACTGAATCCGGCATCCGCCGTTTTATCCGCGACGAAAAGGCGAAGTGGGCCTGCCCCGAATGCGGTGAGTTACTCTGCGTGTACCGGACGGAATGCCTCTCTTGCGGCTATAAATGGCATTAAGCCAATGAAGTCATTGACTCCGGGGAAAGCGGTCTTTTACCGGATAACACGTTAGGCATCTAAACGGAGAAGAGGACACAATGGCTCGCCAGACCTCCAGGAAGTCGGCCCCGGCCGCCGCCAAGCGCGTCGCGGCGAAGCCGCGGCTCCTTTCCGGCGGCAACCCACAGATCGCGAAAGGCGACGGCGATGCTCCCATACAGGCCTACATCGCGGCTATGCCGGGCTGGAAACGCGACGTCGGAGACCGGCTCGATGCGCTCATTGTCCGCACCGTGCCCAACGTGCGTAAGGCCGTGAGGTGGAATACGCCCTTCTACGGTATCGAAGGCCAGGGCTGGTTTTTCGCCTACCATTGCATCACGAAGTACGTCAAGGTCGCCTTTCTCCGCGGCTTGTCGCTACGTCCACCCTTACCCGTCGACTCCAAGGACGCGAACACGCGCTATTTCCACATCCACGAGAACGAACAGTTTGACGAGGAACTCCTGGCGAGCTGGATCCGGCAGGCGTCGGAACTGCCTGGCGACCCACTCTTTTGACCCTGCTGCGACTGAGCAGGTCTGGAGCAGTCGATCTCAAAATATATTTTGCTTGGATCGCCCGGGGCAGCCTTTAAACTTTCGCTCCGGTCGGGTAAACCGGCCGGGGGCGGTGCGGGGGAAGAACATAGGCGGGAGTGCCTGGATACTGCACAGGCAGGCTGCCTGTGCTACCGGGGAAGAACACGGGCGGGGATGCCTGGATACTGCACAGGCAGGCTGCCTGTGCTACCGGGGAGGAACACGGGCGGGGATGCCTGGATACTGCACAGGCAGGCTGCCTGTGCTACCGGGGAGGAACACGGGCGGGGATGCCTGGATACTGCACAGGCAGGCTGCCTGTGTTACCGGGGAGGAACACGGGCGGGGATGCCTGTGCTGCCAAGTTTTAGTAGCCTTTGAAGTCTTCGGAGATGACCTGTTGGGGGGGGAGGGAGAGGTCGTCTTTGAGCATTCCCACCATCCCCTCGACCATCCGGGGCGGGCCACAGATATAGAAGGTCCGGTCGCGGTAGTCGGGGATCTCTTGGCGGACCATCTCGGGGCAGATCCGGCCGGCCCGGCAGTCCCAGCCGCCGGGAGGGTCGGCGTCGGTCAGGGTGAGGACCAGGGAGAGGTTGGGGTTTCGCTGCGTCATCTCCTTGAAGTCGTCGAGGAAGACGAAGTCGTCCGGGGTCCGAGCGGAGTAGAGGACCCGGGCATCGGCCTTTGACCCGGTGTCGGTCAGCCAGCGGCAGATCGAGCGGATCGGGGTGATCCCGATCCCCCCGGAGAGGAAGGCCGCCCGGTCCGGTTCGCCCTCATAGATGAACTTTCCCATCGGGTATTTGATCCGGATCCGGCTGGACGGTTTCAGAGCGAGCAGGGCCCGGGAATAATCGCTTCCGGAGAGTTTCTTGGTGAATTCAAAGTAGCCCTGCTCAGTCGGAGAATTGGAGAAGGAGAACCAGTGGTTAAGTTCCTGGCCTTCCCAGTCAAGAAAGAGCTGGAAGAACTGACCGGGGCGGAAAGAGATTCCGTCCCGGTCGTCAAACCGGAAGCTCTTCACGTCAGAGGTCCGTTCAATGACTTCGATCAATTCGGTCGACAATTCGTGAAACTTCATATTGTCCTCCGGTCTTAACTCGCGGCTGTTCTGACCTCCGGCGGCTGCGGGTTGATCAGCGGTGTTAGAAGGATGCGCCCAGCGAGGCGATCATCGAGAGGTCGTTGGGCTTGGTGTCTCTGGCCGGGTTGCTGTCATAACGGTCGGTGAGGGTGAACTGAAAGTAAACATTGCCCAACAGGCTGACCCGGAGGGCGGCCTCGGCGGTCAGGAGGTAGTCATTGAGATCCTTGAACTTCGATTTGTACTCCACGCTCTCGAGGAAGGTGACCCGTTCGTTGATCTTGACTGCCCCATTCTCGGCCAGTCGAAGATAGAGACCGTGGTCGTTATCGTCTTTGAATCTGCTGTCGATGTAAGTAACGCCGGTCTCGACGGCAAGGAAGTTTTCTCCGGAACGGTAAACGTTATAACCGACGCCGACGCCGCTGTCCCATCGGCGGCTCAGATCCTTGATCTTGTCGTAGGAGTATTCCGAGCGTCCGTAGAGGAAGCCGTCCTCGATCAGGAAGAAGTTGGCCTGGGCGGAGACCTGGCCCCGGTCGGCGGTCTGCTCGTAAGTTTCGTCGGTCTTGTTCTTGTTCTTGCCCCAGGCATACTCACCCTTCCCGATCATTTCCCAGGTATCCTTAAACTTCTTGATCACCGCTGCCCGGGCCAGGAGGTTCTGGGTGTCGGAGTTGCCCCGGTTCATCCAGTAACCGGCGGAGAGGTCGATCAGCCAGCCGGGGAGGACCGGACAGCCCGGCCGCTCTGCCTCTGCGGTCATCTTGATGGATTCATCAACCTGTTTGGCCAGCGGGTCATCAGCTAATGAGTTACCGGCCGGGAGAAGCAATACCGCGGCGGTCAGGAGCGACAAATAAACGGGAGATTTTTTCATTCTGCTTTTTTCCTTAATTGGTATCTGAACGAAAACCCCGGAAACCAGGTCATCGCAAGCAGGAACAACGAAGCAATTGCTTACTTTGTGGTGAGATTGCTTCGTCGCTTTGTCCCTTGCAATGACAAAGTTTATTTTATTGGAGGTTTTTGTTCAGGCGCTGCTTGACTTTATCCTGGTGTTTATCGCCGTTATCTATTCCCCGGTCTCCTTGATCCTGAGGGCCCATCCAGAGCGTCGGCCGGGAGCCGGCCGGCTCAATTCGGCCTGGTCAGAGCTCTTGATGAAGTTATTTTCTCCGGCGAGTTTGATTACAGAGAAGATTCTAATGTTAGGGGCTCACGGTATTGGTGACAAGCATTATTTGTCGCGTTTCATTGAAACCTAAATTGAGCGATTCTATGCGGCGAACTGCACCAATCTTTTGAGTCCGAACGGATATTGAAAATCCTCGCCATATCTCCTGGATATGGCTGCGGTTTTCGCAACCCGTCGGCCGGCAAAATCTTAGCACGTTTCATCCGCAATAATCGCTCAACTTAGGTGAAAATGAAACGCGACACATTATTTTACCGGCTCTAATTGAGATTGAGCTTGCTGCTGGACTGGATTGTATTATGATAATAAGGAAACTGGAGAAAAAAATGGCCAAACTTATCCGACTGACGACTATCTTGACGGCTGTGCTGATCCTGGCGGGTTGCGCTACGGCTGATCGCCGCCGGCAAAATTATCTCGATGATCATCCTGATCTGTCGCCCGCGATTTCTGACGCCATTGCCGAGGGGAGAATAATGGAGGGGATGAACTCGGCGGAAGTCCAGGCGGCCTGGGGCGATCCGGCCCGGACTTCCATCTCGGTAACCGAGTTCGGCGACCAGGAGAGTTGGTCCTACGCGACCCCGATTGGACAGTTCAAGCAGGGGACGGTGATCCTGCTTTTCCACAAGCACAAGCTGTCCAAACTGATCAACTGATTTGCCGAGCGATCGGTGAATCTGGATTGCCCCGGGAAATAGAATTATCCCGGGATGGTTCGGGTCGAGATATATTTGCCGGCTGCGGTAGCCTGGGGGTTCCTTGCTCTGGGCAGGCTTTCACAGACAGCGCTGCCGGTGCCGCGTTTTTGTTTTTCCCGGTTTCTAACCAAAAATCTACAGAAGGGGTAAGAGTATGAGCAAGATTACAGATATTCTCCAGACGGTGAAGGAGAGGAAGATCCGGCATATCCAGCTCTGGTTCACCGATATCCTGGGCAGGCTGAAGAGTATGGAGATCTCGGCTTCCGAACTTCCCGGTGCTTTAGAGGAGGGGGTGGGATTTGACGGTTCCTCGATCGAGGGTTTTGCCCGGATCGAGGAGAGCGATGTGATGGCGAGGCCCGACCCCACCAGCTTCCAGATCTTTCCCTGGACCCCGCGGGAAGATCCGGTCGCCCGGCTGATCTGTGATATCCAGGATCCTTACGGCAACCCCTACCCGGGTGACCCCCGATATGTTTTACGCCGGACCCTGAAAAAAGCCGCTGATCTTGGTTATGATTTCCTGGTCGGTCCGGAGATGGAGTACTTTTATTTTAAGGATGACCAGAGTCCGGAACCCATCGACCAGAGCGGCTACTTCGATCTCACCCCTCCCGACCTGGGAACTGATCTGAGACGGGAGACCGCCCAGTCGCTGGAAGCGATGGGGATCAAGACCGAATGTACTCACCACGAGGTGGCCCGGAGTCAGCACGAGATTGATCTCCATTATGACCGGGCCCTGGTGATGGCCGATGATGTGATGACCCTGCGTTTCGTGACCAAGGAGATTGCCCGGCGCCACGGCGTCCACGCCACCTTTATGCCCAAGCCGCTGATGATGGAGAACGGCAGCGGGATGCACATTCACCAGTCGCTTCTCGCCGATGGCCGGAATGCCTTTTTCGACTCCACTGATGAGTATAATCTCTCCGGGATCGCCAAAGCGTTCATCGCCGGAATTATGCGCCACGCCCCGGAGCTTATGGCCGTCACTAACCAGTGGGTCAACTCTTACAAACGTCTGGTTCCCGGTTACGAGGCTCCGGTCTATAACTCTTGGGCTCGGAGGAATCGCTCGACAATGATCCGGGTCCCCCTTTACCAGACCGGGAAGGAGATGGCCACCCGGTTCGAGACCCGGGTCCCCGATCCCGCCTGCAACCCCTACCTGGCCTTTGCCGTGCTCCTCTCCGCCGGTCTGGCCGGGATGGAGAATAAATATCAGCTTTGTCCGCCGATCGAGGAGAACATTTTCCAGATGTCCGAACAGGAGAAGGCCGAACGCGGGGTGACCCAGCTTCCCGGCAACCTCTACTCCGCCATCCGGGCGGTCAGCGAAAGTCAGCTGGTCAGGGAGACGCTGGGGGATCATATGTTTGAGAAGTTCGTCCGGAATAAGGAGATTGAGTGGGACAACTACCAGATCCAGGTTACCGGGTACGAACTGGAAAAGTATCTCCCCATTCTTTAATTAGTGTCTGAACGAAAACCCCGGAAACCAGGTCATTGCGAGGTGGGACGACCAAGCAATCTGTTCGGCTTGTGAGGAGATTGCTTCGTCACTTCGTTCCTCGCAATGAAAACTCCATATTATTTGAGATTTTCGTGCCGACACTAATTATCTGTCGCCGGCCTTACGGCCGCCAATCGCTATCGGGCTCGGCCCTTGTTTTTCCGGTTTGCCTCGGCCTTCGATCCCGATAGTGAATTTATTTACCCCAACCGGTGAATCCTGATATCCTTGTTTAAACCTAAATTGAGCGATTCTATGCGGCGAACTGCACCAATCTTTTGCGT
>CAYXKT010000023.1:0-26413 GCA_964465735.1 uncultured bacterium
CGTTGAGCACCTCCTCCGCCGCGGCAATATCCAGTCGGTCCTCGGTGGTACGCGAACAGGAAAGCTCGGACAGTTATTCCAGGCAGGTCCGGATCACCCCGTACTGGGTGGTGGCCGGATGTCTGATCTCCAGGCGGTTGAGCTGTTTGACCGCTTCTCGCTCCACTTCTTCCGGTATCCCGGCCTCTTCGATTTATTCCCGGAATTCGGCGGTCTCCAGCTTCCGTTGGTCCTCTTCGCCCAGTTCTTCCTGGATCGCCTTGAGCTGTTCCCGCAGGTAGACCTCCCGCTGGGATTTTCCGATCGAGGCCCTGACCTGTGACTGGATCTTGTCCCCCAGTTCGAGCAGCTCGGATTGGTGGACCAGGATCCCGGTCAGCCTGTCGGATCTTTTTCCGATATCCAGGATCTTCAGGATCTCTTGTTTCTCCGCCTTGACAATGTTGAGGATCCCCGCAAGGAGGTCGATCAAAGCCTCGGGATCGGCAATCCGGCTAATGGCTTCGGAGACTTCTTCGGGAAGATGGGGAGAGGATTTAACCACTCGAGCGGCCAGGTTTTCAGGTTCACCGTCCGGGCTTCCAGCTCCCGGGTTTTTTCATACCGGTCGGGGAGACGCTCGATTTCGCCCTGCCAGTAGGGCGTTCGCCGGAGCAGCTTCTCCAGCCGGAAGCGCTCCAGCCCGTGGACCGGGACAATCAGCGGCTTAAAGGGCTGCTTGACGACTTTCAATATCCGGCAGGCCGTCCGATCCGATAGACGTCTTCTTCTCCCGGATCCCCTTTCCGGTCGGTTTTAATGGCCGGCGCGCCGAAGAGCTTATCCCCGGCAGAAACCTCTTCGATCAATTTAACTGTATCGGGGCGGCCGACGGTAAGCGGGAGGGCCATATAGGGAAAGACCACGGTGTCGCGCAGGGGGAGGATCGGCAGCCGGTGGGGTATTTTTAGATCGCCATCCCCGGTTGTCGGTAATATTTTCTCCGGCATAGTTCTTAACCTTACTTTTCCGGCAGTTCGATCATCAGCAGCCCGGCCCGGTAGCCCGCCGGGATATTCTCTTATTCCGGGATATCGTCTATCCCCTAAATCCGGGAAAAATGCCCGCCGGCGATCTCCAGGCTATGGCATTTCAAAGCCCCCCGGGGACCCGGCAGTCTCCGGGTTCCGGTTATGATCAGGCGGCCGGAATCCAGCCGGACTTTGATATCCTTCCGGTTCATCCCCGCCAACTCGACGATCAAGATGTATTTTTCCGTGGTCTCGTAGAGATTGGCCGGCGGCTGCCATCCATCGGGCGGGGGGGGGAAGTAGTAAAAGGAGGGGATATCAAAGAGCCGGTCAAAGACGCCATCCATCCCCTCGAAGATTTCGTCGAAGTCGTTTATTTCAGATGAGCGGCGAAATACTCCAGCGCCTGGGCCAGGGCCATCTTTCCGGCGAGCGGGGCGAATGATTTGCTCGCCCGGCAGAGCCTGATCCCGGCATAGAGACTGGTATAATAATGGGGGTTCCAGTCTATCCCGTTGTAATGAGAGGCGTAGAGCCGGAAGATCCAATCGATCGTCAACCGGGGATCGCGGTCGAGCAGTCCGAAGATGAGTCCAAGCGAGGAGGGCAGGTCATCGAACCGGAAATTCCCCTGGAATTCCTCGTAGGTCGTGGGCAGGGCGCTCGGTTTTCCGGCTCGCTCAACCTCTTCTTCCCGGGCCCGGTCGGGCTCCTTGTCGTCGACCCACTCGATCAGGGGTTGGAACAGGGCGTTGCCCGGGCGCCAGAAAGAAGCCTGGTTCCAGTCATACAGGATGAAAAACGTTATCATATGGTGAAGATTACCGATCCCCGAACCGGAAGCACAACGCCGGAGAAGTTCTCCGGGCTCACCGGGCAGGCCGTTCGGTGTTTCTTCGAGGTTCTCCAGCTGGACCGGGTAACGGGAGAGATAGAGCAGGTAGGTGAAGATACCCGGATCGGCCAGGGGATGGCCGGCAGCGACCAGGTCGGACATTATCGGGTAAAAACAACTGAGGCTGTGCCCCAGGTTCCGGGAGATATGCTTGGCGCCCAGCCGGAGAAGAGTCTGAACCAGGAGTCCGGGATCACGCTTCCGGGCCGGACCGGCATAGTAGAATGCATTGTGCAGGTTGTGATCGGAAAGCTCCTCCGCCATTTTGGATAGCGGATCTTTTAACCCTTCTTCGGGGTACTCCGGAATCGCGGCTTCCAGGGCGATCCAGCGAGTTTGGAACATCTCCGCTGCCAGCAGGCGGGCCAGATCCGACTGGGTCGGCCGGGAAAGACAGCCTTCCCGGGCCAGCCGCCGGAGGAAGAGTTGCATCTTGGGGGCGTGAAAGCTCCCGTAGCGCAGGTTGCTCTGAAAAAGGGAGAAGGGGAGAAGTTGATCGACTACCCCCTCCAGCGCCACCCCATCATTTTCCGCGGCGGCGGTGGCCAGGGACTCCGCCCCCGCCCTGTCGCCCCGGATAATCGCTTGTTGGAGAGCTGAGTACATTGCGAAATCTCCTGTCCGCTTGGGTTGTCTCACATCCCAATGGGGATTGCCCCACCGGGCGGTTAATAACGGCTTGCACTCTGTTTGAAGTTCTCAGGAATTTAGCAGCTGCACCTCCTTATGCAGCATATCTTCCAGGGGCTTTTCGAGGCAGTCTTCAGGCTGGGCGATCGCTCCGGCAGCGGCCCCGGAGCAGGCCGACCCGGAAACCTTATTTCAAGCCGTCGAGGGCCGCCTAGTAAACACAGAAATCCAGCACCAGCCCGCAGAGGCAGATCTCTTCGATTCTCTAACCCTGCAGGTAGCAGTGGAGGCCGGACTCGGTCTTCCGGTCGTTCTTCACGAGGCCGGAGTAGGAGTCGATTTCCGGGTCGTAGACTTTCCGGATAATCAGGTTCACCGGTTTCAGATCCAGCCGGGGATGCCAGGTCTGGGTGGCCAGGACCTCGTCAAACATATCCAGGGAAAAGACGCGGTTGACGGCGGGGATGCTCCGGTCGCCCCCCGGCACCGCCAGGGCGCCCCCGAGACAGAAATCGTTCTGCAAGTCGGTAATCAGCAGTGCTTTCCCGGTTGTTATCCCGGTCTCCTTTTCTCAACTGAGGTTATAATTATATAAAGAAACTGGAAAGAGAAAACAGGACTTAAAGCAACTTGTTGTTGACTTTTCTCTACCCGGAAGGGAGAGGAGGAAAGGGAAAAACGGGGGGTCAGAACAGGAGCAGATAACCTAGGCTGAGGCCGATGGTCATCCCCAAAGCGTCGGGGAAGATCCCGTGCCGGCCGGGGAGGCCGATCATCGGGCCGCGGGCGATCAGCATCAGGAAAGCCCAGGCTGCGTAGATCAGGACCAGGACCGGGCTCGCCTCCCGTCCCCACCACCCCATAACCGCCCTCCCGGCCGCCAGGCAGACGACCTGGGAGGCCGCCGCACCCAGAGTTTCAAAGAGGTCGGCCCCGGTCGGTCTCCGTCCGGGGGACTTCTCCCGCTTTTCCGGAGTCAGGAATATCGGAGCGGCAATCAGGGAATAGAAAAAGAGCCAGAGGAAATAAACCACCGGCCAGGTCAGCGCGGCGGTGAGATAGGCTGTCAGCTCTCTGCTCATCGATGCCGGTCGGCGGTCATCGGGATTCGGGAAAATAATGTCCGCACTGTCCCCCGGCGCGGGTTACGTCCTCAATATCCCGACGGTCGATCGGAAAGACCCGGCAGACTGCCCAGCGGCGGCCGTGGTATCTCCGGCACAACTGTTCCGGGCCGAGCGCGGCGCAGAAAAAGAGCAGGCGGCAACAGGCGGCGCACTGGCGGCATTCGCCTTGGCGGAGGCGGAGCTGGGAACGCAGGTAGTCTTTCCGGAAATGGTAGATATAGAATCTCCGGATCTTCCCTACCACCTGACGGACGGGGGGAGGAGGAAAATCCCGGCCGGGGCCGGGCTGATTCATTTGAACTATTATTATCCATTATTGCCTCAATTATCCTGTATTCTTCCAGTACTGTCCACGACCGGTTTCGACTTTTTCCCGACTTTTTTCCCGGAGAAAATATTTTCGATCGAGTTCCGCCGCCAGTGGGAGATGATCGGAGGCCTTCCGGCTCAAGCCAGTCCTGACCGCCCAAACTTTCCCCAGGGCCGAAGAGGGCCGGCACCAGATCCGGTCGAGGCGGAAGAAGGGAAACCGGGAGGGGAAGGTGGCCCGCGAGACTGCCCGGCCCATCGCCCGGTTGAGGCGGCGGCAGGTCGGACCGAAGACCGACCATTCGTTGAAATCCCCGAAGAGGAGGGTGGGGTCGGCGGAGTCGTCTTTTAGCAGCCGGAGCAGGCCGGCGATCTGGCGGGCCCGCTCGGCTTTTTTCAAGCCGAAATGGGTAACGACCGCCCGCAGGCGGAGGGCGCCGGATTTCAACCTGACCTCCAACGCGCCCCGGGGCTCGAAGCCGGGGACGCTGAGATCGTGCCGACAAGAGGATAACACCGGCAACCGGGTTAACAAGCCGTTGCCGTAATGGGTCTCCTTCCGAGCCAGGGTGGGGCCGAGGATCAACCGCAGGCCGGTTGCCGATTCCAGTCTTTCGAGTTCTTCCCGGCCGCACCGGCGCCAGTAACCGAAATCCACCTCCTGGAGTCCGATCAGGTCCGGGTCGATCGAGCGGATCACCCGGGCGATCCGGTCGGGGTCGCGGCGACCGTCGGTGCCCACCGAGGAGTGGATGTTGTAGGTGGCCGCCCGAAGGGAGTATCCGCTGGAGCCGGCCGGCTCATTCATCTTCTCCCCCTGAATTTTTCCCCAGGTCCCCGTTTCGGTTGAGCAGACGCTGGAGGAGGGCGGCGAGAATCACCACCAGGACCAGGGCCCCGGCGGCGATCAGGATATTGGCGGCGGAGGGGTCGCGGACTAGTTTCAGGATCCGAGAGGAGAAGAAGACCAGGGCGATCATCCCGGGGAGCATCCCGATCGCGGTGCCGAGGATGAACTCGCCGAAATCGATCCGCATCGAACCGGCCAGGAGGTTGACCACGGTATAGGGGGCGATTGGGATGTTGCGGATGATGGCGATGGCCGGGATACTTTTCGGGGCCAGCCACTTTTGAAGCCGGCTGAGTTTGCTCCCGGCCAGACGGTGGATGGTCTTTTGCCAGAACAGTCGCCCCACCAGGTAGGCGGCGGCGGCGCTGAGCAGGGAACCGGCCAGAGAATAAAAGAAACCCCAAAACGGGCCGAAGATCAGGGAGGTGCTCACGATCATCCAGGTTACCGGGGCCATCACCAGACCTCCGATCACGAAGACCGCGATCACCAGCAGGGGACCCCAAAAGTTTTCCCGCAGGCGGGGGATCAGTTCCTGGAAAGTCCCCAGGTGGAGCCATTCATCCGCCCCGGCCTGGCTCCAGAAGACGGCGGCGATAATCAACAAGCCGAAAAGCGTCAGGCCGATCCAGCCTTTTTTTCGTCCATCTTCCGGGGTGGCGAGGAATTCTACCAGGTACTTTTCGCTGGAGATCGGCTGCTCGGGGTCGGCCAGGATCTCCGGATCGAGATAGGAACTGATCGGGGAAAGTTCTTCCGCTTTCAGGGGACGGAGGCAGCGTTTACCGCCCCTGAACCGTTCGATGGTCTCCCGAAGCGAGCCGGACCGGCCGAGATCCCGGGAGAATTCCTTCCGCTCAGTTCCCAAATGTTCGGAGAGGAGCCGATCGCGGAACCCGGAGATCACCCTCGCCGACTCTTTATCCTGCCGCTCCAGGGCCAGGTCGCATTCGACATCGGCCCCCAGGGAACGGTTGGTGAGATTGGCCGACCCGATCCGGAGCAGGCGGTCATCGACGATCATCGCCTTGGAATGGACCATCACCGGGGTGTCTTTCCCGGTCACGGGGTAATAAACTCCCAGGCGCCCGTACCGGTCGGAATTTTTCAGGGTCTGGAGCCGGCGTTCCCGGAGCACCCCCATTGTCGATGCCTCCAGCCAGCCGTCGCAGCGCCGGGGCAGGACCAGGACGACCTCGGGCCCGTCTTTCTCTCCCAGCCGCCGGGCCAGGGCCTCGCCGACCCGGCGGGAGGTGAAATATTGATTCTCGATATAGATGAAGCGGCGGGCGGCGGCAATGGCGTCGAGATAGAGGGACTCCGCTTCCCGGATCCCCGGCCGGCCCCGATAGGGCGGATAGGTCCGGGCGATCGCCACCGGGATATCCTTTAGGTCGGCCAAGAGATGCTCCGGCCAGGGATCGCCCCGGCCGGCCGGCGGCTGCAACCTCTCCCCGGTGGCCCCCTCCCAGCGGTCCCGGGCCAGTTCCCCCAGCCGGGCGGCGACTTCCCCGGCGACCGCCATCTGGAGATCGTGGAAGGGATGATATTCTTTTCCTCCGGGATCCCGGCGGCGGTTATCCCCGGGCCGGTGCTCCGGGGTGTCCCAGCGCCGGGCGGTGAGGTCGATCCCCCCGGAGAAAGCGACCGCGTCGTCGATGACCACGATCTTCTGGTGGAGCGAGGAACCGAGGGGATGGTTGGAGTCGAGATGGAAGCGGACCCGGCGGGGCGACTTCCAGCCCAGGCTGAGGCGGGGAAAGGCCTCCCGTTCAAAACGGTAGATCAGGGCGGGGTCCCAGACCAGGATGTAGATATCGATCTTCCGCTTCCGGGCCGCCCGATTGAGGAATTCGCCCAGCCGGACCGGGGCGCCGTCTTCTTCTTCCCCCCTGATCAGGGAGACCCGGCTGTCGATATCCCAACCCAGGATATAGACCGTCTCCCTGGCCCTATCCACGGCCCGGCAAAAGGCCCGGTAGTAGGAAGCGGCGTCAACCAGGAAAGCCGCCCGGGTAGCCCGGGCGGCTTTCCAGCAATTTATTCCTTCCCGGATGATCTCGCTCAATTGATCTCCGCCAGGAGGATGTCGAGGTTTGGCTGCCGCTCAACCTGGGGTTGACCGGTATCCAGGGTGACCGTATCCCCGGAAACTGCCAGGATCCGGCCGGTCAGTTTCTCGCCGTCGCGGAGATGGAGCAGAACCTTTTGATCCGGTTCGGGCTGCTGCCCCCGAGGGAAAATGGTCCTGGCCACCTCAACAACCAGGTTACGACGGTAAGGGCCGCCATCTTCCCCGGAGATGATGTCCAACACCTTGGACCCGGAGATCCGCTCCTCCACCTCTGCTCTCTCCTCTTTTGACGACACTTCGCCCGGACCGATGGTGAAATCCAGTGGTTCGACCCGACCGCTTTTCTTCACATCTTCCTGCCCGCGAGCGTCTTTCTCTTCGCTCGGTTTCTCCCAGCTTCCAGTTTTATCGGCAGCCATCATATGCCTCCTTCGCTTCGGCAGCGTAATAAAATTATTATAACACTTTGGATTTATAAAAGTTCCTAATCACTCTCAAGTCTCCATCTGTCATTGTGAGGAGGTTCGAAAGCTTTTGAACAGACGAAGATATCTAATCAATTTGCAGCGAACTGAAGTGGTTATGGATAATCCAGACTCAAGTGTAATTATTTAATTATCGATCTCCAGTCCAGTTGGGAGCAATGGCCGTTTTCGCCTTTAGCCTGACTTTATTCCACCCACTCGGCGGATCCGGGGTGGTCCTCCAGGTGGAATTAGGTCAATTAATGGGGGATTCTCCCACTTGTTTATCATCCCGACTGATGTAAATATTTGAACATAGTATCTGGAACTGGATTGCCCCCCGGAAAAATTAATCACAGCCCAGGAGGAGCGAAGATGATCATAATGGATATATTTGTTATCCTTATTTTAACCCTGATTCTAACCGGAATCTTCGCCGCCGGTTTCCGCCGGCAGGGTTTCGGCGCTGTCCTGTTGCTTTTCTTTTTAATCCTCTTTTTGGGTACCTGGACCGCCGGGGCCTGGATACCCCCCTTCGGGCCGTACGGTTGGGGCGTACCCTGGTTAGCCTACCTGATCTTCGGGATTATCCTGGCTCTGATCCTGGCCGCTCTGCTCCCGCCGGGCTGCCCGCAACGGCCGGCCCGGGGGGCCAAAGAAGAGATCGAAGTTCAGCCTGAGGCGGAGACGATCACGCCCGGGGACGCCCTGGTCTGGATCCTGCTGACTGCCTTGGTCATTGCGATCGTGATCAGCTACTTTTGAGTGACTCTTGCCGACTGGAAATGACTAATCTGCGAGAACAAGATCGGTGGGAACCGGAGGGTCGGATAACCGCGGTTCGGGGGAGTGTGATTGACGCGTATTTTCCCGGTCCGCTTCCCCGCCTTGGTTACCGGCTCCAGGCCGGCGCCGAGGGGGAGGTGACCGCCGAGGTAGCCGCCCACCTCGACGGGCATATCGTCCGGTCCATCGCCCTCAACCCCACCCGGGGGTTAGCTCGGGGGGGGGCGATCCGGAATACCGGAGAGGTCATCCGGGTTCCAGTCGGTCCCGAGGTCAAGGGGAGGGTGTTAAATGTCTTCGGTGAACCAATCGATTTTCTGGGCGAAGTCGAGGCCGCGGAACGCCGGCCGATCCTTGCCCCTCCGTTGCCCCTCAGTCAACAGGGGACCGCGACCGAGATTTTTGAGACCGGGCTCAAGGCGATAGATCTTCTCGTTCCCTTGGAGAAGGGGGGCAAGGCCGGTCTCTTCGGCGGCGCCGGGGTGGGAAAGACGGTCTTGATTATGGAGATGATCCACAATATGGTCAGCCGCCACGAGGGGGTCAGCATCTTCTGCGGGATCGGGGAACGATGCCGGGAAGGGGAGGAACTCTACCGGGAGATCCAGGAGGCCGGTGTTCTCGATCAGGCGGTAATGATCTTCGGCCAGATGAACGAGCAGCCTGGGGCCCGGTTCCGGGTTGGCCACACCGCTCTGACTGTGGCCGAATATTTCCGGGACGATTGCCGGCAGGATGTTTTGCTCCTAATCGATAATATCTTCCGCTTCGTCCAGGCCGGAGCCGAGGTCTCTGGTTTGATGGGAAGGATCCCTTCCCGGGTCGGCTATCAGCCCACTCTGGCCACTGACCTGGCGGCTCTGGAGGAGCGGATCTGTTCGAGCCGCTCCAACTCCATCACCTCGATCCAGGCGGTTTACGTGCCGGCCGATGACTTTACCGATCCCGCCGCCGTCCATACCTTTGGCCATCTTTCCGCCTCGGTGGTCCTCTCCCGGAAGCGGGCCAGCCAGGGATTATACCCGGCGCTCGATCCGCTCGGTTCTCAGTCCAAGATCCTCTCCCCCCAGACCGTCGGGGAACGCCATTACCGGATTGCCCGGGCGGTCCGCAAGACCCTGGCCGAGTACGAGGATCTCAAGGATATCATCGCGATGCTTGGACTGGAGGAACTCTCCCGCGACGACCGGCAAACGGTCAATACGGCCCGTCGCCTGGAGCGGTTTTTGACCCAGCCCTTCTTCGTCACCGAACAGTTTACCGGAAAAGCGGGGAAACAGGTCCCGCGGGAGGAGACCCTGGACGGCTGCGAGAGGATTTTGGAGGGGGAGTTCTCCGGATACCCGGAAAAAGCCTTCTATATGATCGGAAGGATCAAGGAAGCCGGGCAGGAGGAAGGATGAGACTGAAGGTGCTTCTCCCCCGGGGGATCCACACCGACCGGGAGACCTCCCGGATCCGGGCGGAAGCCGAAAACGGGGCCTTCGGTCTGCTGGAGCGCCATATCGATTTCGTTACCGCCCTGGTTCCGGGAATCCTCTCCTTTGTCGATGGGGAAGGAAACGAGGTTTTCCTGGCCGTGGACGAAGGGATTCTGGTCAAAAGAGGCAGCGAAGTTCTCATCGCTTCGGGAAACGCCGTTTGCGGCCCCGACTTGGGCGGTCTGCGTCGGACGGTAGAGGAAGAATTTAAAAAACGGGGTGAGCAGGAGAGTAAAACCCGCTCCGCATTGGCCCGGCTGGAGGCGGATATTGTCCGGAGATTTATGGAGAGGGAACGGTGAACGAAAAGAATCGGCAGTCCGAAACCCGATTTACCGACGCCGTGGGCCGGAAAGAAGAGCGGAAGATCGCATCCCGCCGCCAGGAGAAGCACAGCCTCTGGTTTGGTCTGGGGATGTTCGGAACCATCGGCTGGTCGGTGGCCGTCCCCACCCTGATCGGGGTGGTAGTGGGCGTATGGATCGATCATCGCTGGCCGTCGAAATTCTCCTGGACCCTGATGCTCCTCGTTCTCGGAGTGGGTGCCGGCTGCCTGATCGCCTGGCACTGGATCAAACGGGAGGGGCGCGGTGATTGAAAGTTCTCTAAATCATTCCCTATTATATAATCATTGGCTGGCGCCGAAAGGAGAGCAGCCGGGATGAATATCTATCAGGTGATCGCGATCTCGTTTCCCCTTGGCTTTATCCTGGGTCTGGTTTATTTCAGCGGCCTCTGGTGGACGATCCGGCGGCTGCCCGCCTCCTCCCGTCCCGGACTGTTGACCCTGGGGAGTTTCATCGTTCGGACGTCGGTGGTGGTCCTGGCCCTGGCGGTGATCGCCAGAACCCTAAGCTGGCCGGGGGTCCTGGCTGGCTTGGGCGGCTTCATCCTGGCCCGGATCATCCTGGTCGCGTTTTACCGGCCCGGAAAGAAAGGCGGAATCGAAACAATCAAGGAAGAAAGCAATGCTGATCAGCCCTGACACTACCGTGATATTCAGCTGGGGGCCGGTCGCGATCAACGCCACCTTGCTCTACACCTGGTTGGTGATGGTCCTGCTGACCGTAATTTCCGGACTGGTCACCCGGCAGCTTTCCACCGGTCCGAAAATCTCGCGCTGGCAGAATTTTCTTGAGACAATCGTCAGCTATATGCGCGGCCAGATCGCCGAAATTCACCGCGAAAACCCCCGGCGCTATCTTCCCTTCCTCGGGACTCTTTTCTTATTCATATCTCTGGCCAATCTGCTCGCTGTTATTCCTTATTACCAGCCGCCGACCGCTTCTCTTTCCACCACCGCCGCCTTGGCCGTCTGCGTCTTCTTCGCTGTTCCCATATTCGGGATCGCTGAGGAGGGGGTGGCCAGCTACCTCCGGCGTTATATCCGACCCACCGTCTTTATGCTCCCCTTTCACGTGATTGGTGAGTTCTCCCGGACCCTGGCCTTGGCCGTCCGTCTTTTTGGCAACATTATGAGCGGGACTATGATCGTGGCCATACTGATCTCGGTGGTCCCCTTTTTCGTGCCGGTGATTATGTCCGTTCTCGGGCTGCTGATCGGCCAGATCCAGGCCTACATCTTCGCGGTCCTGGCCGCCGTCTATATCGCTTCCGCCGCCCGGCCCGGGCCGGAGAATAACAACGGTACCGTCAAAAATTTTAGGAAAAAGAATGAAACCACCAAGCCCACTGAGAAAATTCAGGATCAAGTCTCTCCACTTTCTTCGTAAACTCTAAAAAGTAAAGTTCTGATGAGAAATGAGCGGATTATATATGCTCATTGAGAAATAACTAAAAAATCATATTTTGCGCCATCGAAGCGCATAAGAGTTGAGGAACGGGGTTATTCGAAAGTGGGTATGAGCAAGCATCAGCCGATGAATTTGACTGGAGAAAGATTGTTTTACCCGACCAAAGAGTATCAATTTGAAATATAAGGAGAAAGAAGTCGGGCCTCACCGTTTAGATATTTAGCAGAAGGTGAAGTGCCGCACAAATAAAGGCGGCTGAAAGTAGGCCCAGGATATTCGAAGCGCAATTATTAACGCATTTAAATGCTGCCGGCAAGAAAGCCGGATTAATCATTGGCTTTAAGGTTCATTTGCTCAAGGACGGGGTTAAAAGGATGGTATTTTAAGAGAACATTGAAGGGGAAAAAGAGTCAATTTATGTAATCCCTTCTATTTCAATACTCTTTGTGTTCTCTGTGGTTATTTATTTTGACAGAACGATAACAACCACAAGGAGGAATAATATGGAAAGTGCGGATATCATTGGTCTGGCTTCAATTGTCGTCTCCGGTCTGACCATTGCCATCGGGTCGATCGGGCCCGCCCTGGGCGAAGGGATCGCCCTCAGCCGGGCCTTATCCTCGATTGCCCAGCAGCCGGACGAGTCCAACACCATCACCCGGACTCTCTTCGTGGGTCTGGCAATGGTGGAATCCACGGCGATCTACTGTTTCGTGGTGGCGATTATCCTGATCTTCGCCAATCCCTTTTGGAACCACGTGATCGGGGCGGGGGGTTGAGATGACGCTCGATTGGTTTACCTTCGCCGCCCAGATCGTCAATTTCCTCATCCTGGTCTTCCTCCTCAAGCACTTTCTCTATGACCGGATCATCGCGGCGATGGACCGGCGGGAAGAGAAGATCGCCGACCGGCTTAATCGGGCCCGGGAGAAGGAAGAGGAGGCCGGGGAGGAGAAGCGGAAATTCGAGAAGAAATCCCGGGAACTAAAGGAGGAGAAAGACAGGGAACTGGAGAAGGCCGCCGCGGAAGCCCGAAACCGGCGCGATGCGATGATCAAGGAAGCGGGAGAGGAGGTGGAGAGAAAGAAGAAAGAATGGCTGGCCGCGCTGGGGCGGAGAAAATCCGACTTCCTGGACGATTTCCGCCGCCGGTCCGCGGAGAGTATTTACGGCCTGACTCGTCGAATGATCGAGGATCTGGCCCGTCGCCCCCTGGAAGAGGAAGTGATCGCGGTTTTTCTTCAGCGATACCGCGAGGAAGACGAAGAGCGGGAAAAGATGATCTCCGCGGCCCGCGACTCGAAGAGTAATCTGACCGTGACCACCGTTTTCGACCTCTCCAAGGCCAATAAGGCCGAGATCGCCGGGGCGCTTTCGGAAGAAGCTGGAGAAGACCTGAAGATCAATTTCTCCACCAACCCAGAACTGATCTGCGGGATCGAAGTCAAGGGCGGGGGTTACAAGATCGCCTGGTCCGTCGATTATTATCTGGATTTTTTCGAAGAAGAGATGAAGAAATTCCTGGAGGAGACGGCCGGTGGCGGTGGGGAGACAAACGACGAAAAGAAGAAAAAAGAGGAGGACGGGAGTGATGTCTGATCCCGCCGCACTCAGGTCCGCCATCGACCAGGTCATCGACGGCCTGCGGTCCGCCCACGATCGGGCAGCGCCGCTTCGGGCCCAGGCCGTGGGGACCGTGCTTGCCGTGGGAAGTGGGGTGGCCCAGGTGAGCGGACTTCCCGGGGTCCGGTCGGAGGAGATCCTCCGGTTTCCGGGTGACCGATTGGGGATTGCTTTCGATCTTGGCCCCGACCGGATCGGGACGGTGCTGCTCAGCTCCGGGGAATCGATTCGGGCCGGCGACGAGGTCAGAAGTACCGGAAAGATAATGGAGACGCCGGTCGGCGAAGAGCTTTTAGGCCGAGTAGTCGATCCCGTTGGCCGGCCCTTGGACGGGGGGCGGCCGATCCGGTCCGGACGGCGTCTTCCGATCGAGAGACCGGCCCCGGGAATTATGGTTCGGGACCCGGTTACCGTTCCCCTCCAGACCGGGATTCAGGCGGTTGACGCCCTGATCCCGATCGGTCGCGGTCAGCGGGAACTGATCATCGGAGATCGTCAGACCGGAAAGACCGCGGTGGCCCTGGACACCGTGATTAATCAAAAAAACACCAATGTTTTCTGCGTCTATTGTTCGATCGGCCAGGAGAGCTCTTCGGTGGCCCGGCTGATCGCCGAGCTCGACCGATACGGGGTCCGAGAAAAGACGGTGGTGGTGGCGGCCTCGGGGGAATCTTCTCCGGGTCTGAAGTTCGCCGCTCCCTACGCCGCCACCAGTATCGCCGAGTATTTTATGGAACAAGGAGACGACGCTTTGATTATCTACGACGACCTCACACGCCACGCCCGGGCCTATCGGGAACTCTCCCTGCTTTTGCGCCGGCCTCCGGCCCGTGAAGCCTACCCCGGGGATATCTTCTACATCCATTCCCGGCTTCTGGAACGTTCCACCCACTTAAACGAAGAGAACGGGGGCGGGAGTCTGACCGCTCTGCCCATCATCGAGACCCAGGTCCAGAACATCTCCGCCTATATTCCCACCAACCTGGTCTCGATCACCGACGGCCAGATCTATCTATCTCCCCACCTCTTCCAACAGGGGATCCTGCCGGCGATCGACGTGGGAAAATCGGTCTCCCGGGTCGGGGGTAAGACCCAGCTGCCCGCCTACCGGGCGGTGGCCGGCGACCTGCGCCTCTCCTATTCCCAGTTCGAGGAACTGGAGGCATTCTCCCGCTTCGGGACCCGTCTCGACGAGGAAACTCGCGCGACCCTGGAGAGGGGAAGGCGGGTCCGGGAAGTCCTTAAGCAGCCGAGGTACTCCCCGATCCCCGTCCCGGAACAGATCGCCGTCCTCCTCGCCCTGACCGCAGGCCTGCTCGACCCGATAGCGCTCGACCGGGTAAAAGAGGCGAAAACGAAAATTCGGCAAGCGGCCCGCGAGCAACTGATCGAAGCAGGAGAACGGATTCTGGCCGGCGAGGATTTAAGCGGGGAAGACCGGGAGCGGATCCTGAAATCCTCCCGGGAGGCCCTGGGGGAGTTGAAGACAGACTCTCCCTAACGGGAAACATTTCGCAACCGGGAAAGAACCTCAAGTAAGCTGATGCCGACCCAGGAAGAACTGAAGCGGAAGATCGAGAGTACCGAACAGATGGGTTCGGTGGTCTCTACGATGAAGGCTCTGGCCGCGGTCAGCATCCGGCAGTACCGCCGAGCGGTGGAAGCTCTGGCCGGCTATAGCCGGACGGTCGAGATGGGGTTGCAGATCATCCTCCGGGACCGACCCGCCGGGATGGAATCCGTCCGGCAGGGGCAGCCGACAGCGGGCGGGGCGGTGGTCTTCGGCTCCGGACAGGGGATGTGCGGTCAATTCAACGAGAAGATCGCTCTTTACGCCCGCCGGGAGATGGAATCATCGGGAGGGAAAGAGATGACCTGGAAGGTCCTGGCGATGGGGGCGAAGCTCCCGGGAGGGCTGGAAGAGGTGGGATATCCGGCCGACGCTTTCGAACGTCTCCCCGGTTCCCTGGGCGCGACTGGGGCGGCGGTCAGCCGGGTACTGCTCCGAATCGAAAAGTGGCGGGCCGAAGAGAGAATCGAGCGGATTGTTCTCTTCCATAATCGGCCCACTTCCGGGGCCGCCTACCGGCCGGTCAGCGTCCGGATCCTGCCGCTCAACCGTTACTGGCTGGAGTCCCTGGAAGCGGAAGAATGGGAATCCCGGAGTTTGCCCTTCTATACCCTGGGATGGGACAGGCTCTTCTCAGTCCTGGTCCGCCAGTATCTCTTTATCTCCCTCTACCGCGCCTTTGTCGAGTCCTTGGCGGCCGAGAACGCCGCCCGGCTGGCGGCGATGGAGGGGGCGGAAAAGAATATCGAGGAAAAACGCGAGGAGATGGAGACCGAGTATCAGCGCCTCCGCCAGGGAGCGATCACCGGGGAACTGCTGGATATTGTCGCCGGCTACGAGACCCTGACCGGAACCGGCCCGAGCGGGAATTAAGTATCGTGTCCCCAGAACAAATGAACAACTCAAAGCGAACCGCCCCCATCGCCTCCGTGGGCAGGCCCGGTAAACGCTAGCTCGGGGTAGATAAAAGTCAATAAATAGTAGAGCGGGCACATTGTTTTATTTTTCCCTGCGGGGGAAAATAGGACAAGAATATTATCGGAGACTCTCATCTTTGCTCCCGGCGATACAGAAACTCCGCGGAGTTGGCTCCGGACAATCCACCAGAAAGGTACTACAGAAATTTAATCGGAGGTGAAAGATGCTTCTCAGTATGAAAGGACTGACTGGTTATCACATCCAGGCTTCCGACGGAGAAATCGGCAAAGTCAAGGACCTTCTCTTCGAGGAAAAAACCCGGGCGATATGCTACCTGGTGGTGGCTACCGGCGGCTGGCTGGTCCGGCGCGAGGTTCTGATTTCGCCTTCCGCTTTGGGCCTGCCCAACGGGAAAGAGGAACTGATCCCGGTCGAACTCAGCCGGGAGGAAGTTAAAAACAGTCCCGACATCTCGACCGACCTGCCGCTTTCGCGGGAAAAGGAACGCCGGCTCTTCAACTACTATAACTGGCCGATCTACTGGATGCCCGGACCGAGATTCGGGGCCTCCATCCCCTTGGCCCCGGTACCTTCTGAGGAAAACCAGAAGAACGAAGAGGCCGAGGAGGAGACCGACCTGCGCAGCGCTAAAGAGATTATCGGCTATGGCGTACAGGCCCGGGACGGGGATATCGGCCATATCGATGACCTGGTGATTGACGATGAGACCTGGGTCCTGCGCTACCTGGCCGTTGATACCCGCGACTGGCTGCCGGGGAAGAAGGTTCTGGTCGCGATCCAGTGGCTGGAGGCGATCAATTGGCTGGAGAAGAAGGCTGCGACCGAACTTTCCCGAGGCGAGATCAAGGAGAGCCCCCCTTACGATCCCTCCGCCCCGGTCAACCGGGAATACGAAGACCGGATCTTCGATTATTACGGAAAACCGAAGTACTGGGAATAAATCCAAGAGGGGAAGGTTGACTATGGAAGAGAAACTGATCGGAATTGAGGATTATCGGCCCCTGATCGGGGAAGAGGCGGTGGAGCGGATCCGGGAGAAGGCCTCCCGGATCAATGGCCTTCACGTGGCCAATGTCAGCTCCACCTACTATGGCGGTGGGGTGGCCAACCTCCTCGACTCGCTCTCATTGCTGATGAATAGCGTCGGAATCACAACCGGCTGGAGGGTGATCCAGGGCTCCCCGGACTTTTTCTCCATCACCAAGAAGATGCACAACGCTCTCCAGGGCGGGAAGATCAACCTCACCGACCGGAAGAAGCAGATCTACCGCCGGGTGATCCGGGAGAACGCCATCCGCAATCACCTCGACCACGACCTCGTCATCGTCCACGATCCCCAACCACTGGCTATGATCGAGCACTATCCCAAGAGCGGGCCTTGGCTCTGGCGGTGCCACATCGACCTGACCGAACCTGACCCGGAACTGCTTCAGTACCTGACCGGATTCATCAACCAATACGACGCCGCCATCCTCAGCATCGAGGAGTACCGACAGAAACTGGATATCCCCCAGTTCTTCCTGATGCCGGCGATCGATCCCTTCTCGATCACCAATTACGATATGAGCGGGGAAGAGATGGATGAGCGCCTCAACTATTACGATATCCCAACCGATCTCCCCCTAGTGGTCCAGATTTCCCGTTTTGACCGTTGGAAGGACCCTGAGGGGGTGATCGAGGCCTTCAAGATCGCCCGGCGGGAGGTGGACGCCACCCTGGTCCTGCTCGGCAACGTCGCTACCGACGACCCAGAAGGCGAGGATGTTTACAACTCCATCCTTGACCAGAAGGAGGAGCGGATCGTCATCCTCTCTAAGGAGGACACCGCCCTGGTCAATGCTCTTCAGTGTCGGGCGGCGGTGGTGCTGCAGAAATCGATCCGGGAGGGGTTCGGTCTGACCGTGGCCGAGGCGATGTGGAAGAAGACTCCGGTAATCGGGGGTGATACCGGCGGGATCCGCTACCAGATCGTCAACGGGGAGAACGGATTCCTGGTCTCCTCGATCGAGGAGACGGCCGAGAAGATCATCCTCCTTCTCAAAGACCCCGGTCTCTGCCGGAAGATGGGGGAAGCCGGCCGGGAGAAGGTCCGAAAACACCTGCTCCTGACCCGGCTTTTGGAGAACTACCTCGACCTCTTCAATTCCATTGAGACGGTTTATCGCTTCCGGGGTTTCTGACCCGGCCGGGGAGAAACCGGGAAGTAATATCAATCACAGAGAAATTCGCAACAGGAGGTAGATAAAAATGAAGAAGAAAGTCGCCATCAACGGAATGGGCAGGATCGGGCGGGCGACCTTCAAGCTGCTGCTGGAATCCGAGAAACTGGAAGTGGTGGAGATCAACGATTTGGTTTCGGCAGAGAACCTCGCCTATCTGCTGAAGTACGACACTGTTTACGGACGCTGGGGGAAGACCGTCTCCGCCGACGGAGACAACCTGGTGGTGGACGGCACCCATTACCGAGTGATTGGGGAGAAGGACCCCGCTCGGCTCCCCTGGGGAGACCTGGAGATCGACATTGTCTTTGAGTGCACCGGACTTTTTACTCAAAAAGAGGACCTGGAAAAGCACCTGGCGGCCGGGGCGAAGGCGGTGATCCTCTCCGCCCCCTCGAAGAGCCCCGAGGTGGCCACCGTGGTCGGCGGGGTCAGCCCGGAGGGGGAAAAACCCGCGATAATCTCCTGCGCCAGCTGCACCACCAACTGCATTGCCCCGGTAATGGAGATCCTCGACCGGCGGCTGGGCATCCGCAAGGCCCTGATGACCACCATCCACGCCTATACTTCCTCTCAGGGGCTGGTCGATGGCCCCCACAAGAAACCGCGGCGGGGCCGGGCGGGAGCGGCCAACTTCGTCCCCACCAGCACCGGCGCGGCCCTGGCGACCCAGAAGGTCCTCCCTCAGTATGAAGGGAAGTTCGACGGGGTGGCCGTCCGGGGCCCGATCCCGACCGGCTCCCTGGCCGATATCACCGCCCTGGCCGCCAGAGAGACTACGGTCGAGGAGGTCAACAGGATTTTCCGCGAAGAAGCGGCCACGGACCGCTACCGGGGGGTGCTTGGGGCTTGCGACGATCTCCTGGTCTCCTCGGACATCATCGCCGATCCCCGGGCCTCGATCGTCGACCTGGGGATGACCCAGGTGGTCGATGGCGACCTGATCAAGGTGATGAGCTGGTACGACAACGAATGGGGCTACGCCTGCCAGCTGGTCCGGGAAGCGGAGCGGATGGTTTCCCCGGAATGACCCGGGGAAAGCAACGGATCCGGATCGGGACCTCCGGCTGGCATTACCCCCACTGGAAGGGGAACTTCTATCCCGACGACCTTGCCGAGGAGCAGTGGCTGGATTACTACCGGCGGCATTTTTTCACCGCCGAGATCAACAACTCCTTCTACCGGCTGCCGGAGGCGAAGACGCTTAAACATTGGCAAGCGACGGTTCCCGAAGACTTCGTCTTCGCGGTCAAGGCCAGTCGGTATATCACCCATATGAAGAAGCTCAAGGATCCCCGCCGGCCCCTCTCCGGTTTTCTCCAGCGGGTCGGCAAGCCGGGCGGCCGGCTCGGTCCGGCCCTCTTCCAGCTGCCGCCCCGCTGGCGGTGCAACCCCGAGCGGCTGGAATCTTTCCTGGGGCTGCTCCCGGAAGACGGCCGGTTCACCTTTGAATTCCGGGATCCCTCCTGGTTCGACGCCCGGATCTATAACCTTCTCAACGAGGCCGGGGCGGCCTTCTGCATCTATCAGCTGGCCGGGCGGATCTCGCCGAAAGAGGTGACCGCCGATTTCGTCTATGTCCGTCTCCACGGGCCGGGCGAGGCCTATCAGGGCAGTTACTCCGCCGGCGAGCTTTCCGGCTGGGCCGGGGCTTTCTCCGCCTGGGCCGGCTCGGGCAAGGACGTCTACTGCTACTTCGACAACGACGATAGCGGCCACGCCCCCCGCGACGCGCTGAGACTGAAAGAAATGCTGAAGGTTTGACTCGGAGGCTATAGCGATCCCGACTTGGTCCGCCGAAGGATTAACGAAGGCGGATAGAACTACCGATTCCGATAGCGATAGCGATTAAGATAGGGAAGGAGTGATGCCTGTCCATAACACCGACATCGCCGATATCTTTTCCGAGGTGGCCGACCTGCTGGAGATCGAGGGGGCCAACCGGTTCCGGGTCCGGGCCTACCGGGAGGCGGCCCGGACGATCGAGGGCCAGTCCCGGTCCGTGCGGGAGATGCTGGAAAAGGACGAAGACCTGACCCGGCTCTCCGGGATCGGAGAGGACCTGGCCGGGAAGATCGAGGAGATCGTGGAGACCGGAAAGCTCTCCCAGCTCGAAGAGATCCATCAGCGGCTTCCGTCTTCGTTAAGCGAGATGATGGAGCTGGCGGGACTGGGACCGAAAAAAGTCAAGGCGCTGTATCAGGAGCTGGAAATTTCCTCCCTGAAGGGTCTGGAGAAAGCCGCCCGTTCCGGAAAAGTCCGGGAACTGAAAGGGTTCGGAGAGAAGACCCAGCAGTCCATCCTCGAAGAGATCGAGGCCCGGACCGAAGGCGGACCCGGCCGCTTCAAGCTGGCCCGGGCCGCGGAGTTTGCCGCTCCCCTGGTCGAATATCTCGAAAAGTCGAAGCAGGTTAAGGAGATCACGGTGGCCGGAAGCTACCGCCGGGGCAAGGAAACGGTCGGGGATCTCGATATCCTGGTTACCTGCAAACGGGGCTCCCGGGAGAAAGTGATGGAGCGGTTTACCGGCTTCGAGGACGTGGAGAAGGTCGTCTCCCGGGGAAAGACCAAATCGACCGTGATCCTCCGCTCCGGCCTCCAGGTCGACCTGAGGGCGGTGGCCCAGGTCAGCTACGGGGCCGCCCTGCTCTACTTCACCGGTTCCAAGCCCCACAATATCGCCGTCCGCAAGATCGGGCAGGGCAGGAAACTGAAGATCAGCGAATACGGGGTATTCAAAGGGAAAGGGGACGGCAAAAAACGGGTGGCCGGGAAGACCGAGAAGGAGGTCTACGAGTCGGTGGATCTTCCTTTCATCCCCCCCGAGTTGAGGGAGGACCGCGGCGAGATCGAAGCCGCCCGGAAAGGAAAGCTCCCCGACCTGATCACCCTCGACGATATCCGGGGCGATCTCCATCTTCATACCGAGGAATCGGACGGGGATTACACCGCCGGGGAGATGGCCGAGGCCGCCCGGGAACGGGGCTATGAATATATCGCCGTCACCGACCATTCCCGGCGGCTGACGGTGGCCACCGGTCTCGATCCCGAACGCCTGAAAAAGCAGATCAAGCAGATCGGGAAGCTGAATGAAAAATTGGAGGGATTCACCGTCCTGACCGGGATTGAGGTCGATATTATGGAGGACGGGACCCTCGATCTCCCCGACTGGATCTTAAAGGAGCTGGACCTGGTGGTGGCCGCCGTCCATTACAAGTTCGATCTTCCCGCCGGCAAACAGACCGACCGGATCTTGAAAGCCCTGGATAACCCCCAGGTCAATATTCTCGATCATCCCACCACCCGGCTGATCGGGAAGCGCCCGCCGATCGAGGTGAATATCGAGAAGATCATCACCGCGGCAATCGAGCGGGGGGTGGTGCTGGAGCTGAACGCCCAGCCCGACCGGCTCGATCTCAACGACGTGTACTGCAAGTTCGTCAAGGATAACGGGGGCAAGATCGCCGTCTCCACCGACTCCCACCGGCTGACCGACCTGGAATTTATGCGGTTCGGGATCGGCCAGGCCCGGCGGGGGTGGCTGGAAGCGGCCGACGTGATCAATACCCGGAAATTAAAGCAGCTGAAGGAAATCCTGACCCGGAAGTGAATCCGATGGTTCCCGCCGACGACTACAAGAAGAATCCCGATACCGATTTCAAGGATCTCGAAAAGACCGGGAAGAAAGAGGCCCGGAAACAGGCGGCGGCCCTGCGGGAAGCGATCGAGCACCACGACTATCTCTATTACGTCGAAAATCAGCCCGAGATCGCCGATTCCGCCTACGATAAGCTCTTTAAGCGGCTCCAGGAACTGGAAGGGAAATATCCCGATCTCCGGACCGGGGATTCCCCGACGGAGAAAGTCGGGGCGGAGCCGGTCGAGAAACTGAAGAAGGTCAACCACTCCGCGGATATGCTCAGCCTGAACTCGGTTCTCGAGGCGGAAGAGGTGGTGGATTACCTTGATTCCCTGGAAAGAAAGACCGGGGAGAAGACCCCGGAACTCTTTCTTGAACCCAAGTTCGACGGTCTCTCGATCGAGGCGGTTTACGAAAAGGGTTCCCTGGTCCGGGGATCGTCCCGGGGGGACGGGGAGACCGGGGAGGAGATTACCCACAACCTGAAGACCGTATCCTCCCTTCCCCTCTGTCTGCGGGGCGATCCGCCGGAATTCCTGGCCGTCCGGGGGGAGGTCCTGATGAACCGGGAAGGATTCCAGAAACTGAACAGGCAACGGGTAAAGGAGGGAAAGGAAGCTTTCGCCAACCCCCGCAACGCCGCCGCCGGGACGATGCGCCGGCTCGACCCGAAAGAGGCGGCGGGGAAACCCTTCCTGGTCTTTTTTTACGAGGTGTTGAAGGCCCGGGCGGCCGAATTCCCCTCCCACCGGGAAAAACTCGACCGGCTCCGCGGGTGGGGGCTCCCGGTCAACCCGGAAAACCGCCCGACCGGGTCGCGCCGGGAGGTGAAGAAAAGGCACCGGCAGCTGGAGCAAAAGCGGGACGATCTGGATTACGAGATCGACGGGATGGTGATCAAGCTCGACGACACCGAACTGCGCGAGCGGCTGGGTCAACGGCAGCGCAGCCCCCGCTGGGCCCTGGCTTGGAAGTTCCCCCCGAAGAAGGAAGTCACCCGCCTGGAGGACATCGTGGTCCAGGTGGGTCGGACCGGGATGCTGACCCCGGTCGCCCTCCTCGACCCGGTCGAGGTGGGCGGGGTGACGGTCAGCCGGGCCACCCTCCATAACGCCGACGAGGTGAAGAAGAAAGATCTCCGCCCCGGGGACACGGTCCGGGTGGAGCGGGCCGGGGACGTCATCCCCGAGGTGGCGGAGCGGATCAAGAAACCGGGGCGGAAACGGGGAAAGAAATTCGAGATGCCGGACCGGTGTCCTTCCTGCGGGGGCGAAGTTTACCGGGAAGGGGCCTACTATTTCTGCCCCGCCGGATTGTCCTGCCGGGCCCAGTTGGTGGAAAAGATCAAGCATTACGCTTCCCGGGAAGGGATGAATATCGACGGGCTGGGCGAAAAGATCATCGAGCGACTGGTCGACCGCGGCCTGGTCGAAGATACGGCCGACCTCTACCGGTTGAAACCCGCCGACCTGGAAGAACTGGAGGGCTTCGCCGAAAAATCCGCCCGGCAGCTCCACCGGGAGATCCGGAAGAATATGAAACCGGAACTGGCCCGTTTCCTCTACTCTCTGGGGATCCGGCACGTGGGGGGGCGGCTGGCCCGGGTCCTGGCCCGGGAATTCTCCGGCCTAAAGGAGATCGAGCAGGCCGGACGGGAGGACCTGGAAGCGATCAGGGAAATCGGTCCGAAGATCGCCGAAAGCGTGGAGAGGTTTTTCTCCGATCCGGAGAACCGGAAAGTCCTCCGGCGCCTGAAACAAGCCGGGGTGAAGCCGAAATCGGGGAAGCCGACGACGAAAAAATCGACCCTGCAGGGTAAGAACTTTGTCTTCACCGGGGCCCTGGATGATTTCACCCGGGATCAGGCCCGGGCGGAAGTGGAGAAATGGGGCGGAAGGGCGACCTCGAGCGTGAGCGGTAATACCGATTACCTGGTGGCGGGGGAAGATCCCGGAAGCAAGCTGAAAGAGGCCGAAGAGGAAGAGGCGAAGATAATCGACGAGGGAAAATTCAAGAAACTGCTGGGAGGCTGAATATGTTTCGCGATCGAACCGACGCCGGGGAACAGCTGGCCCGGGAACTGGAGAAATACCGGGACCGGGACGTCCTGGTCCTGGCCATCCCCCGGGGCGGGGTCGAGGTGGGGGTTCGGGTCGCCGACCGCCTCCACGCCGAATTCTCCATTATCATCACCCGGAAACTCCCCTTCCCCGACAACCCGGAGGCCGGCTTCGGGGCGATCGCCGAGGACGGCTCGACCTATATGATCGAAGGGGCCCAACGCTGGGTCCCTGAAGAGGTGATCGCGGCGGTGAAGAAAGAACAGACCCGGGAGGTCGAGCGGCGCAGACAGACCCTCCGCGGGGGCCGGGGGCTGCCCGCAATCTCGGACCGGACGGTGATCCTGGTCGATGACGGGATCGCGATGGGCTCGACGATGGGTGCCTCCATCCTCTGTTGCCGGAACCTGGGGGCCGCCTGGATCGTGGCCGCCGCCCCGGTCGCCGGACCGGAGACCGCCTCCCGCCTGGAAGACGAGGCCGACGAGGTGGTGGTGGTGGAGATGCCGAAGTTATTCCGGGCGGTGGCCGCGAGTTACCGGAACTGGTATGATGTCCCCGACCGGGAAGTGATCGAGCTCCTCGCCGATCGTAACCGGGAAAGAATATAATGCCCGAGCTGCCCGATGTCGAAGTTTACCGGCGCTACCTGGACGCGACCGCCCGGGGAAAGAAGATCACCGGGGTCGAGATCCGGACGGCAAAAATCCTTTCCGGCGGGAGCGGGAAGAAATTCTGCGACCGGCTGACCGGACGGACTCTGGGGGCCACCCGCCGCCGGGGAAAATATCTCTTCGCCCGGCTGGAAGGCGACGGCTGGCTGGTCGAGCATTTCGGGATGACCGGAGAGCTGAAGTACTTCCGGGATCCCGCCTACGAGCCGGACCATACCCGGATGCTGCTGCTCCTCGACAACGGCTACCGCCTGGCTTACGTCAACGTCCGGCTGCTGGGAAAGATCGCCCGGGCAGAAACGATCGAGGAGTTCGCCGGCGAACATAATCTCGGCCCCGACGCCCTCGAGATCGGGAGGGAGGAATTCGCCGGCATTCTCGAGAAGAAGCGGGGGAGTTTGAAGTCCGCCCTGATGAACCAGAAGGACCTCTCCGGGATCGGCAACATCTACTCCGACGAGATCCTCTTCCAGGCCGGTCTCCACCCTCAAAGCGAACCCCGCGAGCTCGACCGGGAGACGGTCAACCGGCTCCACCGGACGATGCGGCGGGTTTTGAAGACCGCGATTAGGAATAAAGCCGACCCGAAATTTTTTCCCGCCGGCTACCTGACCGGGAAGCGGGAAGAAGGAGGGGACTGTCCCCGGTGCGGAGGGAAGATCGAGCGGCTGAAAATCTCCGGCCGCTCCGCTTACTACTGCCCCCGCTGTCAGAAGAAATAATCGGAGGAGGAGGGTTTGTCAACTGATGAATCGCGACAACCAGGAGGAAATATGGAAATGATGTTACTGACCAGGGAAGAGCTGAAACAACTTATCGCCGACAGCAGCGACCCCGCTGTCTCCATCTATCTGCCGACGGCTCGGGCCGGGCGGGAGCGGCAGCAAAACCCCGTCCGGCTGAAGAATCTCCTCTTCAGGGCCGGGCGCTACCTGGAAGAAACCGGGATGAAGACCGCGGAGATCGAAAATTTTCTCCGGCCGGTCCGGGAGCTCCCGGATCGAGAGTCTTTATGGGAGCATCCAGCCGACGGCCTGGCCGTCTTCCTCTCCGGAAAGACCCTGCGCTATTATCGCCTCCCGGTCGATCTCCCCGAACTGGTGACTGTCTCTACCCGGTTCCACGTCGCTCCGCTGCTGAAGCTGCTCTCCGGCAACGGCCGCTTCTTTCTCCTGGCCTTCAGCAAGCACCGGGTGCGGCTGCTGGAAGGGACCCGTTACAGCGTCCGGGAGATCAAGCTCCCCGGCTTGCCCGCCAGTCTGGAGGAATTCCTCAATCTTGACTCCCCCCAGAAGAGCCTGCAGTTTCATACCGGTACCCCCGGCGGCCACGGCCGGCGGGCGGCGGTATTTCACGGCCAGGGAGCGGGAGAACAGGACGAAAAAGAGTTGCTGAAAGAAATCTTTCACCGGATCGACGCCGAGGTCAACCGGCAAGTCGGGGGTTCCCAAGAACCGTTGCTACTGGCGGCAGACGATCAGTACCTCTCTCTTTACCGGGAGGCCTGTTCCTATCCCCACCTGCTCGACAGCGATTTCTCCACCAACCCCGACCGGCTCGACGAACAGGAACTCCACGACCGGACCTGGCCGATCGTTCGGCCTTACTTTCTGGAAACCCGGCGGCAGGACGAGGCAAAATACCATCAGCTCTCGGAAAAAAATCTGGCCGGGTCGGATCTGAAGACGGTGCTCGTCGCCGCCGGTCACGGCCGGGTGGAAGCGCTCTTCGCGGTGACGGGCGGACATTGCTGGGGCAGGTTTGACCCCGAATCCGGGGAGACGGAGTTCTTCGAGCGGGAGGAGGCGAATTCTGAGGATCTGATCGACTTGGCCGCTGTCCAAACCATCCTCACCGGCGGCCGGGTCCACGCGGTCGAGAGCGGGGAAATGCCGGCGGACTCCCCCCTGGCCGCCATCTTCCGCTACCCGGTCGAGTAAAACAAAAGCCCCGAACCGAATTGATAAGATCGATTAATTATGTGCCGCCCCCTGTGGGGGGGCGACAATGTTTGTCCATAACTCCATACCACGGAGTTCCGTCTGAAGCCGGATCTTCGACACGCCCTGGCTAAGAATGTATCGCCCGCTGCGCGGGCTGCTGCTCTCAAGAGATATGGGGACCCTGGTTAAGTAGTGTTTGAACGAAAACCTCAAAACACATAGAATTTGTCATTCCTTTCGCAATGACCTGGTTTCTGGGGTTTTCGTTTAGATACTAAACATCCCCCGTAGGGGGAGGCACGACGATTAATTATCTTCAACCTAAATTGAGCGATTCTATGCGGCGAACTGCACCAATCTTTTGC
>CAYXKT010000024.1:0-25717 GCA_964465735.1 uncultured bacterium
GCCGGCAAAATCTTAGCACATTTCATCCGCAATAATCGCTCAACTTAGGTTTAATTAAGACCTGAACGAAACCTTAAGTCACGGAGGATTTGTCATTGCGATGAACTATGTGACGAAGCAATCTCATCAGAGAATAAACAGATTGCTTCGTCGCCCCCTCGCATTGACCTGGCTTCCGCGGTTTCCCCTTCAGACCCTGATTAGATCAGATGACCCAAGAACCGAGTTGTCCGGTACCTGAAGGCGGTGAATTAGAAGTGGACGATTAGGAGTAATCGGGTGGGGGGAATCGAAGCTCGCGAACCCGTGGCGGGGGAGAAAGAGAAAAATACGGTTTATCGATTTGGACCCCGGCTGCCGGGAGGCGGAGGCGGGATGGAAGATCCCTGCTCTTCGGTCCCGGACAGTCATCAGGTCTTTACGTCTTTGCGGTAAATAATATGAAAACGATCGGGATTGTTGCCAATCTGAAGAAGAAAAACTCCCGCCGGCGGGCGGAGGAGATCGCTCGGAGGCTGAAAGCGGGGGGGGCAGGGGTGGTTCTGGAGCGGAGCCTGGCCGTTGCCCTGGGGCGGGAGGAGGATGCCTGTGAACTATCCCAACTTGGTGAGGAGGTCTCCGCCCTGATTGTCCTCGGCGGGGACGGCACACTGATCCGAACGTTCCGTCTGCTGAAACGTAAGGATATCCCCCTGCTGGGGGTTAATCTCGGTGGCCTCGGTTTTCTGACCGAGGTCAGACTGGAAGAACTCGACCCGGCCCTGGAAGACCTTCTGGCCGATCGGCTGAATGTGGAGAAGAGAATGACACTGGACGGGGCCTGTCTCGGCCCGGCCGGCCAATCAGAGGAATTTACCGCCGTGAACGACCTGGTGATCGGGAAGGGAGGATTGGCCCGGGTGATCAAGATGGAGGCATTTGTCGATGACGACTACCTGACCGCGTATATGGCTGACGGGCTCATCATCGCCACCCCCACCGGTTCCACCGCCTACTCGCTCTCGGCCCAGGGGCCGATTATCAATCCGGGGCTGGAGGTTTCCCTCCTCAATCCGATCTGCCCCCATACCCTGACCAATCGGCCGATTATCATTGGGGGAGAAAGGACCATCCGGATTGTGATGAAGACGGCCCCCCCGGAGACTTGTTTGACCGTGGACGGCCAACTCGGGATCGCACTTGAATCGGGTGACGAGGTGGTGGTCCGCCGGGGGAAGGAGCCTCTCCAACTGTTGCGCTCTTCCGATTCAAATTATTACTCAATCTTACGCGATAAACTGAATTGGGGCGGTCGTTCCCACTACCACCGCTGAGAGGCAGAAGAATAATTTGGCATTTTTGCCTCCGATCCGGTATATTTCTTTCTTTCTGATGAACTCCCGAAGAAACGAATCTGATGCCTAAGATAATCATCAACCAATCCCGTTGCAAGGGCTGCGGCCTCTGTGTTGACGTCTGCCCGGGGAAATTAATCTCGGTTGAGGAGAAGATGAACCAAAAGGGGATCTATCCCGTCTTCAGTTCCCAACCCGAGCAGTGTACCGGCTGTTGTCTCTGTGTTACTGTCTGTCCGGATGTCGCGATTACAATTCTGGAAACTTAAAGACCAATAGTATTTTTTGTCGTGAGGGAAAAATTTACAACTGAACCGACTCTATTCTGCGGGAACGAGGCAATTGGAGAAGCCGCGATCCAGGCCGGCTGCCAAGCGTATTTTGGCTACCCGATCACCCCGCAGAACGAACTGACTGCCTATATGTCGAAGCGGATGGCGGAGGAGGAGAGGGTCTTTATCCAGTCGGAGAGCGAACTGGCGGCGATCAGTATGGTCTTCGGTGCCTCGGTGGCGGGGGTACGGGCGATGACCTCCTCTTCCAGCCCTGGGATCAGTCTCAAGCAGGAGGGGATCTCCTATCTGGCAGGATGTGAACTCCCGGCGGTAATTGTCAATATATCCCGGGGGGGACCGGGTCTGGGGAATATCGGCCCCGCCCAGGCGGATTATTACCAGGCAACCCGGGGCGGGGGACACGGTGACTATCGGACCCCGGTGTTGGCCGGGGCCTCGGTCCAGGAACTGGCCGACCTGACATTTTTAGCCTTCGATATCGCCGATCGATACCGGACCCCGACTTTGATCCTCGGCGACGGAATCCTTGGCCAGATGATGGAGCCGGCAATAATTGCTAACCCCAAACCGGTCCAACTTCCGGAGAAAGATTGGTCGCTGACCGGTGCCCGGGGCCGTCCGCCAAGATCTATTAAATCCCTGTACCTGGGCGTGGGCGAACTCCAAGAGCATAACCGGAAACTCCAGGATATCTACCGGGAGATCACCGAGAGCGAGGTCCGCTGGGAATCATTCCTGACCGATGACGCTTCCCTGGTCATAGTCGCTTACGGGATTACCGCCCGGATCTGCCGGGAAGTTGTCTCTTCGCTCCGTAAGGAGGGACTGGCGGTGGGGCTGCTCCGTCCAATCACCCTCTGGCCGTTCCCCAACCAGCCGCTCCAGGAATTGAGCCGGAAGACGAAGAAGTTGCTCTCCGTGGAGATGAACTACGGGCAGATGGTCGATGATGTCCGTCTGGCGGTTAACGGCAGCTGCCCGGTGGAGTTTTTTGGTCACGGCGGGGGGGAGATTCTGACCGGAGCGGAGATAACCCAGGCCGTGCGAGACCGGATGCCCCGATGACAGCAAGCAAGCAAAAAACTATCTATTGTCGGCCGGAGAGTCTTCAGGATGTCCCCACCCATTATTGCCCCGGGTGCGGGCACGGGACCGCCCACCGTATAATTGCTGAGGTGATCGACGAACTGGGTATCCGGGAGCGGACGGTGGGGATCGCCCCGGTCGGTTGCGCGGTGCTGGCTTACGATTACTTTAACTTTGACGTGACCGAGGCCGCCCACGGCCGCCCGCCGGCGGTAGCTACCGGGTTCAAGCGGGTCCGGCCCGACCTGATAGTCTTCACCTATCAGGGGGACGGGGACCTGGCCGCGATCGGAACCGCCGAGATTATTCACGCTGCCAACCGGGGGGAGAAGATCACAGTCATCTTCGTCAATAACGGAATCTACGGGATGACTGGTGGGCAGATGGCTCCAACCACTCTGGTTGGCCAGGCTACTGCTACCAGTCCAGGGGGGAGAGACTTCGAAGATGCCGGTCCCCCGATCAAAGTCTGCGAGATGTTAGCCCCATTAGACGGAACCGCTTATATCGCCCGGGGGGCGCTTGATACCATCGCCCATATCCGGATACTTAAAGGCTACATCAAGAAAGCTTTTCTCAACCAGATGGAGGACCGGCGCTTCTCCTTAGTGGAAGTCCTCTCTCCCTGTCCCACTTACTGGCGGATGACCCCCCAGGCCGCATTGGACCGGATCAGCCAACAGATCATCCCCCAATTCCCCCTCGGAGTAATCAAGGATGAACAGTAATCGACAATCTGCCGGTGGAACGGCCGGAGTTCAAGATCCCGGGACAGAGAGGACGATTATGGCCGGTTTCGGCGGACAGGGGATTATGTTGGCCGGGAAAATCGCTATCCGGGCCGGGATGATCCTTGGTCTTCGGGTGACCTATATCCCCTCCTATGGGGCTGAGGTCCGGGGCGGAACCGCCCACTGCCACGTGACCGTCTCCCGCCAGGAGATCGCCTCGCCGATCATCGCCCGGCCTGACTTTTGTCTGGTAATGAATAACCCCTCCCTGACCAAATTTTCCCCCCAACTTCGGAAAGGGGGGACCTTGATCATCAACAGTTCTATGGTCGATGAACCTTCGGGGAGGAGCGATATCATCGAGGTTCGGATTCCGGGCAACCGGATCGCCGAAGAACGAGGCACGATCAAGGCTGCCAATATGGCAATTCTGGGAGCTTTCATCCGCCACTCAAAACTCCTCAGCCTGGAATCGGTCCGCCGGGTTCTTCCCGACGCCCTTCCGTCGCGCCATCAGGATCTGCTGGAGATCAACTTGAACGCTCTGAAGGACGGTTATGAACAAGCCTGAACCCTCGCCCCGGGTCCGCTTTGCTCCTTCTCCCACCGGATCGCTCCACGTGGGGGGGGCGAGGACTGCTCTCTTTAACTGGTTCTTCGTCCGCGGAAAAGGGGGGACTTTCATTCTCCGGATTGAGGATACCGACCGTCAACGGTCACAGGAAGAATTAAGTCAGGAGATCATCGATGAACTGACCTGGCTGGGGTTGGACTGGGATGAGGGGCCGATCTTCCAATCCCATCGTGATGAACTCTACGGTCCTCTCGCCGAGCGACTGGTCGAACAGGGCCTGGCCTATCGCAGTGATTCCGATGCCGAGGGGAGAAAGGCGATCATTCTCCGGGTCCCCCCCGAAGAGATCGGGTTCTCCGACCTGGTCTATGGCCGGATTACTGTCTGCGCTTCGGAGTTGAAGGACATTGTCCTGATCAAGTCCGACGGTTCGCCGACCTATAACTTCGCCTGTACGGTTGACGATCATCAGATGGAGATAACCCACGTCATCCGGGGGGAAGATCATCTCCCCAATACTCCCAAGCAGATCCTTCTCTACCAGGCCCTGGAATGGGAACCACCGATCTTCGCCCATCTCCCCCTGATCCTGGGGGCCGATAAGACTCCTTTAAGTAAACGGCACGGTGCCACTTCACTCAAGGCCTTTCGGATAGCCGGGATCCTCCCCGCCGCTCTGGTTAATTACCTATCCCTGCTTGGCTGGTCTCCGGGGGATGACCGAGAAATAATGTCGATCAAGGATCTGGTCAGTAAATTTTCCCTGAAGCAGGTGAGCCGAAAAGCGGCGGTCTTCGATCACCAGAAACTGAACTGGATGAACGGCCGCTATATCCAGGATACTCCACCCCAGGAACTGGCCGATCATCTCCGACCGCTCCTGGCGGGGACAAAGTGGGAATTCGTTTCCCCGGAGAAAATCGAGGAGATCATCTCCTTGCTCGGACATCGGCTGAAGACATTGGCTGACTTTATCGATCAGGCCGACTTTTGCCTCGAGGGGGAGATCGTTTATGACCCGGGGGCGGTCGCCAAACACTGTTCCGGTGAAGATACCGGGGAAATCCTCTCCGAGGTCCGGACAGCGATCGAGAAGGTCGAACCTTTTGCCCGAGAGGGACTGGAAGAGGCGCTGCGGGGGGTGATCGAGCGCCGAGGGATCAAGGTCGGGGCCCTGATGCAGCCCCTCCGCATCGCCCTGACCGGACGGAAGGACAGTCCGGGGATCTTCGAGATGATCTGTCTGCTCGGACGGGAGATAACTCTCGACCGCCTGGACCGAGCCCGAAACTTCCTGGAGAAAAATCCTGACCGGCTATGAACCTCCCCAATCAGATCACCATCGGTCGACTGGTATTAGTGCCCTTCTTCGCCGTAGCACTCCTCCTTTACGGCCGGACCGGGGATCTGACTTATTACTGGGTTGCCTTGATCATCTTTGGTCTGGCCGTGATCAGCGATGGAATTGACGGCTACCTGGCGAGATCGCAAGGACAACAGACCCGTCTGGGGACATTCCTCGATCCTTTAGCCGACAAACTTCTGCTTGACTGCGCCCTGATCATTCTGGCCCTGGGGGTGCGGGATCTCTATCTGATCCCGGTTTGGTTCGTAGTTTTGGTTATCACTCGAGATCTGATTCTGCTGGTTCTGGCTATCCGGCTCTACCCCCGATGGACCAAGGGAGAAGTCCGGATCCGACCCAATGCCTGGGGGAAAACATCGGCGGTAATGGTAATGGCGATCGTGCTCTGGGTCCTGGTCCATCCCTCTGGCTCCCCCCAGTTGATCACTCAAACCTCACTTTTTCTGGCGGCCGGGCTGACCGTTATCTCGGGGGTAATTTACCTCACGGATGTTATCCAGATGGTCCGCTCCGGATGAACACGACTTCTCACACCCCGCTTCCCCTGGTGGCCGTGGTCGGCCGACCAAACGTTGGAAAATCCACCCTTTTTAATCGGCTGATCGGCCGTCGGGTCTCGGTTGTCCATAGCGAGGCCGGGACCACACGCGACCGGATATACGGCGAAGTCCACTGGGACAACCGCTCATTCCAGTTGATTGATACCGGGGGCCTGATCCCGGGAGGAGAGAAAGGGCTGGAGATAAAGATTGCCTTCCAGGTGGAGGCAGCGGTTCGGGAAGCTGAGCTCTGTCTGCTGGTAGCTGATATCCGGGATGGGCTCAACCCGCTCGATGAAGAAGTAGCCCTGGTGTTGCGCCGCCAGGGGAAGACAGTGATCCTGGTGTTGAATAAGGCCGACAACCTGGAACTGGAGCTGGGAGATAGCGAATTCGCCCGGCTCGGCTTTGCCGCCGTTTTCCCCATTTCCGCCCTCCACGGCCTGGGCATCAACGACCTCCTTGACGCGGTTATCGCTCGTCTGCCCGAGGCTACCTCCTCAATCCCCCGCCGTCCGACTACCCTGGCCGTGGTCGGGCGTCCCAATGTCGGGAAGTCAACTCTGGTCAACCGTCTGGCCGAAAGCGAACGGGTAGTGGTAAACGATCTCCCGGGGACCACCCGGGATGCCGTCGATATCCCGATCCAGTGGCGAGGGCGGGATCTGAAACTGATCGATACCGCCGGTCTCCTCCGGCGGAGTCACAGCCAGGCCCCGCTCGATTTTTTTGGTCTCCACCGGACTCGGGAAGGGATCAAACGGTCCGACGTCGTTCTCCTGCTCTTGGAGACCCCCAAGATCCCGACCCGGACCGACGCCAATTTCATCAAGCTGGCCCTGGACAGCGGGAAAGGCTGCATCATCGGGGTTAACAAGTGGGACCTTTCCGGTTCTCTCACCCGCCGGGAATACCGGAAGATCCTCGATCACAAACTCCCCTTTGCCGGATTCCTCCCGGTGGTATTCTTCTCCGGTCTGAAGGGGACCGGGCTACGCTCCCTGATGGAGACGGTCTTCCTCGTCGCCTCCCGGCGGGCGGAGAAGATTGGTACCGGTGTTCTCAACCGGATCTTGGAACAGGGACAGGCGAAAGTTCCCGGCCGTCGGCGGAAGCACTCTTCGCTGAAGATCTTTTACGCCGTCCAGATCCGAACCGCCCCCCCGGTCATCAGGCTCTTCGTCAACGACCCCGAGTTACTCTCGGATAATTACCGCAAGTACCTGGAAAAAACTCTCCGCGAGGCCGGCGGTTTCGAGGGGGTCCCGTTGCGGTTTGAGCTAAAAAAACGCCGGGATTAGGGTTGGGGCGGTAGATCGGGGACAAGGAGACCGTTTGACGGACGGGGAGGGGGTATGTTATAATATCTCCATATCTGATCGTTATCGGGATCGAGGAGTCAGACCGGCCAACCCGGATCTGCCGGAACCATCGGTAGCGATCCCGATTGTGATTTATCTTCACCAGTCTCGCGGGGAACAGTATGAAGATCAGCAGAGAATTTATCCGCCAACTCCCCAAAACCGACCTCCACGTCCACCTCGACGGGTCTCTTCGGATGGAGACCATCCGGGAACTGGCCGCGGAGGGGGTTGATTCCGGCAACGGGCCGAGTTACGGGCTGAAAGAAATTGAACGGACCCTGGTCCCCGGACGCGATTACGGCAGTCTGGCTGAGTACCTCAAGAGCTTCGAGATCACTCTCTCCTTGATGCAGACCCCGCAGACTCTGCAGCGTATCGCTTACGAACTGGCCGAAGATTGCGCGGCCGAAAATATCCGCTACCTCGAGGTACGATTTTCGCCGATCCTCCACACCCGGGCCGGCCTTAAACTGCCGGAGGTGGTGGAGAGCGTCATCGCCGGATTGAAAAAAGCCGAAGCCGCTTTCAATATCCGGACCGGGATCATTATCTGCGGGATCCGGAATATGTATCCGGAGACTTCCTACCGTCTGGCCGAACTGGCGGTGGCCTATCGGCGGCGGGGGGTGGTAGCTTTCGATCTGGCCGGAGAAGAGAAGGATTTCCCGGCCAAAGATCATCAAGAAGCTTTCAACCTGATTATCAACAATAATATCAACTCAACCGTGCACGCGGGGGAAGGTTTTGGACCGGGTTCGATCGCCCAGGCGATCCATTACTGCGGAGCCAATCGAATCGGCCACGGGACCAGGCTCAGAGAAGACCAGGAACTGCTCGACTATGTCACCGATCATCGAATCCCGCTCGAGATCTGCCTGACCAGCAACATCCAGACCGGGGTGGTGAAATCGATCCGGGATCATCCCTTTAATTTCTATTATAACTACGGGGTGCGGGTCACCGTCAACACCGACAACCGGCTGATGTCCGATACCTCGATCACCCAGGAGCTATCCCTGGCGGTGGAGAATTTTCCCCTCACCCCCTTTCATCTCCGGGATATTCTCCTCAACGGATTTAAGAGCGCCTTTCTCTCTTACGGAGAAAAAGTGCGGCTGATCAAACTCTCTCTGGCCGAGATCGATTACCTGATCCGCCTCGAGTTTCCCAATTACGACGGTGATCCCCGATTCCACACATAAATATTTCCGGCGATTAGATTGATCCGGTTTGAGTTTATGGCCCGTAAATTATTAACGGCGCGGACGTGGCCGAGGGCGGCGAATCTGATCCCGTCACAACCAATCGTCGATTCAGGTTTAGTTATGGAGCACCATTCAAGATGAGTAAGGATTGTCTTTACCGAGTCGGGGTCCGGGCAGAGTTCTCGGCTGCTCATTACCACCAGGGGGCGGAGGAGAGCTGCCGACGCCTCCACGGTCACAACTACCGGGTCGAGGTCGAGATCGCCTCTCCGGTCCTGGAAGGCGGAATGGTGACCGACTTTGGCGAAATCCACGGTCACCTCGATCAGGCGATCGCTGACTGGGACCATCGGGTTCTCAACGAAGTCGATGATTTCAGCAGAACCGAACCCACCACCGAGGCGATCAGCCGCAGACTTTATAACCGCCTGGCGGCGTTATTCTCCGGCCCGGCCCGACTCTGCCGGGTAACCGTCTGGGAGACCGATAACTGCTGGGCTAGTTACGAGGAAAGATAGAAGATGTCCGCGAACCGGATCCATTGGTTGGGACACGCCTCGGTACTGATCGAGGGCAAGAAGAATATCTATATCGATCCCTGGGAACTGAAGCCAGGACTCCCTCAAGCTGATATTATTTTAATCACCCACAGCCATTACGATCACTGTTCCCGACCGGACATCGAGAGGATCTCCACCCCGGAGACGGTGATCTTCGCCCCGCCCGACTGCGCCGAATGTCTTCCCGCCGGTTTTCACCCGGTCTCACCAGGGATGGAAACATCCGTGGCCGGAGTGGGAATCGAAACCATCCCCGCCTACAATATCGGGAAGCAATTTCATCCTCGGGAAAACAACTGGGTCGGTTATTTGGTGGAGATGGGCGGGGAGAAGATCTATCACGCCGGCGACACTGATTATATCCCGGAGATGGAGCGGATCGCCGCTGACACTGTCCTTCTTCCGGTGGGGGGGACCTATACTATGGATCCCGAGCAGGCGGCCCGGGCGGCTGATCGGATCGGGGCAAAACTGGCCATCCCGATCCACTACAACCGGATCGTGGGTTCAACTTCGGAGGCAAAACAATTCCGCGAGCTAACGAAAGTTCCGGTCGCCATCCTGCCGGAGGAATAACGGTAGTATCAAATTGAATTTGTTCTGACGGGGAACGGAGTGATGAAGCAATTTCACCAAAAACCAAGCAGATTGCTCTGTCGTCCCCCTGGCAATGACCTGGTTTCTGAGGTTTTTGTTCCGGCACTAATTATGCCCCACTACATCAGGTTGAAGACGGAAGGTTGAAGTGTCTGCCGACTCTGACTGTCATCTGCCTACCCTTCAACAATATCAGAAGGAACCCCGAAACAACGGTATTTCAAGATTACACAGAGAGGAGAAAGGGTCGTTTCCCTCGAGTCTTCCTACTTTGATTCACGCTGTGTTCTCTGTGGTTATTTTTTTGCCAGAACTGGGATAACTAAAAGGAGAGATCGATGATCAAGGTTGCCCGTATTATTCTCGTGTTGCTCGGCACTGTCTTTCTGACAACGCTCGCTTCTTCTCAGACGGGCGAAGTTGCCGTCGATCCCCCGACGGCCGCCGAACCGGCGGACCCGATCGAGATTTCCCGATTGGTCGAGGGGTTGAAGGGCTGGGACCGGGAGAAGGTACAAGCCAATGCCGATACCCTGGCCAGGATCGGAGAACCGGCGGTCCCCGCCCTGATCGAAGCCCTCAAGGATGAGGATCCCGGTGTCCGTTCCAACGCCGCCCGGGTCCTGGGCGACATTGAGGCCCCGGAGGCGGCGGTTCCCCTGGGAGAACTGCTCAACGATTCTAAGCACTGGGTAACCCGGAGCGCTGTTTACGCCCTGGGTAATATCGGCACCCCGGAGGCGGTGGTACTGCTCAAGAAAGCTCTCACCCATTACCGGGGCCAGGTCCAGGAAGCGGCTCTCTGGGGTCTGGACGAACTCCAGGAACAATCGGCGATTGGCGAGATCAGTGACCTGATGGTATCGGCTTCCGACCAGTATGTCCGCTGGCGGGCGCTGTACGCTCTGCGTTCCTTAAAAGAAGGCGAGGAGATATCTTTCCTGATCAAAACACTGGGCAGTCCGGAAGCCGATGTTGGCCGGCGGCGGAACTCCGCGGTAATACTGGGAAACCTGGAAATTGAGCAGGCCGGAGACGTGCTGCTCAAGGTGCTGGACGCTAAAGACGCCGGGATCCGTTGGCGGGCGATCGAGGCACTCAGCAAGATCGGATCCCCGACGGCCCGGCCGGCAATCGAGGCTCGTCTCTCCGATCCGGATGGAGATGTCCGATTGTTCGCGATCGGGGCCCTGGGAGTGCTCGGGCAAAAAGAGAGCGTCAAACCGCTGAAAGAACTACTCTCCGGTTCGGCCACCGAAATCCGGATGAACACTGTCCGATCCCTGAAAAAGATCGGGGGTGATGAGGCTGTCGAGGCCATCTGTGAAGCTTTAGCAGATCGGAATAGTAACCTGCGGACGATGGCGGTTGAATCCCTGGCCGAACTGGAGGCGGTTAAAGCCTCCAAGAAAATTGCGCTTCTGGCCAAAGACCAGTCGCCCTCGGTCAGGTCGGCGGTGATGCGGGCGCTGGGGGAACTCGCCCCGGACTCTTCCCGGGGTATTTTGGAAACAGGGAAAACCGACGATAATAACTGGGTCCGGTACGAGGCTGAGCGAGCCCTGAAAAAGCTATCCGGGGAAGATTGAAAATTTATCTTGCCGGTTATCCGTCGATTTGATATATTGGGTCCAGTTTCAAGGCAAGTGCCGATTATATGTAAACGTCGATAGATACCGCAAAGTTCCTAATAACTTTGTGGTTTTTTTTCGACAATCCGCAGCAAAGGAGGCGTAGTTAGTGAAAGGGAAAGTTAAGTGGTTTAATGACCGGAAAGGTTATGGTTTTATTGAGAAAGAGGATGGGGGCGATGTTTTTGTTCATCATACCGCCATCACTACCGACGGCTTTCGGACTCTGGCGGAAGGCCAGGAAGTAGAGTTCGAGGTCATCCAGGACCAGCGGGGAGAAAAGGCGATCAACGTCAACCCGCTCTAATCGTCATATCCGGTTTCAGTGGGATAGGTCCGCTGAAATCTCAAAGCGGGAGTCGAGCGAAAGCAGCTCGGCTCTCGCTTTTTTTTTGTCCCGGAATTAATCTCAGTTAGTGAACCCCCCTCATTATAACCTAAATTGAGCGATTCTATGCGGCGAACTGCACCAATCTTTTGCGTCCGAACGGATATTGAAAATCCTCGCCATATCTCCTGGATATGGCTGCGGTTTTCGCAACCCGTCGGCCAGCAAAATCTTAGCACATTTCATCCGCAATAATCGCTCAACTTAGGTATAAGGAAGTGGGGGAGAAGCACCGAAATTCTTGTCTGTGATCAGGCTTCCACAGACAGGAATATCGGCAGCCTTTCAGCCAGGGAGGGAATCAAAAAAAGTTTCGCCCAAGGCCGGCTGATCTTCCGATTACCCGAAGCGATCAATCGAGCCGAAAGGCGACTATCTTCGGTACTGGGGGCGGGGGTGGTAGGTGGTATGGAGGAGTTTTTGGGCTGTCTCTCCCAGCGGTTCGCCGAGAAAGTCTCGGTAGAGCTTCTCGATCGAGGGGTTTTTGTAACTGACCCGGCACTCCCGGATGGCATCGTCTTTTAACAGGCCGGCGACCCGGGCCTCCCGGATGGTGTCATTAACTTCCCAGGCCTGGCCGCCACCCCCAATGCAGCCCCCCGGGCAGGCCATCACCTCGACAAAATGGTAGGGCAGTTCCTCTCCCTTCTCCCTGGCGGCGTTGATCTTCTCTAAGACCTGCTCCACGTTGGCCAGACCGTGGGCGATGGCAAAGCGGACTTTCTGTCCGGCAATCACGATCTCTCCTTCCTTCACCCCCTCGATCCCCCGGGCGGCCGGGACTACCGGATCTTGCAGATCCTTGCCGGCGATAAAGTAATAAGCCGAACGGAGCGCCGCTTCCATCACCCCCCCGGTGGCCCCGAAGATAGTCCCGGCTCCGCTGTATTCTCCCAGGGGCGAGTCGGCCGCCGCCAGAAAGTCCAGTTGAGAAAATTCCAGCCCCGACTGCCGGATCATCCGGATCAGTTCCCGGGAGGTGATCGAGACATCGACATCTTGCCGGCCGCTGGCGTACATCGTCCGGTTACGGTGGATCTCGTACTTCTTGGCCGTACAGGGCATAATCGAGACCATAAATATCCGGTCCGGCTCGAGCCGGCGCTGTTCAGCGTAATAGGTTTTGGCCAGGACCCCGAGGATAGACTGGGGGGATTTACAACTGGAGAAGTACGGGATCATCTCGGAGTGAAATTTCTCCATAAAATCTACCCAGGCCGGGCAGCAGGTGGTGATCAATGGGAGGGTCTCCGGCGCGTGTTGAAAACGCTGGGCAAACTCGGTCGCCTCCTCCATTATCGTTACATCGGCCCCAAAGTTGGTGTCGAAAACCGCATCGAAACCCATTCTCCGCAGGGCGTCGTAAACCTGACCGCTGACATTGGTCCCGGGTTCATAGCCGAAGGCCTCCCCGATCGAGACTCGGATCGAGGGGGCGATCTGAGCTATGCAGTAAGTCGCGGGGTCGCTGAGAGCTTGCCAGACCTCGGCGGTCTGGTCGTATTCGGTGATCGCCCCCACCGGGCAGTGGGCCGAACACTGTCCGCAGCGGATGCAGGGCGATTCCGAAAGTTGGATATCGCCTGCCGGTGAGATCCGGGTCGCGATCCCCCGTTCAAGGAAACTCAGCGCCCAGACATTTTGTTTGAGCTGGCAGACAGTGATGCAGCGCCCGCATTTGATACACTTCCGGGGATCAAGGACGATACTTTGGGTCGAGTCGTCCCGTGGGTGTTCGGAGATCAGCGGCGGGAAGGACTCTTCCTTGATCCCGAATTCAGCGGCCAGGCTCTGCAGTTCGCAGTTCTCGTTGCGCAGACAGGTCAGACATTCGTTGGGGTGAGTGCTGAGAATCAGTTCCAGGATTGATCGCCGGACCCGGACAATCTCCGGGTCGTGGGTGGTCACCTCCATCCCCGCTTCAACCGGAGAGGTGCAGGCCCGGACCAGGTTGCCCCGTCCCTTCACCCGGACCACGCAGATCCCGCAGGCAGCGGTAGCCGGGAGATCGGGGTGATAACAGAGAGTGGGGATCTTCATCTTGGCGGATTTCGCCGCCTCAAGGATGGTTGTTCCTTCCTTGACCTCAATCTCAATCTCATTGATTTTTAGCTTGATCATAATCTCAGAAGTCAGAATTCAGAATACTGAACGGTCGGCAATTATTCCAATGGTTGGCTGGTGATGGGGATACTGTGCTGTTGGTTCACTGAGCTTTGTGAATTCCGGATTCTATATTCCGTAATAGATATCTCTTCAATCCGGTCACTATTTTTCCTCCGTCAGCAAGGACAGATATTCCTCTTCAAAATAGCGCAGGGTCGAATCTACCGGGTTAGGGGCGGTCTGGCCCAGCCCACAGAGCGAACCCTTGCGCATTGCTTCGGAGAGACGGCGGACCTGTGTCAGGTCTTGAGCGTTTCCCTTTCCGGCGGTGATTTTCTTCAGCAGATCGAGTAGTTGTTTTCCGCCGATCCGGCAGGGGGCACATTTGCCACAGGACTCATCGACTGTGAATTCGAGGTAGAAGGCGGCAATCTCCGGCATCGAGTCATCAGCGTCCATCACGATCATCCCCCCTGAACCCATTATCGAACCCAGTTCCTTGAGCTTTTCGTAGCAGACCGGCGTATCCAGAAGAGAGACCGGGATCACCCCTCCAGAAGGGCCCCCGGTCTGGATCGCCTTCAGCGGGCGGTTGGACGAAGATCCCCCGGCAATCTCCTCCACGACATCCCGCAGGGTAGTCCCCATCGGGACCTCGATGAGACCTGAGTAGAGGGCTTTCCCGGTCAAAGCGAAGACCTTGGTTCCCTTGCTGGTCTCGGTCCCGATCGCCGAGTACCAGGCGGAGCCTTTGCGGATGATCGTCGGGACATTGGCCAGGGTCTCAACATTATTGACACAGGAGGGATGACCCCAGAGCCCGGACTGGGAAGGGTAGGGGGGGCGCGGACCGGGGGTGCCTCGTCGGCCCTCGATGGAGGCGATCAGGGCCGTCTCCTCGCCGCAGACAAAAGCCCCCGCTCCCAGGCGGACCCGGCAGTCAAAAGAAAAATCGCTGCCGAGAATATTTTTACCGAGCAGGCCCCGCCCTCGGGCTTTCTTCAAGGCCCGCTCGATCCGCTCCACGGCCAGCGGGTATTCGGCCCGGATGTAGAACCAGCCCAGAGCAGCCCCGGCGGCGTAACCGGCGATCAGCATCCCCTCGATCACCGAGTGGGGGTCGCCTTCCAGGATCGAACGGTCCATATAGGCCCCGGGATCGCCTTCGTCACCATTGCAGATGATGTATTTTTCCTTGTCCGTCGAACTTGCCGTGTTCCGCCATTTCAAGCCGGTCGGATAGCCGCCGCCGCCTCGCCCTCGAAGCCCGGAGACAATCAGTTCCGAAATCACTTCTTCCGGTGTCATTTCCGTCAGAACCTTATTCAATGCCTGGTAGCCGCCCCGGGCGATATACTCTTCGATCCGCTCCGGGTTTATCTGGCCGGCGTTGGCCAGGACCACTTTCTGCTGCCGGGTGAAGAAAGGAAGATTGAGGGGAAGAACGTGGGAGGAAAGAAATTCCGGAACCCGGAACTCCCTTGGGGAGTCAATCGCCGGGAGGATATGCTCGGCCACGATCAACCGGGTTAAAAGGGGAGTTACCTCCTGGTAAAGGGTGAGGGATCCGGTCTCCCCACCGATCTCCACCGACAGTAGGGGGCCGTGGCTGCAAAGACCCATACAGCCGGTCGGGACCACGTCCACCTTCTCCGCCAGACCGTGGGAAGCAAGGGCCTCCCGAAGAGCTGTCTGCACCTCACCACTGCCGGAAGAGAGACAGCCGGTACTGGCGCAGCAGAAGACCCGGCCGGAGAGAGCTTTTTGCCGGGATAATTCCTGATCGGCAATTTTCTGCAGGTCGAGTTCAGCCATCTTTCTGCTCCTGGTCGCGAAAAACCAACCGCCATTCGGATAGAATCTGCTTGATCTGGCTTGGTTGGGCCTTGCCGTAGATCTTACCGTTAACCGAGATCGCCGGCGCCAGACCGCAGCAACCGACACAACGGACACACTGCAGATGGAAAAGCCCGTCCGGGGTGGTCTCTCCCTCGCTAATCCCCAATTCCTGCTTCAGTTCCGCCACCAGCTCAGGCGCTCCCTTCAGGTGGCAGGCGGTCCCGGTACAGACTGAGATGACCGCCTTCCCCGGAGGGAGGAGTTTGAAGTAGTTATAGAAAGTAATAACCTCGTAAACCCGGGCCAGCGGAACGGACATCCCCTCGGCGATCTCCAGGGCGGTCTCCCGGGGGACAAACCCGATCTGGTTCTGGATCTCGTGGAGGACCATAATCAGTGCCCCCCGTTTCCCCCGCCATTTCCGGATTGCCCGGGCGGAGGTAGTCAGCTTGGGTTGATTTTGCTTTTTCGGCTCAGTCATATCCGTCACGGCGAGGTTGACTCCATAGGAATACTCTTTTCATCCTGCCAATGCCCCTGAAGCTGGTGTGGTGTTTCACTTCAGGTACTGATTATGAAACATTACACTATCTTATTCCCACAAATTTGTCTCTACTCAAAACAGGTTAAGCGGGAATCAACAATCCGGATCAACTATACCTTTACTGCACCGCTCCAGCAACCTGAATCCGTATGGCACAAATCAAGTCATACTTGATTTGTGCCATACGGCAATTGCTTGCGGCGGAGAGGGAAGTCTGCTAAGGTCCGAGTTATGAAAAAGCCATCCCTGATCATCCTTGCCGCCGGCCTGGGGAGCCGTTACGGGGGACTGAAGCAGGTTGAACCGGTGGGGCCTTCCGGAGAGATTATTCTTGATTATACTCTCTACGATGCCTGCCGAGCCGGGTTCGATCGAGCGGTCTTCGTGATTCAGCCGGAACACCAGAAAGTATTTGACGAGCATTTTTACCCCCGTCTGGCCGGGAAGCTGAAGATGGAATTTGTCCACCAGCAGCTAAAAGATCTCCCCGGCGGGTTGCCCTTTTCTGAAGACCGGAAGAAACCCTGGGGGACCGGACACGCCGTCTATGCCGCCCGAAACACCGTCAGCGGCCCGTTCGCGGTGGCCAATGCCGACGATTTTTACGGGCGGACCTCCCTGGAGATCCTGGGAGAATGTCTCGGCTCACCGGGCCGGGAGAATGAATGCTGTCTGGTCGCCTTCCGCCTGGCTAATACTCTCTCGGTACACGGATCGGTCTCCCGCGGCATCTGCCGAATCGATGGAACGGACCGGCTGGTTTCGATCACCGAACAGACCCGGATTGAGGCCGCCGGCGGCGGCGGGCGGTACCTTGATCGGGGAGGGCAGTGGCGTCCGTTGGCCGGGCGGGAACCGGTCTCGATGAACCTCTGGGGGTTTCCCCCCACTGTCTTTGCTCAATTGGAGAGTCAATTCTCTTTCTTTCTGGGGCAGGAGGGGAAAAATTCCCGGGCCGAATTCCAGCTTCCGACCGCGATCGATCAGTTGATCCGAGAAGGGGGTTGGTCCTGCCGGGTCCTTTCCACCTCCGAGCGCTGGTTCGGAATGACCTATCGGGAAGATCAGGGCGAGGTTAAAAAAGAGATCGCCCGTTTGATCCGGGATGGGGTTTATCCAGAGCAACTCTGGGGATAACGTTCCTCCGCCCGCGCCACCCCTGCCCGAAGAATAAGAATCTCGCCGGATAGTTCCACCGCAAAATTGCTTCTGCCCAACCGCCCAGCTGCGACAATAACTACTGTGATGAGCAAGATGATCATCGAGGAGGGGCAGGTCGTGGATATAGCCGGGAACCGGGCCCGGATCCGCCTGTCTCGGAACGATTCCTGCCGCTCCTGCGGCCTCTGCCATTTTGGCGAGGGCGGAGGGGGGATGATTATGGAGATGGAGAATGGTGTCGGGGCGACAACTGGCGATCGGGTCGCGGTAAAACTTGAAGAACGCGATCCGTTGTCCGCCGCCGGGCTCCTCTTCGGTCTGCCCCTGCTGGCGCTGCTCTCCGGCGCCGGAGCGGGCTGGGCTCTGGCCCGGGCCCTGGGCTTGCCGCCTGACGGGGGAGCGGTCCTTTTCTCCGCCGGTTTTCTGGCGGGAACTATCTTCCTGATCCGCCACCGTGAACTCCGGCGGCGAGACGGGGCGATCAGGATTCTGCGAGTGGTCTCCCGTCCGGGATCTCCCGGCTCGGATCCGGAGCAAGATCGTAAAGAAGAGGTTGGACTATGAAACGGAAAATATCCTGGACCCTCCGGGGTGAAGACGGGGTCAAGCGGGAGGTTCGAGTGACGATCTCCCGGGGCCGGATCAAGTGGCAGTTCAAGCGGGCCGACGAGGAGCGCTGGGACTATGACAGCCTACCGACCAAAGAGGAGTGGGACGCTCTGGAAGAGATCCTCACCCGCCGGATGCACCGAGGCCGGAGCATCGGGCTGATGGAGTCGGTCCGCGCGCTGAGGAGGCTGGACGGTGTCTGAAATCCAACAGTTCCTCGCCTCCTCGATCCCGGGGACCGAGAAAATCCTCTGCGACGAACTACGGGAACTCGGCTTCTCCGGGGTCCGGCTGAACAGGGGGGCCATCCCCTTCCGGGGGAGCTGGCAAGATGGCTGGCGGGCTTGCCTGGGCAGCCGGATCGCCCAGCGGATCCGGGTCCTGCTCGCCCGCTTTTCCGCCCCCGACGAGGAAGCCCTCTACGCCGGTATCCGGGCGGTGGATTGGCGGCCCTACATCACCTGGCGGCAGACTCTTTCGGTCAGCGCCGTCTGCCGGGCGAGCGCTGTCAATCACAGCGGTTTCGCCGCCCTCAAGGTCAAGGACGCGATTGTCGATCAGATCCGCGCCGACGGGGGCAAACGGCCCTCGGTATCCCGGGAGGATCCCGATGTCCGCGTTTATCTCTATCTGGTCGAAGACCGGGCGGCGGTCTATCTTGACCTCTCCGGCGCATCCCTCCACCGGCGGGGCTACCGGCTCGAGACCGGGGAGGCGCCGCTGAAGGAGACTCTGGCTGCCGTCCTCCTCCGTCTCTCCGGCTGGGACCGAACCCTTCCTCTTCTCGACCCGCTCTGCGGATCGGGGACAATCGTGATTGAAGCCGCGCTTTGGGCGGCCGGGAAGGCACCCGGGTTGATCCAGGAACAAAGGTACGGCTTTGAACGCTGGGCCGATTTCGGCCAGGAGGAGGACCGGTTGCTGCGGGAACTTAAGGGGGAACTCCGCGCGGCCGCCGTCGGGTCCGATCCCCGCATCCAGGGCTCCGATATTGACAAGAGTGTCCTGAAAGCCGCCCGGGCCAACGCCCGCAGAGCCGGGGTGCGGCTCTCCTTCCGTCATCGTTCGCTCTTCGATCTCCAGACGGGCGGCGACAGAAAAATCGTCGTCACCAACCCCCCCTACGATGTCCGGCTTGGAGCCGATCCCGAGTTCTGCCGTCAGGTTGGGGCCGCTTTCAGCCGTCTCCACGGCTGGCGGGTCTGCCTTCTGGCCGGCACACCGGAGTACGAGCGTTCGATCTCGATAAAACCCCGGCAGAAGATCCCGCTGCCCAACGGGGATATTCCCTGCGATTTTTTAGTTTACGAGATCCCCTGACCCCCGTCCCGGGAAGCCTCCCCGATCCCAAGATTGAGCCGGAGGAGGGGATATCCAGGCTTCGGGAAAGCAGGTCAGAACAAAATCCCGGTCGAAAAAACCCGATTATTCCGCTGGCGATGTCACAGATCCGGATCGTCGATATCAGTTGTTATTCTGAATTTCACGGACGGGAATGGTTGACGTCAACCGGTTAAAGAATTGCCTCCGGTCGGGCCGTTGGTGTATGATGAGAATATGAAGATTCTGCATACAGCCGATCTCCATTTAGGGATGAAGTTCGCCGGGTATCCCGAGGTCCAGCAGGAGTTGTGCCAGGCCCGGTTCGCGACCCTGGAAAGGTTGGTCGAGACCGCCAACGCGGGGAGTTGCGACCTCTTTGTAATCGCCGGCGACCTCTTCGACCGGATCGGGGTGGCCAAGCGGGATATCATCCAGACGGCCGGGATCCTCAACCGGTTCGAGGGGAAACTGGTTTTAGTCCTCCCCGGCAACCACGACTATCTCGCCGCCGAACCGGGGGAACCCTGGACAACCTTCCGGGAGAACTCCGGGGACCGGGTGGTCCTCCTGGCGGAGAAGCGAGTCTATCCGCTTGCCCATTACAACCTCGATGCCGCGGTCTATCCCGCGCCCTGCGACGCCAAGCACTCCTCGACTAATTATCTCGGCTGGATTGGGGAAACCCCCCGAGATGAAGCAGTCGCCGTTCATATCGGGGTCGCTCACGGTAGCCTGAAAGGTTTATCTCCCGACTTCGACCGGCAATTCTACCCGATGACCAAGGAAGAACTGGAGGGAATCGGTCTCGATCTCTGGCTGCTCGGCCACACCCATCTGCCCTTTCCCTCTCGGCCCGGGGACCGCGACCGGATCTTCTACTCCGCCACCCCGGAACCGGACGGTTTTGACTGCCATCATCCCGGCCACGCCTGGCTGATCGAGATCGGCGAAGATAAAAAAATCTCTCCGGTCCTGCTGACTACCGGTCGGTATCGCTTCCTCCACGACCAGCGGGGATTAAGGACCGCCGGCGATCTGGAACGTCTGATTGATGATTACTCTCACTTGGACGGGCGGGAGCAGTTGCTGAAACTGAAACTTACCGGCCGGCTGGCCCGGGAGGAATATGACCGTTTGCCCGGGATCCGGGAGCAACTGCGTCAGAACCTCTTCTATCTCCAGTGGGATGGGGCGGAACTCAGCGAGGAGATCACCCCGGCAATGATTGAACGGGAGTTTACCGCGGGATCTTTTCCTCATCGCCTCCTGACCGAACTGGCTCGGGAGAAAGAGGATTTTGAAGCTCTCCAGAAAGCCTACCACCTGCTGACGGAATTAAAGCGATGATCATTACCCGGGTCAAACTCGACCCCTTCGGGGGAAAGACGGGGACGGAGTTGAACTTTCTCCCCGGCCTCAATGTAATCCTGGGGCCCAACGAAGCCGGGAAATCCACTGTCTTCTCAGCGGTCTTCGCCGCGTTCTTCATCCCGGCCAAACTCGGCAAGCGCGACTTTGAGAAAAAGATCGCCCGATTCCTCCCCCTCGGGGGAGGGGACACGATCCGAGTGGAGCTGGATTTCTCTCTCAATGGGGGCGATTACCGACTGAAAAAATCCTGGGGAGGGACAGCTGGGGCGGAACTGACCCTCCCCGATGGGACGGCAATAACCGAGGAGCAGACGATCGTCGAACGGCTCTCCGGGTTACTGGGAGCCGGTGAGGGGACTTACCGTTCGATCCTGATGACACCCCAGTCCGGACTGGGGAGGACCCTGCCGGCACTGCGGGAAAAAGGTTCCACCACCGTCCGCGAGCTTGATGACATCCTCCGTTCCGCACTTCTGGAGACCGATGGGATCTCCCTCGATCTCTTCCGGGAAAATATTGAACAGGAATATTCCGACTATTTCGACAACTGGGACCAGAAAGAGGATTACCCGGAACAGGGGAGGGGGATTGAGTACCCTTGGCTGAAACGGGTCGGGGCGATCCTGCGGGCTTTCTATCAAAGAGAGAATATCGGCAAACTCCTGAATGATGCCCGGCGACTGGAAGCCGAACTGGAAAAGATCAACCGCCGAATTGCTGAGGTCAAGGAGAGTCTGAAAGCGGCAAAGGATTACCTCTGCAAAAACCGGAAGGCGGTTGAGGATGCCCGGGAGAGAAGAGTTCTGACCGGGGAACTTTCCGGACAGCGACTCCTCCTGAAGAACCTGGAAGATGTTAATCGGAACTGGCCGGTGCTGGAAAATCGATTGGCGGAACTAAAGACAAAGTTGGACGGACTGCGCGGCCGCCGGAAACTAGTCGCCACGGAGAGAAGCGAGGCCGAGGCCAACGAGAAAAACCGGACTCTGAGGGAGAAACATTCCCGGGTCAAGGAGAAGAAACAGCTCCTCGATCAGTCCCGGGTTGCTCTGGAAAAGTGCCAGGTGATCACCCGGGAAGCAGTGAAAAAGATCCGCAGTGCCGAAGCCGAAATCGCCCGGCTGCAAGCTGGCCTGTCCGCCGGCCAGATCTCCGTCAAGCTGACTGCGAAACAATCTGCCCAAATAACGGTCCAGAAGGATCTGACCGGCTCCCAAGAAGAAAAACTGACCGCCGGAAAAATGCTGGAATTGCTGGCCGGGAGCCGGATTGGGATCGAACATCCCGAGTTCTCGATCGAGGCCGCGGCCGGAAAGCGATCCTTTTCCGAGATTTCTGAGGAATACGAACGCGCGAAGAAAACGCACGGCAAGATACTGGAAGAACTCGGATTGGCCGGACTGCCGGAAGCGGAATCCGCTCTCCGGCTTCGGGAGGAGATGGACGGAAAAGTGCGAGCGGCCCAGGAGAACCTGGATCAGGAACTGGGGGAATACTCCTACCGGGACCTGGAGGAGCAAGTAAACGCGCTTGGTCCGGCCGGAAAGACTCGGCCCTTGCCCGAGGTAATCTCGGAAGACGAAAAGATCAAGGGGGAGATTCGCGGTGGAAAGGAGGAGGGGGAGCGATGGGGAAAACAGCTCTCCGGTTACGCGGCTGAATACACCGATCAGCACTCGCTCCTTTTGGCTACGGCCACCGCCGCTGCTAAAGCAAAGAAGCTGGAGGATACGATCGGCTCCCTCACCCCTTTGCCGGAAGGTGCCGGGGATGGGGCAGCGTTGATCGCCGCCTACCAGGAACAGGAGAAAGTCGAGCGTGAACTGGCCCAGGAACTGAACGATCTGAAAATCGAGGCCGCCGGGCTGACCGCCCGCCTCCCCGAAGAGACGGAGGAAGATCTGGAGAAGCGCCTCCGGGAGGCCGAGGCAGGCCTGGAGGAAGTCAAAAGGGCGGCGGCGGCCATCGCCCGGATCCGGGAAGTAACCGGAACCCTGATGGCGGAGATCGACCGGGACACCTTCGACGAGTTTAAAAAAGACCTCGAGGAGATGATCGAGAAATTAACCGGCCGCCGCTACCGGGAGGTGGCGATGGCAAAAAGTCTCCCCCGGGGGTTGGTCCGGGAAGACGGGCAGGTACTTACCCCCGATCTACTTTCGGAGGGGACCCGGGACGAACTGGCCCTGGCCGTCCGGCTGGCGATGGCCAGGCGCTTCCTGAAAGAAGGCGGGGGCTTCCTCCTTCTCGACGACCCCCTGGTCGATCTCGACCCCCACCGGCAAAAAGCCGCTGCCGAACTTCTCAATGATTTCGCCGCCGATACCCAGCTCCTGATCTTCACCTGCCACCCCCGCCACGCCGAAGCACTGGGGGGAAGGCGGATCGAGTTACAGTAGATGGTGACGGAGAGATAAGATGTCGTTGATGCGAAAAGACTTGTTGGCAGGCGATCATATCTATGTGCGGAGACTACTGCATTCCCACCACGGGATATATGTCGGTAAAGACAGGGTGGTCCATTATAAAGGACTCCATAAAGAGAAATATAATGCGGTGGTCAGGAAAACCAGCCTGAAAGAGTTCCTCCGGGAAGGTAAGCTGCGGCGTAGAGATTATAAAAAGCGGCTACCGAGAGAAGAAACCGTCAGACTGGCCAACCGACTTTTAAATGAGGAGAAGTACTCTCTGGTAAAGAGTAACTGCGAACATCTGGCGACATACTGTGTCACCGGGAACGCCTCCAGTCGTCAGGTACAGAGGGGGACTATCGCGTTGGTTGGTGTCGGAGTAATGGCTGCCTTGACCGCTACCCTGGGATTGCCCGGCAAAGAACGGAAAGACAAATAATCCATTCTCGGTAGTGTCGGAACAAAAACCTCGAAATCACACAGAACCCGTCATTTCGAAGAACGGAGTGACGAGGCAATCTCACTCCAAACCAAACAGATTCCTTCCCCGTCCCTCCCCGCAATGACTTAGATTATGGAGTCCTCGTTGAGTGAATCCTAAGTAGCCCCCGTAGAGGGCGATACAATTGTGACCTTGCTGATGAAGATTTGCTTGGTAATGCAGTAATCAATACGCATTGTTAAGTTGGACGATCATAGCGGATACTCTAAAAAGCAAAATTTGGCTTTCTGTCCATCGGACATATTAGTAGGGCAATAAATCGTTGAGATTAGACGCTGATTTTCCTCCATTTTCGGCGCAGCCATCAAAATAGGATAAAAGAAACTTTTTGGCTTTTCCCTTGTTTATTGGTTAGTTGAATCAAGGGAACGCGTTCAGAAGTTTGAAGACGGACCTGGGACCAAGACCGATCAATCATCAACTTGCCCATCGGACGGCCGCCCATCTGTTTATCTCGGTTCTGGCCTACCACTTGCTGATCAGTATCGAATATCAGTTATGCCAGAAAGGTGACAAAGCGCCGCTGGAAAACTATCCGGGAAGTGCTCCCGACGCATCAGCGCAGCACGATCATTCTCATCGACGAGAAAGATAACATCCACCACGTCAGACACTCCAGCCAACCGGAATCAGCCCATCAGGACATCTATAATACACTTGACAACCTATAACAAACTTGACATAATAAACCCTCTGCGGCACCATAGCTTGATCGGGCGAAGAGTGTAGTGACCGAATAATGTGGTGGATTTGTTGCAGTTCAACGCCTTACGTCGAATTAGGGGGGAAGTTGGGCTAAAGATATGTGAAAACATTGAAACCCAAACTGAGTATCGAGCACCTCCGGAGAGCTTACGGGGCGGCGCTGGTCCTGTCCCTGGCCGGGATGACGGGACCGGTCTTTTCCGCCACTATCACCCTCCTGCCCGAGGGGAACGGGACTTCCACCCAGTGGACGACTTCCGGGGCCGGGTCTAACTGGGAGGCGATCGTCACCGATGACGGCGACTCCAGCTACGTCTTCACCTCCGCTCGCTACGATACTGACCGCTACCAGATGGAGGATCTGCCCAGCCCGGGGACGGTGACCGAGGTGCGGGCCTACTTCCGGGCGCGACGGACCAGTAACCCCGCCGGGGAATTGAGCTATGGGATAAACACCGGCGGGAGCGACTATACCGCATCTGCTAGCCTGACCACCGGATATGTTCTCTGTCAGGCATCTTGGGTCCAGAATCCAAATACCGGTACGGCTTGGACTCCGGGGGATGTCAATGCCCTGCAGGCGGTGATCGTCCACGATCAGAAACAGTCCCGGGAGCACCGGGTGACCCAGGTATATCTTGAGGTGGACTTCATTTCCGCAGTTCCCACCCCGACTCCGACCCCGAGTATGACTCCGACATTGTCTCCGACACCGACTCCGCCAGGTTACCGGACCCCCACGCCGGTCCCGACGCCGGGGTCAACCCCGGAAACCACTCCTCCTCCGGATATTTTAGATGTCCTGCTCAATACCTCCAAGCCGGCTTCTCTCCAAACCGGAGGAAAGCTGGACTTCAAGGTCAGCGGTGCCTGATCGAACCTCGAAATTGACGGCGACTCTTACAGTCTCTCGGTGGGTGACCGGGTCGGCCTGACCCTGGGGACGGACGGCAACGGTAAGATCGGTGTCTCCGGGGGTAAGATCAACAGTTTTGATCTGGACGATGTGACCGTCGAACTCAACGGCGGGTTCCTGGCAACCGGATCGGTCACTGGCATCTACATCAGTGGCTACACCGAGCTTACCTCGACCCTGCTGCTCGAGGTTCCGGCCGAGGCGGCCTGGACAAAGCTGGAAGTCGACGGGGTGGACCTGATCAACGGCACCGATGACCGGATAATCGAGTTGGAGCCGCTCCTTCCCGACAGTGGGGGAGTTTTGAACCTCAACAATCCCGGCACCGGGGTTTGGTACAAGGGCGGGGTTTGGGAGTACCGGATTTATCACCCCGCCCCCACTCCCACTCCGAGTATGGCTCCGACACTATCTCCGACACCGACTCCGCCAAGTTATCAGACTCCCACGCCATCGTTTACCCCGATACCGCAGGGCAGGCAGAGATTTTCTATCTGGTAAGGAATCAGTGCTGTCCAAAATAAATTGAAATTGCCTTTTTGGACGGATTTTTCACGCT
>CAYXKT010000025.1:0-20130 GCA_964465735.1 uncultured bacterium
CGGACGCAAAAGATTGGTGCAGTTCGCCGCGTAGAATCGCTCAATTTAGGTTTAACCTAAGTTGAGCGATTATTGCGGATGAAATGTGCTAAGATTTTGCTGGCCGACGGGTTGCGAAAACCGCAGCCATATCCAGGAGATATGGCGAGGATTTTCAATATCCGTTCGGACGCAAAAGATTGGTGCAGTTCGCCGCATAGAATCGCTCAATTTAGGTTTAAGTAAAAAAATGGATAACCAACCGCTCCACCCGACTTTTGCCCGCCATGCGGCGGCCAAAAGCGGGTGAGCTCTACGTTATGAGCAAAGGGGATAATAGGAGGAAAACTCACCCCAACGGGGTGAAACATAAAAGCCCAGGGTGAAACCCTGGGTATTAAACGTACCAAAACCCACACCCTTTCCGTTCCCCTCCCGTCCACACCTCCGGGACGGCCCGGACGGTTGGGGTTGGTTGACGTCGAGGTCGGGTAGAAGAGAAAGGTGGGGGTAGGGTGGGGACGATATTATCCCGGGGTAAAACCCCGGGCTGAAATGTTATACCCTTTCAGGGTATTAAACCAATTTATTAAACGTTCAAAGTTAATTTCGGGCAATCAGCTCATAACCCTTATAAGGCCTCCGTACGTCAATAAAGAAAATCAGACAAAATCCTCCTGTCGCGGATAAATTGTCATCCACGCTTGGCTTCTCCCGGCTGAATCAAAAAGCAACGTATGCCCTGACTTAATTTCTCAACTCTTCTGGCTGCAGAATATGCCTGCTCCAAACACTTATCGAGGTTCTATCATCCGAAACGCAAATACTAATCGCGCCGGACAACTGCGGGGTGATTCGGTTATTTATCACCCCGCGACCTAGAAATACTACCTGACCCTCATACCGCCCTATTCAAAACGCGGGTTCGAAGCCCGGAGGCTCCCATCCAGTTAGTTCCGGGGTCGGGGGAGGGGCAGAACATACCGATACTTTTTTATTCCTCCGTTATTTTAAAAGAGGGAGACGGACCTCCAATCAAGCCGACAGGTTTCCGGGCATATATGCGCGGTCTCATTCGTGGTCCTGGTACTTGCCACATTGCCATTTGTTTCCAGAGACCTTTTTAGCATTCGCCCTCTTGCGGCCCAGTTAGGCGTCGGGTTTGTCCGTCCCCTCATTATCATGACGCGTAAAACTTCTCCCGGTCAAATGGTTCTCCTCGTTGCAGCATAAAATAGACCGCCCTACCCAGGCGGGCTCCTATAATTGATAAAGTTTTCCCCTTCCCATACTTCTTCTCCAGGCGGGCCAGATATTGCTGCCCCCGGGGATTTCCCCGTAAAAACAATGCCGTCGCTTCCGAAAAGGCCCACTTCAGATGGGCATTGCCAATCTTTCCTCCGCCATAGCCATAGATCTTATTAGCCGATCCTCGAGCGCATTTTACCAGCCGGGCGTATGAAGAAAAGTTCTGTACCCGGGGGAAGCGTTTGATATCTTCAATCTCATACAGGATTGTCGTCGCCCGGATCGGACCGATCCCATCAACATTTCGCAGAAGATAGTAGCTGTGGGCATCGTGAACCTTCACCGTCCGGTCGATGTAGTTCTCCAGATCCTTGATAACAATATCGTAATAGTCCAGTAACTGAAGATCTGCCTCCACACTCTTCCGCACTGCCGGGATCGGGAAATGCTCTCCGATTCCTTCCCGGTTCTTCTTTCGGTCCAGTCTCCTCCCGATCGCCGGGCGGTTGTACTGGCTGTTGGTATTCTGGATATGAGCCAGCAGCTCCGCCCGTTTTCGCACAAAGAAGCACCGCCGCCGGAGCAAATCCCGATCGGCCCGCATCTTCCGGGGATAGACATAGGCAATAGGGAACATTTTGCTCCCAATCAACCGGCTAATCTTCTCGGAATCGACTTTGTCGTTCTTGGCTTTCCCTCCGTGGATGGATTTCATATAGAGAGCATGCCCCAGTATGAACGGAATGCCCTCATCCGCGCAGAGATCGGCCAGCCAGTACCAGAGGAAAACACATTCGACCCCGACGATAATATCTTCCCGGTAAGGCTCAATCAGTTTCAAAAATGGCTCCGGTTCTGTGGGGAGATTCTTATGGACCAGAATTTCTCCCTCATAGTTGACAATACAGAGATACATTGTTCTTGCATGCAGATCTATCCCGCAGTAAATTTGTGCGTCTGCGTATAATATCGCATAGCCCCCTCCTTTCCCATTTTGGGGTTGGGGGTTCTCTTCATCATACCAATAGGTATGATAAAGGGGGAGGCCTTAAACAGTATCAAGTCGCTCAAGTTGTCCGGAAGGGCTGGTGCCGATCCAGAGCGTTAACAAACGCCGGCGGTTCCAGGTTAGCAAAGTGGATTAGTCGGTCCCTTTCGGCAGCTTAGCTTATCGTTGGCAGCTAAATCCGTTGCTAACTTATCTACGCAATGGTATCGTTAAATTATGACTGCGAAAGAGAGAATGATTCAAGCCTTGCGAAAACTTCCCGACGACGCTTCCATAGAAGACGCTATGGAGCGTCTTCTGTTCCTTTCCAAGATCGAGCGGGGCGTGGAGCAGGCCGATGCCGGTCAGACCATCTCTCATCTCCAGGTTAAGGAGAAGATGGCGAAATGGCTGAAATAAGATGGACCCATCAGGCAGCTGATGAACTGGAGTCCATCACTGAATTCATTTCTCAAGACTCTCCCCACTGCGCCCGATTATTTGCCATCGACGTTCTTACAGCGGTTGAGCGGCTCATACCTTTTCCCAAACTCGGTCGAGTGGTCCCCGAAAAGAATTCCCCTCTTATTCGTGAGCTAATTATGGGGATTTACCGGATTGTCTACCGGCTCAGAGATAATCTCGTTGAACTACTGACCATTCATCATAGTTCCAGACTGCTCGATCCCTCTAAATTGAGCTAATGCTGCCAACCCACCGCTCCAGCTGACCAAATCCGCTTTGCGGTTTTGGCAGCTGAGCTTCTCGTATGTCTTGAAGAAGTGGAATAAAAGTTTATGTAACACTTTAGCCTTTGCAAATACAGACTTGATGCAGCACTCCTTTGGAGTGCGGGATTAATTTTTGATCCCGGAGGATCCCGGCGATGCTCGCCGGGCTACGATGTATTACCCCTTCGGGGTCAATGAAGGGACGTGAAAGGCGTCCCACATTATAGCCCGGGGCACCGCCCCGGGTTTTATCGGGCAATCCAAATATCCGATGGCACCCTGAAGGGGTGCCACATCATATTTTTAAACAGCTAAAGTGTTACAAGTTCATCGGTTATAACCGGCGTCAAAGCGAAAACGGCCCCTGTCACCTCCGATATATCTCGGGGGGTGACAGGGGCCGTTGGGGGATGTCCTCTACAATATGACAACCTATATCAGGACGGGACCCTGATTAGCGATCACCGACTACTCGGTCTCCCACCACAACCGCCACTTGTCGGCATACCTGTAGATCCAATCGGAGACCGCTTCCGGTCCCAGGTCGTGGCCGGCCTTCTCCGATTCGATCCACTTATGCCTGAGAATTTCCTTCATCTGGTTGCGGGAGGAGAGGACAGTCCGCTTGGCCCGCCAGATCAGGGCGTAGTTCTTCAGCCAGTCTTCAGTTGCCTCGTTGAGGGCGACAAAGCGGCCGTAACGCTGGGAAAGAAAATAGCGATGGACCCGGATTGCGTCCCATTCCGCTGGACTGAAGTGTGGTTCCTGAAGGCAGCTTTCCCCGGTTTGTCGTTTTAACTTCTCGTGCACTTCCCGCCAACGTTGAGAGTGGTTCTCGATCCAGTCCTCGACTACTCTTTTTATCGGGATCTCGCGTCCGGTTTCCTGGGAAAGGAAATGCCTATGGGCATTGATCGCGGCCCACTCCGCCGGACTGAAACATAGATCTCGTTCCGAATACATAAAGCAAAAAACCGCCAGATTGGTGAAAAATCATCTATAGAAAATATAGGATGGAGATGCTAATTTAGCAACCAAAATTATCCGGATAACTATGGGAGTTTACTCTCCAGCCAATAAGACGGATCGGAATCGTGAGACCAATGCCTGAAAGAGAAATAGTATCAACCGGTGAACTGTTGATGGTTGGTTTTCAGGGAACCGAGATTGACCATTCACTGAGGCGCTTGATCCTCGAATGGCAGGTTGGAGGGGTGATTCTCTTTGATCGAAATATCCGGAACCCCGAACAGCTCTTTGGACTCTGCCGCCGGTTGCAGGAACTCCGCCGCCGGGTTGCCAGCAGTCCGCTCCTGATCGCGGTTGACCAGGAGGGAGGGCCGGTGGCCCGGATCCGTCAGTCCGCCACTGTCTTCCCCGGCAATCTGGCGCTTGGTTACGGGGGTCAGGTTGAAGATGCTTTCCTCCAGGGCCGGATTACCGGGCGGGATTTGAGCCGCCTGGGGATCAATATGAATCTGGCCCCGGTCCTCGATCTCTATCACCCTGAGGGGAGTTACAGTATCGGTCTCCGGTCGCTTGGTTCCTCCCCGGAAAAAGTCGCCAGCCTGGGATCGGCCCTGATCTCCGGGATGCAGCGGGAGGGGGCCGCCGCCACGGCCAAGCATTTCCCGGGCAAAGGTCGGGCCCTCCGGGATTCGCATCGGGAACTGCCGGTAATTGAGTGCTCCCGGGAAGTCCTGACCAATCGCGATCTGCTGCCTTTCCGGGCGGCGGTTACGGAGGGGGTATCGGCGATGATGACCTCCCACGGGGCTTATCCCTCTCTTGATGGCGGAAGAGTCCGGCCGGCTACCCTTTCGCCGGAAGTGATGACCGGAATTCTCCGCCGGGAACTGGGTTTTAAGGGTGTCTTGATCAGTGATGACCTGGGGATGGGGGCGATTAACGACTATTGCCCGATCGAGGAGGCGGTCTGGGGGGGACTGTCTGCGGGGGTGGATATTTTCCTGCTCTGCCATTCTCCGGATCAACAGAAGCGGGCTCGGGCCGAACTGGAGAAGCTCGCCGCCGGGGGCGGAGACGCGGGCAGATTTATCGAGAGAAGCGCGGCGAGAATCGCGGCCTTGAAATCGGCACCGCGGCCGGGGCCCGTTCTCTCTTCCCCGGCTGAAGACGGAGATCAGTTGGCCTCCCGGATAGCTCGAGAGGCGATAACCATTTCGCCCCCCGCCGGGCCGGGGCCGTTATTGCCCCCGCGGTTTCTTTTGGTCTGGTTCCGGCCGGAAAGGACGGTTGAGGTTGAGAGCGTCGACGGCGCGGCGGGTCCCGAGGGTGATTTCCGGGCGGCCGGTCTTGATCCCGAGGTGGTCGCTATATCTCTTGACCCGGGACCGGAGGAGCGGGCCGCGGTCAATTCCCGCCTGATCGGCCACCAGGCGGTGCTGCTTACCTCTTACGACGCTTACCGTTTCTCCCGGCAGCGGGAACTGATCCGGGCGGTTCTAAATCGTCGGCCCGGTTCCCTGCTCGCAGTGCTCCGGGACCCCCGGGATGGCCGACTCTTTGACGGAGTCTCCCGGCTTCTGGTTACCCGCGGTTCCGGGGCCTATTCGCTGCGGGCCCTGGCCAGAGTCCTGGCCGGAAAGGAGGCAGGATGAAGTCTGTTCATTTTGTCGGTATTGCCGGGACCGGGATGTCCGCCCTGGCCCAGTATGCCCGCTGGTCTGGTGAAGTTGTTACCGGTTCCGACCGGTTCTTTGACCGGGGCGAGTTATCCGATCTCCGTTCCTGCCTGGAGGGGGAAGGGATCGGGATTTTTCCCCAGGACGGTTCCGGGGTTGCCGGAAGCCGGGCGGCGGTCAGTTCGGCGGCAGTGGAGTCTGATATTCCGGATCTGCGGGTGGCGGCCCGCAGGGGCATCCCCCTGGTCAGCCGCGGTGATTATCTCCTCCGGCTGGCGGATGGGAAAAGATCGTTGGCAGTGGCGGGGACCAACGGGAAATCGACCACTACCGCGCTGTTGGGCTGGATCCTGGAACAATCGGGGCTTGACCCCGGGTGTGTGATGGGTGCCCCCCTAATCCGGGGTTGGTCCGGGTGGGGTAACGCCCGGCGAGGGGGATCGGAGCTGTTCTGTTTCGAAGCCGACGAGAGTGACGGCGTCCTCGAGCGTTACCGGCCCGATTTCGGGGTTATCAACAATATTTCCCCCGATCATTTCTCTCTCGAACGGTTGCGGCAGATCTTCGCCCGGTTCGCCGCCGGTTGCCGGCAGGGGGTGGTGATCAACAACGACTGCCCCGAATCCCGAACGCTTCCCGTGGGGTCGGCGAAGAAGATAACTTTTGCCCTAAAGTCGGCCGCCGATTATCAAGCTCGAGATATTGTTCTAAACCGCGGCTCCCTCTCTTTTCGTCTCGCCGGAGTGGAGTTTCATCTGCCTCTTCCCGGGCGCCATAACCTCTATAATCTGCTGGCGGCGACGGCTCTGGCCTCGGCGGTCGGGCTTCCCCTTTCCCGTGTCGCCGCCGCCGCCGCCGTATTCCCCGGTCTGAGTCGGAGGCTGGAGATTGTCTTTGATTCACCCGAGCTGACGGTGATCGACGATTATTCTCACAATCCGGCCAAGATCGCCGCTGCTATTTCCGCCGCCCGCGGATACGGATCTCCTCTGACCGTTATCTACCAACCCCACGGTTACGGACCTTTGCGCCGGTTTCATCAGGAACTGGCCGCCGCTTTCTCCCGCTGCCTGCAGCCGGAAGATCGGCTTTTGCTGCTCCCGGTTTATTACGCCGGGGGAACGGCCGCCGCCGTTTTCGGGAGCAGGGAATTCGCCGGCGACATCAGTGGCCCGGCGGAGGTCAAGGTTCTCCCCGATCACTGGGCTGTTTATGAGAATCTCTTGCCCGATCTGGGGGTTTACCTGGTGATGGGCGCCCGGGATCCTCACCTCTCCCGGCTGGCCCGCGGGATCGCTGATCTTCTTACCAGGGAATAAGATGGAATATTCTGAAAAGACAATGGCGGATTATCGTGAGGCCCTGGAAGAACTTTATCCCCTGCGGCTCTTCGGGACCAAGTTAGGACTGAACAATATCCGCTGCCTGTTGAAACTACTGGGAGATCCTCAGCAGGGACTGGCCTTCTATCATATTGCCGGGACCAACGGCAAGGGATCGACGGCCGCCATCCTCCAGAGGTTGCTGATGACCACTCACCGCCGGGTGGGGCTTTTTACCTCCCCCCATCTGCTGGATTTCCGGGAGCGGATCCGGGTTAACGACCGTCTGATCTCCCCTCGAGAGACGGTCGCCGGGGTTCGAGAGATCCTCCCCCTTCTCGACCAGGTCGCCGCGACCCCCGGTTGTTCCCACCCGACATACTTCGAGGCCGTTACCGCCCTGGCCTGCGTTTATTTCCAGAGCAAGGGGGTGGAGACGGTGGTCTGGGAGGTGGGTCTGGGCGGGAGACTCGATGCCACCAACGCGGTTAGTCCACGGGTGACGGTTATCACTACGATCGGCCTTGAACACCAGGCTTACTTGGGGAGAACCCGGGACCTGATCGCCCGGGAGAAAGGGGGGATTATCAAGACCGGGATCCCCCTGGTGACGGCCCTTCCCCCGGGGCGCGCGCTGGATCGGCTGAAGCGGATCTGCCGGAGCCGGCGGTCTTTCCTGATCGAGGTAAAAAAACATTATCGGGCAAAGATCCATTCCCGCGGTCTGGCCGGGCAGGTATTGACCGTGACCGGTCCCAATCGGAGTCTGGCGAATATCTTTCTCCCTCTTCCCGGAGAACATCAGGTCGCCAACTGCCTGACGGCGATTGCCGCCTGGGAGCAGGGAGATCCGGTCGCGGACCAAATTCCCCCGGCTCAAGTCTCCGCAGCCATCGGGTCGGTCAGCTGGCCCGGCCGGCTGGAATATTTCCCCGGTCCGCCGGAGGTGATCCTGGACGGTGCCCATAATCGGGACGGGGCTCGGGTTCTGGCTCGTTCCTTGCGGGAACTCATCCCCGGACGTTCTCTGATCCTGATTCTCGGAATTCTGGGAGATAAGGATGTCAGGGGGATCTGCCGTCCGTTGCTCGCTGGGGCCAGTCAAGTCGTTGCCGTGGCCCCTCCCAGTAACCGAGCCTTGCCCGCTTCAAGTCTGGCCTGGATCGTCCGCGGCCAGCTCGGGGAGAGAAAAATTCCGGTCCTGGCCCGCAAATCGCTGGAGTCGGCTCTGGAATATTGTCACTCGGTCTCTTCTTCCGGCCCGTCCGGGGAGGGGATCACTCCGGTTATCTGTGTTGCCGGATCACTGCGGTTGATTGCTCCCGCCCGGGAATTTTTACTGCGTCGGACCGCGGCCGCAGCTGAGAAAAATTCTGGAAAAGAATGAGACTGCGAAGAGAAGTGAGTCCGGGGATATTTCAAAGATGTCCGCGGACCGCCGTGGTACGGAACCGGATGCCCGGTGGTGGGGGAGGGGAGCGGGGCCAACCCCGCCTCCGACCCGATTCAGCCTGTCGGGAAGTAAACCATACCGTTCCCGAGATGAGATCGCGTCGTCGCCGCGCTTTTCTCAATGACAGTTTTAGATTTGCCGGACAGTCTCTTCCGTCTTCCGTCTAAAGCCGGATAAAAAAGCCGGATCTCCGATGCCTCCGTGGACACAGCCAAGTTATTTTATTCTGATTTGCCCTGTTTGCTCTGTAGTTTATTATTGACCGAACTGAGAAGATAACCGGAGAGGAGAGATGAAACCGCCAAAGATTACAGCGATCGTCAACTCGGTCTTATTGCGGCCGGGGATGGCGGAGACCCGGGGCGGCCTTCTGCTGCGAGACGGCCGGATCCTCCGGCTTCTGGGAGAGGGGGAATCGGCTCCGCCGGGAGCGAAAGTCATCGACGGCGGAGGCGCTTATCTGGCCCCCGGTTTTATCGATCTCCATATTCACGGTGGGGGAGGGGATGATTTTCTCGCCGGGGAAAGCCGAAGCCTGGATCGGATCCTGAATTTTCTGCCCCGCTTCGGGGTGACCGCTCTTCTCCCCACACTTGCTACTCCATCTTTCGAGCAGCTTTTCCACCTGGTGAGGTTGTTAAGATCTTACCCTCAAGGCGAGCGCCGCGGTTCCCGGGTGCTGGGGATTAACCTGGAAGGTCCCTATATCAGCATTGAAAAAAGAGGGGCTCAACCGCTTTGTTTTATCCGCCCTCCCTCGGAGGAGGGACTGAAGGAAGTCTTGAAAATTGCCGCCGGTGCTATCAAGATAATGACCCTGGCCCCGGAAGTGGAAGGAGCCCTCCCCCTGATCCGGCTGTTGAGGCGTTCGGGGGTCATCGCCGCTATCGGACATACCAATGCCGACTATGAGACGACTCGATTGGCGATCCGGGCCGGTCTGTCTTATGCCACTCATCTCTTCAACAGATATCCCCCGCTTCACCATCGAGAGGTGGGCGCGGTCGGGGCAATTTTGGAATCGCCCCGGGTGAAGGCGGAACTGATCGGCGATGGGATTCATCTCTCTCCGGCGATCATCCGGTTGGTCCTTCGGCTCAAACCGTTAAAAGACCTTCTCCTGGTGACTGACGGGGCGGCGGTGTTGGGTAAAAGAACCAAAGCATTCGCAATGGGGGGCAGGGAGGTGACGGTCGATCGAAATGGGGCCCGTTTCTCCGACGGGACCCTGGTCGGAAGTGTGCTCCCGATCAATCGGGCTCTGGCCAATCTGGTCAAGTTTACCGGGATCAGCCTAACTTCAGCCCTGAGTCTGATTACCGCCAACCCGGCCCGACTGCTTGGACTATCCGACCGCAAAGGGGATGTGAAGCCGGGGATGGACGGCGACCTGGTGCTGATGGATCATCAATGTCAGGTCCGGCGGACGATGATTGCCGGGGAGACCGTTTATAAAAAGAATCCCGCCTGATTTCTTAGATCAGAGGGGGCCCTGGTTTTAATGGATACTACCTACTATCTGACGGGTTTTCTGTGATTTGGGGGGGCGCTGAGGCGTTACCTGTTTATCTGAATCCTGCCCGTCGGACTGGGTCGGAAAGGCAGCGCAGGCATCTCTGTCTGTGCTGCTATGGTCACCGGTCAGCCGCCCGTTGTTGTGCCCGGGCAATATTTATTTTGCCCCAATGTCGAGTTGAATTATGGCGACTTAAAGCATAGACCGTGTTCCGTGAATGCAAAATCCAAATATTAACTCTCGTTAACTTTGCAAAAAGCCGTTCCTGAAAATCTTTCCGTATGGTATTATTTTATTTCTCTCTGTGTGCTCTGTGATTAATTTTTTGTTTTTTCGCGGTACCAACCCCAACCCAAGGAGGCAGCGATGAAGAAGTGGATGGCGGCAGGCTTGATCAGTGGTGCATTGGCCCTGAGTTATGGTTTTTTCCCGGCGGAGATATCCGCGGCCCCGAAAAAGACGATTGCTGTCTCCGAGTTCGATAATAAGTCGGGCTGGAGCGGGGGCTGGAAGATCGGCTGGGGGATGCAGGAGATGATGGCGACCTCCCTGATTGATACCGGCAAATTTACAGTGCTGGAGCGGCAGGATCTCTCTTCGGTGATGGCCGAGCAGGACCTGGGTGCCAGCGGGCGGACCGCTGCCGGTTCAGCGGCCGCGATCGGACAGCTGGCCAAGGCCCAGATCCTGATCTCGGGGGCGGTTACCGAGTTCGAGGAGAAGAAAGGAGGTGAAGGAGTCGGGATCGGTTTCAAGGGCTTCCGGATCGGCGGCAGTCACGAGCAGGCTCACGTGGGGATTAATGTCCGGATTTACGATACTTCTTCCGGCGAGGTCCTCGACTCCATCCGGGTCGCCGGTTCGGCGGACGCCGGGGGCCTGAAGATCGGCTACAGCAACGCCGATTTCGGGGGCGACCTGGGCGGATTCCGAAAGACTCCTCTCGGCCAGGCGACTCAGGAAGCGATCAACGAGGCGGTGGGAAAGATCGCCTCCCGGCTGAAAAGCGTCCCCTGGCAGGGCAAGCTGATCAAGGCTGACCCCTCCCAGGTCTATATCAATGCCGGCAGCGAGGGCGGTATTTCCAGTGGGATGGAGTTTGAAGTCTATCGTCCCGGAGAAGCCCTGATTGATCCCGATACCGGTCTCAACCTGGGCGCGGTTACCAAGAAGGTCGGGCGGGTCCGGGTCAGTGATGTCCAGGAGAAGTTCTCCATCGCTGAGGTACTCTCCGGTTCGGATCTGGCGCGCGGTGACCTGGTCCAGGCGGACTAAGATGTTTCGTTGGTTATTCAAGTTGTTACTGCTCGTGGTAGTAGCGGCCCTGATTTATGGTCTCTGGCTGCTCTACCAGGGGAAAACCCCGGACGAGCAAGCCGAGGTCAGACAGGGGGTGGCCCAAGCGATGAAGGGTGCCGGCCGGACGGTGGGGGAAGCCGGTCGGAAGGTGCTTGAGAAAGGCCGGCAGATTTATGAAGACTATCGGGAGGGGGATCGGGAATAGGGGACTTTGAAAAATTCTGATCAGGAAAAGAAGACGCCCCCCTCCGGTCGGTTCTACCTCCGGACTTTCGGTTGTCAGATGAACCGCCACGATTCAGAACGGGTGGCGGGGTTTTTACAGGATCTGGGCTGGTGCCGGGTGGATGAGGAGAAAGATTCCGATCTGATCCTCCTCAATACCTGCAGTGTCCGCCGTCGTCCGGAAGACAAAGTCTGGGGCCGCCTGGCCCGTTACCGGAGAATGAAGGCGGACCGTCCCGGCTTGATCGTCGGGGTCCTCGGCTGTATGGCGGTGATCCAGGGAGACGCGATCCGGGAACGCTACCCCGAGGTTGATCTGGTGTTAGGCCCTGGAGATCTCGAGGGCTTGAGCGAACGGCTATCGGATCCGGTCTCGATGATCCCGGAGTCCGTCTTTCCGGCGCCGGCGCAACGGGAAAGTTCACTCTCGGCCTGGCTGACAGTGATTCAGGGCTGCGACAATTTCTGTTCCTATTGCGTGGTCCCTTATGCCCGCGGCCGGGAAGTCTCCCGACCGTCGGCGGAGATCCGGGACGAAGTTGCCCGACTGGGGGAGATGGGATATCGGGAAGTTACCCTGCTCGGCCAGAATGTCAATTCCTACCGAGGACAGGCCCCGGACGGAGAATTGGTTGATTTTCCCGGTCTGCTCCGGTTGTTGGACCCGGTTTCGGGGATTGAGCGGATCCGCTTTCTCACCTCGCACCCCCGGGATATCTCCCCGGCCCTGATCGAGGAGATCGCCCGATTGGGCAAGGTCTGTGAATTTCTCCATTTTCCCGCCCAGTCGGGTTCTGATCAGGTCCTGGGCCGGATGCGGCGGGGTTATACCCGGTCCGCTTACTTAGACCAGGTTCGGCGGCTGAAGGAGGCGGTCCCGGGGATCGCCCTGGCCTCGGATTTTATTATCGGGTTCCCCGGCGAGACTGATGAGGATTTCGCCCAGACGCTGGATCTGGTCACGGAAGTTGGCTTCGACCAGATTTTCGCTTTCGCCTATTCCTCTCGTCCGGGGACGGCCGCGGCCAGAATGCCTGATGATGTTTTCCCTCAAGTCAAGGCGGACCGGCTGCAAGAACTGCTCTCCCGGCAGCAAGCGATAGCGGAAGCGAAGAATCAGAGACTGCTTGGAGAGGAACTGGAAGTGCTGGTTGAAGGCAAGAACCGCCGATACCCGCAACGGGGGGAGGGGAGGACCCGGACCGGGAAGATGGTCTTTTTCCCCTGGGAATCCGGGCTGACCGGTAAATTAGTTCCGGTGCGGATCGAGCGGTCAACCGGTCTCAGCCTTTACGGGCGGGTCAAAGGATGAAGTGAGAGCGGTTGTAAGTGCCCAATACTGCATTGCTCCAATACTTCGATCGTCCCCGCCGATAAATATTGTGCCAGATCCTGATTTTCGACTAAAAAATGACTGCTGATCCGAAACGTTCCACCCCGATGATGAAGCAGTACCGGGCGCTTAAGGCTACGGTCCGCGACGCTATTTTACTCTTCCGGCTCGGAGATTTTTATGAGATGTTCGGCGAGGATGCTCGGGTGGCGGCCCCGATCCTGGAGATCGCCCTGACCGCCCGTCAGACAATCCCGATGTGCGGGATCCCCCATCACGCCTCGGCCGGCTATATTGAAAAGCTCCTGAAGGCGGGGAAAAAGGTGGCGGTCTGTGATCAGGTCGAAGACGCCCGGCTGGCTAAAGGGATAGTGAGAAGAGAGGTTACCCGGATTATTACCCCGGGGACGACCCTGGAAGAGGAACTGCTCGACAGCAAGGCCTCCAATTTCCTGGCCTCTATCCACCAGCTGGGCAAGGTCTATGGCCTGGCCTACATCGAACTCTCGACCGGGGAGTTCAAGGTCACCGAGGTGACCGATCCGGAAGACCTGCTCAATGAGCTGGAGCGGATCGGGCCCAGTGAATGTCTTCTCCCGCCCCGACTGGCCGAAGAACTAAAGGTTCCCCTCTCCCGGCTGGACGGTACCACCCTGACTCCGCTGGAGGATTGGTACTTCGATTACGATCAGGCCGCCATCGCCCTGCAGAAGCTCTTCCGGACCGCCACTTTGGATGGTTTCGGATGTTCGCGGATGATCCCCGGGGTGGGGGCGGCGGGAGCGATTGTCGAGTATAGCGGCGGTAACCTGAAGAGTTCACTGGCTCATATCGAGACCCTGACCGCCTTTTCTCCTGGCGATTACCTGGTGATGGACGCCGTCTCCCAGGCCAATCTGGAAATTGTCGAACCTCTGCGGGGGAGCGACCGCTCCGCCACCCTGATCGGAGTCCTTGATCGGACGGTGACCTCGATGGGGAGCCGGACCCTGCGCGATTGGCTGCTTCATCCTCTCCGCCTTCCGGAAGAGATCGAGAAGCGGCTTTCGGCGGTTGGAGAACTGGCGGAGAATCGCTCGATCCTGGAAGAACTGCGGGAAAAGATGAAAGAGATGCGGGACATCGGCCGGATCATCGGCCGGGTCGCCTGCGGCCGGACCAATGCCCGGGAACTGGTCAACCTCCGGCAGTCCCTGACCGTAGTTCCCGCTCTGGGAGAGACCATCTCCCGGCTCTCTTCAAAGCTGCTGGAAGAGACGGAGAAAGATCTTCGGGTCTCTCCCCGGTTGGTGGAGTTTTTGCACCGGGCCCTGGAGGATTCGCCCCCCCTGGCCCTGAAGGAGGGGGGGATGATCCGGAGCGGTTACAGCGAGGAACTTGACGGGCTGCGCTCCCTGGCCCGGGATGGCAAGAGCTGGATCAGCCGTTTTCAGAAAGAAGAGATCGAGAAGACCGGGATCAAATCTCTCAAGGTCCGCTATAACAAAGTTCTCGGCTATTATCTCGAGGTCACTCGCCCGAATCTCCCCCAGGTGCCTTCTCACTATATCCCCAAACAGACTCTGGTCAACGCCGGTCGGTTTATCACCGCGGAGTTAAAAGATTACGAAGAGAAAGTGATCGGGGCCGAGCAGAAGGCGGCGGCCCTGGAGTACCAGCTCTTCGAGGAGATCCGGGATCAGGTGAATCAGGAAGCATTCTCCATCCAGCGTTGTGGTCGGGCGGTGGGGGTTATCGATGCCCTGGCCGGCCTCTCCCAGGCGGCGGTCGAGAACGATTATGTCCGGCCAGTTGTGGATTCTTCCGATCAATTGCAGATCGTCAACGGCCGTCATCCGGTGGTCGAACAGATCCTGGTTGAGGAAAGGTTTGTCGGCAACGACACCGAGCTTGATGGAGAGGAAAACCAGATCGCGATCATTACCGGACCGAATATGGCCGGGAAATCGACCTATATCCGGCAGGTGGCGCTGATCGTGCTCTTAGCCCAGATCGGCAGCTTCGTGCCTGCCGACTCGGCCCGGATCGGAGTGGCCGACCGGATCTTTACCCGGGTCGGGGCTTCCGACCAGCTGGCCCGGGGCCAGTCCACCTTTATGGTTGAGATGATCGAGACCGCTAATATCCTTCATCACGCTACCCCCCGCTCGCTGGTTGTCCTTGACGAGATCGGCCGGGGGACCAGTACCTTTGACGGGATCAGTATCGCCTGGGCGGTGGCCGAGTACCTCCACAATCATCCCGGCTCCCGGGCCCGGACCCTTTTTGCCACCCATTACCACGAGTTGACCGAACTGGAACTGACCCTGAAAGGGGTGAAGAACTATAACGTGGCGGTTCGGGAGTGGAGTGACCGGGTGATCTTTCTCCGCAAGGTCCTCCGGGGAGGGACGGATAAGAGCTACGGGATCCAGGTTGCCCGCCTGGCCGGTCTGCCCCGGCCGGTGATCGACCGGGCCGGGGTTATTCTCGACCGGTTGGAGCAAGAAGCGATCACGGCCGACGGCCGCCCCCGCCTGGCCGGGGGGGACCCCGTGCCGGAGCAGGCTGCTGCGAGACAGCTCTATCTCTTCGATTTCCCCGCTGCCCATCCGGTGATTGCGGAATTGAAAAATATAAATCTCGATCACCTGACTCCCTTTGAAGCGATGCAGCGGCTCCGTTCTCTCAAAGAAAGTGCCCGGGAAGATGGTTAATGTTGTGTTCCGGCGATAATGGTTGATAGTCTGTCCCCGCCTATTGAAGCAATCTCAAGGCATTGGCGGCGTTTTTTCTTATGAATAATCCGGGTTTGTCCGAATTCTCCCGGACCGGAAAAATCGATGTGATCTCCGGCCTGATGTGGTATCGTTATATTATACCTAAATTGAGCGATTCTATGCGGCGAACTGCACCAATCTTTTGCGTCCGAACGGATATTGAAAATCCTCGCCATATCTCCTGGATATGGCTGCGGTTTTCGCAACCCGTCGGCCAGCAAAATCTTAGCACATTTCATCCGCAATAATCGCTCAACTTAGGTTATAGAATCCGTTGACCTCCGGTCCGTTGCTGTCGGAGGATTGACTGGGCGGAGTTTCTCCAGTGGTCCGTCCGCGAAGAGTAGGTCCAATATCAATCAGGAGGAACAAAATGCGCAAAATGGTGGAATTAACCATCCCCCAGGGCTACAAGGATGAGCCGATCTTTTACCAGATCATCACCAGGTTCAAGGTCATCCCCACGATCATCGAGGCTTCTTTTTCCAGTGATATCGGCTGGGCTTACATCAAGCTTGAAGGGGAAGAAGAGGAACTTGACCGGTTAGTCGACTTTTTGCGATCAAAGGATATCATAGTCGATTTTCGCGGTTGAACCCCAAGTCGGCGATGCTAAAAAAAATTTACCAACTCTTCCTGAAGCCGATCCCCCTGGGACGTCTGGTTTTGGAAAATGTCCTGGTCGGCACGCTGATGGGTGCCCTGATCGGGGTCGCTCTCCGGGGTTATCTGGGATATCTCAAACATCTCGAACTGGACTGGGCGATTTTTATTATAGTCGGTCTCCTGATCGGCCTCTTCAGCGGCTTTGCCCGTCAGAGTCAGCGGCAGTTCAAGATCTTCGGGGAGAAGATGACCACCACTCTCCGCCGGAGTCACAAACAGCTGGTCAGCAGCGAGGAGCGCTACAAGAACCTCCTTGACCAGGCCAATGACCTGATCTTCCTTCTTGACGAAAAGAGCTGTTTTATCGAGATGAACGGGAAGTTTGAGGAACTCCTCGGTTACCGCCGGGAGGAATGGATCGGCCGTTCGTTTTATGATCTGGTCCCTGGAAACTTTCGAGACGAGGCGATTAGATACTCCTGGGAAACTCTCAAGGGGGGCACCCCTCGCTATGAACTCGATGCTATCCGCGCCGATGGCCGGGTGATCAATCTGGCCCTGGCCAACTCCCCGGTCCGCAATCTGGAGGGTGAGATTACCGGGATTATGGGCATTGCCCGGGATATCTCCGAGAGCAAGAAACTCGTAGAACTCCAGAATCAGTTCGTCTCCCACGTCTCCCACGAATTGAGAACCCCGCTGACCGCGATGCGGGAGTTTATCTCATTACTGATCGACGAAATTCCGGGAAAACTCAACGATGACCAGCGAGAATACTGTAAGCGGGTTGGCTTTAACATCGACCGTCTGGCCCGGATCATCGAGAATCTCTTGTTGATCTCCCGGGTCGATGAGGGGAAGATTGTCCTGGAGAAGGAACTGATTGATATTGGGGACCTGCTCAAACAGGTTCAGGAGACGATGGTCCCCACCGCCGACCGTGGGGAGATTGCCCTGGAGATCGAGATCGAGCCCGATCTTCCCAGGATTTACGTCGACCCCGGCCGGATCTCCCAGGTCATCACCAACCTGGTCGGCAATTCACTCAAGTTCACCCCGGAGAAAGGCCGGGTGACCATTACCGCTCGCGATACCGAATCCAGCGTGGAGATCCAGGTCCGGGATACCGGGATCGGGATCAGTCCCGAGGATCAGGAAGTGATCTTTGACCGCTTCCAGCAGATCCGTCGTCGGCCCAGCTTCGGCAAGATGGGGGCTGGTCTGGGATTGGCCATCTCCCGGGAGATTGTCTTTCTTCACCGGGGGTCGATCCGGGTGGAGAGCGAGGTCGGGGCGGGAAGCATCTTCTGCGTCACCCTGCCCAAGGCTCAGGCACCTCGGATCCTCCTGGTCGATGATGACCCCGATCTGATCGAGATGTACAAGGATTTTTTGAGCTCGTTTCATTACCGGATCTCTGTCGCTTATAATGGTGTCGAAGCGGTAAAACTGGCTTTCCAGGAGAACCCGGACCTGATCATCCTGGATATCGTGATGCCCCAGATGAATGGCTACGAGGTCCTGGGCCGCTTGAAACAGAATCAATTGACCTGTAATATTCCGGTGATTATCCTGACCGGATATGGTCTCGATCAGCACCGTCTTGGTTCACTGGGCAAGGAGATCCTGCCCGCCCTGAGAAAGCCGATCAGTATGAATGAATTTGTTTCCGCCGTGGCCTCAGTCCTGGAAAAAGTCCCGGCATCATCTTCAACAATGGAGTAGATAGTCTGTAATGAGTAAGGAAGCAAAGACACTGTTATTGGTAGATGACGAGCCTGACCTCTTAGAGAGTATCTCCATCCGGCTGAAGGCCACCGGTTATCAGGTGGAGACCGCCGTGGACGGTCTGGAGGCATTAAAGAAAGCCCGTTCCCTGAAACCGGATCTGATTCTGCTTGACCTGATGCTCCCGAAAATGGACGGCTACAAAGTCGCCCGGCTGCTCAAGTTCGACGGCCGCTATTCCCGGATCCCGATCCTGATTCTCTCCGCTCGCAGCCAGGATCTGGACAAGGAAATGGCTTCCAGCGCCGGCGCCGACGATTACCTGGTCAAGCCGTTCAGTTCGGAGGAACTTTTAAGCCGGATCGAAAAACTGTTACAACGGAGATAATCGCGATGTTTGCATCAGATCAGGAAAGGATCGCGAATATATTTATGGCCCGCGGTCTGATTGATCAGGAGCAGTTAGAGACGGCCGGGAAGTCGGGCAGCAGTTCCATCCATCAAGCCCTGATCGAAGGGGGGTTCCTGACCAAGGATCAGGTGTACGAGGCCCTGGCCGACGATTTTGGAGTGGCGTATATCGATCTCGATAATTTTATGATCGATGACGAGCAGATCTCCCTGATCCCGGAGGAGTTGGCTCGGAAGTACACCGTGGTCCCGGTCTTTTCTATGGAGGGTTCTCTCGGTCTGGCGATGGCCGATCCCCGCAACGTTGAGGCTATCGATCAGGTTTACCATCGGACCGGATTGGAGGTCGATCCCTACCTGGCGGCGGAAGAAGATATCCGGAAGGTTATTGACCGCCGTTTCCGTGATCTCGGTTCGGTTAAGGAGATGATCGAGGATCTGGAAGTGACCCAGCTCAAGGAGGCAGAGGAGGAGATCCCCCAGCTGCGCGACCTCTCCGACGAGGCCCCGATTACCCGCCTGGTTAACTTGATCCTGGCCCAGGCTGTCCGGGACGGAGCCAGTGACGTCCACATCAACCCCGATGAAAAGGTTCTCCGGGTCCGGTTCCGGATCGACGGTGTTCTCTACGAGGTCCCCTCGCCTCCCAAACGTCTGAAGGCGGCCATCACTTCTCGGATCAAAGTGATGAGCAACCTGAATATCGCCGAGACCCGCAAGCCTCAGGATGGACATATCCGGATGCGGGTGGAGGGTAGTGACATCGATATTCGAGTCTCGATCCTTCCCACCATCTTTGGCGAGAATGTGGTTATGCGAATCCTTAATCCCCAGTCGATCGCCATCAGTTTAGAAGAACTCGGTTTCACCCCGGCCAACCTGGAAAAGCTCAAGCAGATCATCTTCCGGCCCAATGGCATTCTTTTGAACACCGGTCCTACCGGGAGCGGGAAGACCACCACGCTCTATGCTGCTCTCCAGACGGTCAATACGATAGATAAGAACATCATTACCGTAGAGGACCCGGTAGAGTACCGGTTACGGCTGATCCGACAGGTCCAGGTCAACCCCCGGGCCGGGGTTACCTTTGCCAATGGCTTGCGGGCGATCCTCCGTCAGGACCCCGATATCATAATGATCGGGGAGATCCGGGATGTGGAGACGGCCGAGATCGCCGTCCAGGCCGCCCTGACCGGTCACTTCGTCTTCTCGACCCTCCATACCAATGATGCCGCCGGGGCTATCCCCCGGCTGATTCATATGGGTGTGGAACCGTTCCTGGTCGCGTCCGCCCTGGAAGGGATAATGGCCCAGCGGTTGGCCCGGAAGATCTGTCCCAAGTGTCGGGAGAGTTACGACCCGGATCCGCTCCTGCTGAAGAATTTAAACCTCGATCTGAAGTCCGGGGTCAAGTTCTGGCGGGGGCAGGGGTGTGAACATTGCCGGGGGACCGGTTACAAGGGGCGGGTGGCGGTGATGGAGTTGATCACGATGACCCCGGCGCTGCGCCGCCTCACGCTGGCCAAGGCACCGGGGGACGAGATCAAGGAACAGGCCCGGGCTGAGGGTACGACCTTTATGGAAGACGACGCCCTGGAGAAGGTACTGAGCGGGATAACGTCGATTGAGGAGATGAGTCGGATCACGGGGATTAAGGTCGATCTTGGTACCCCGGAGCCGACGGTGGTGGAAGCGGAGGAACCGTCCCTGGTCTCCTCCGCCTTCGAGGAATCCCCAGCCGAGGACCTGGCCGGCCTGGCCGATAAAGATGTCGAGGATTACCAGGAAAAGATTACCCATTGGCTCTCGAAATAAAGTAGGGGAGGAGAAATGGAGTGGGGGAGTGGGCAAAAATTAGTGCAGCTGAAATAATGGGTAGTAATCTGT
>CAYXKT010000025.1:20230-24940 GCA_964465735.1 uncultured bacterium
GGAGTGGGGGAGTGGGCAAAAATTAGTGCAGCTGAAATAATGGGTAGTAATCTGTCATTGCGATCGATAGCCTTTAGCTGCGAGCGAAGTGCGGCAGGCAGTAATCTCATTGCCGGCTAAGAGACAGCTTCGTCGCTTTGCTCCTCGCAATCAGACATTTGACCTAATTTTTAATTATGAAACACTTCATTAGATTTCTGGGTCCCATTACTCCATTACTCCATCACCTCTATTCCTAACCTAATCCGGGTTAAATTATCCCATAATCTCGCGAACTAACTAAGCCGACTTACGATGTACGAAGCCTACTGGAAATTAAAAGAAAAGCCGTTCAAGAATACCGCCGACCCCCGGTTTCTCTGTTCTTTCCCCCAGCACTCCGATGCCCTGATGAAGCTGACCTACGCGGTGCGGGAGAATATGGGGGCGGCGATGCTGACCGGGGTCTTTGGCTGCGGGAAGACCTTTGTCGCCCGGACCCTGCTTTCCTCCCTTTCCAAGAACCGCTACTCTTTCGCTTATCTCGATTACCCTCCGGTCTCCGGAACGGAATTCCTCCGGGCGATTGTCCGGACTTTAAAATACAGCGAACTGCCTTCAAAAAAAACTGAGTTGCTGGAGGACGCGCTTCTCGAATCTCTCCAGGCCCTTCTTCTTGATGATGTCCGGGAGGGGAAAGAGTCCGTGATCATAATCGACGAGGCCCATTCCATTGAAGACGAGAAGGTCTTTGAGAAGGTCCGGCTCCTGCTCAACTTTCAAACTGAGTCCCGTTTTCTCCTCACCCTGATCCTGGTCGGCCAGCCGGAACTGGCCGGCAAGGTGGCCAATCTCCGGCAGTTGGATCAGCGGATCGCCATCAAGTGCCATCTGGAACCCCTGACCGGGGAGGAGACGAAAGAATATGTCAACCGGAGGCTGGAAGTCGCCGGACGCAGCGAACCGCTTTTTTCCGACGATGCCCTGAATCTAATCCATCAGGCGACCGGGGGGATCCCCAGAAGGATCAACCATATCTGTGACGCCTGTCTGATGACCGGATTTGCCCGAAAAAAAGATTTAATCGATGAGGAGACCTTCCGGGAATCAGGCAAGATCTTCGGCGGTACGGTGTTCTCCCCGGAAAAATCATAGGAGAAGAACGGGGGACAGGAATTTATAACTCAAGCCCATCTAAAGCCGGACAGACCTTTGGGCTCTAATGTTGAATGTTGTTTGCGTCTCTGCTGTCACCCCCACACTCCAATACTCCAATAACCCAATAATCCAATAACCCCCTCAACACTCCACTTTTATCCGTCTAATTACTATGCTTCTCCTGGTCAATCACGATCGCAGTCAGTTAAACGAGTGGAAGAGATCGCTTAAGAAATGGAAGATCCCCTTCCAAGCTACCCAGGAGGGGTTTACCGCCCTCCAGATGGTCGAGCTGAAAAAGACTTCGGCGGTAATCTCCCGGGTCGATCTGCCACTGATCTCCGGATTCGATCTGGCCCGGATGCTGAAGAAGGAGTCTCCGAAGTTGATCATTGCCCTGGTCTCTCCGCCCGGGGAAACCGCTCCGGCCCCCGGCCCGACCGGAAAAAAACATTGGGAGATCGGTCCGCTTCCCCTGTCCGGACCCGATTTCCTGAAGCTGGTGGCGTCTCTTTTGCTCGCCGAGGGAACGCTGCTCCAGGAGCATCCCGTAACAATCCTGCATTCCGGTCCCCGGGGTTTCGACGAGATTATCGGCCTCTCCTCCCGGATGCGGGAAATATTTTCTCTGATCGAGAAGGTCCGAGATCAGGATGTTACGGTTCTGATCCAGGGGGAGAGCGGGACCGGGAAAGAACTGATCGCCCGGGCGCTGCATCGCCACAGTCGGCGGTCCCGGGAACTGTTTGTCTCCGTCAACTGCGCCGCCCTGCCCGAGAACCTGCTGGAGAGCGAACTCTTCGGTCACGAAAAGGGGGCTTTTACCGGCGCCGATTCCCGAGTGATCGGACGTTTTGAGCAGGCTGACCGGGGCAGTATCTTTATGGATGAGATCGGCGATATGTCTCCGGTGACTCAGGCCAAGGTTTTAAGGATCTTCGAGGGGCACGACTTTGAAAGGGTGGGGGGGAGGGAGACGATCAAGGTCGATGTCCGGATTATCGCCGCCACCAATCGGGACCTGGAGCGGCAGGTGGAGCAGAAGATTTTTCGGGAAGATCTTTTCTACCGTCTCACCGCTTATCCTCTGACTCTCCCCCCCTTAAGAGAACGGATGGAGGATGTGCCTCTGATCGCCGCCCATATCCTCCGGGAGCACAATCGGGGTGTGGAAGAAAAAATTACCGCGGTCAGTCCGGAGGCTATCATCAAACTCCTAAACTACCAATGGCCGGGCAATATCCGCCATCTGGAGAACGTGATCAAGCGGGGTGCCATCCTGGCCGGCGGGGGGGTGATCGGCCCCGGACATATCCACCCCGAACGCCGCCGCGTCAGCAGCCCGGATTCCGGGGAAACAGAGGATGCGTCTCCGTCAGTCCCTCCTGTGATCCGTTCTCTGGCCGAAGTCGAGAAGGAAGCGATCGAAGCCGCCCTGAGGGCGACTGAAATGAACATCACCCAAGCCGCCGAAGCCCTCGGCATCACAAGGCCGACGCTGTACAAGAAGATTAAAGTTTACGGGCTTCAAATTGAACCTTGAAGGGACGAAAGATAATGCGGGGGAGGGAGTGCTGGAATGGGGGAGTGATGGAGAAAAAGAACAAGAACAGGGGGTATCAAAAGCTCCGGGTCTGGCAGGTTTCTATCGAGTATTACCTGCTTGTCTGTAAAATATACCGCCAGCTGCCGTATGAACTCCGGCGGGTTGTTTCCCCGGCAATCGCCTCCGCAGATTCCGTCCATAGGAATATAGCTGAGGTTACTGCCGCCGCTGCGTTAAGGAGTATCTGTATTTTTAAATATTGAGTTAGCTTTGTTAGGAGAATCAGTTTCGGGTAATATTGCCTGCTTTTGAGCCCGGCAGATAGGCGAAAAAGAATTTAAGTCGTTGGATGATTTGCCCGGCAAATTTGAAAACAGGTTGCTTTGTCTGGTTGAGAGTCTGCAACGTAAGCAACAGACCGGGATTGGACGGAGTCCCTGATCGTCAACGAAAGCAACGAAGTCTATGACGCAGGAAATGGTTAAATCCACTACTCCATCACTCCATTATTCCATCACTCCGCCATCTCACACCCCATAATCTCAGCATAACCAAGCATACTAAGGACCCCATCAATGCCCACATTCCGATACAAGGCCCGGAGCGAATCCGGCAAATCCGTCGCCGGCACCCTGGACGCCCCCTCTCAAGAAATGCTGATGAGCCATCTTGAGGAGATGGGTTATACTCCGATTTCGGTCAGCCAGGAGACAACCGGGGCCCCGAAAGAGGGGGGTGGTCTCTTCTCCCGCTTTGAAAAGGTGACGCCGAAGGATCTGGTGATGTTGACCCGCCAGATGCATTCCCTGATCCGGGCCGGGATCCCCATCCTTTCCGCGCTCGGTATCCTGGAAAAGCAGGTTGAGAGCTTGCCCTTGAAAAAAGTTCTCTCCTCCATCGGCGAGCAGATAAATGGCGGGGCCAGTTTATCCGACGCGCTGCGGAAATTCCCCCGGGTCTTCTCCGACCTCTATGTCAACAGTGTTCTGGCCGGGGAGACCGGAGGTTCTCTCTCCGAGGTCCTCGAGCGTCTGGCTTCCCTGCTGGAGTCGGAACAGGAGACGAGAAAGGCGGTCAAGTCGGCGGTCCGCTACCCGATTATCGCTCTGGTGGTGATGCTGGTGGCCTTCTTTGTCCTGAATATAATGGTTGTCCCCCAGTTCGCCGGCATTTACGGGCGGCTTGGGGTTGATCTTCCGCTACCCACTAAGTTGATGATGCTCAGCAGCAAGATCATTAATAACTATTATTACCTTATCCTGGCCGGTTTGCTGGCGGGCATCATCGGGTTTATCCGCTTTAGCCGGACCAAGTACGGCCACTATCAGATTGACCTGTTCAAGCTCAAGATGCCCATCTTCGGCCCCCTCTTTACCAAGTTGGCGATGTTCCGCTTCACCAAGATGCTGGCCACTCTGGAGCGCTCCGGGGTCCCGATTCTGAAGATTATCGAGATCGTTTCCCTCACCGTCGGCAATGATGTGATCGGCCAGGAACTGATGGAAATGCGTGAAGAGATCCGGGACGGGAAGGGGATCTCCGGTTCGCTTCTGAAGCGAGCTATCTTTCCTCCGATGGTCGGGAGTATGCTCAGCGTGGGGGAGGAGACCGGGCGGCTCGATGAGATGGCGGAATCGATCGCCTATTATTACGACCAGGAGATCAACTACACCGTAGCCACTCTGACTGACCTGATCGAGCCGCTCCTGACAGTGGTGATCGCCGTCGGGGTGCTGGGTTTCGCCCTGGCGATCTTTTTGCCGATGTGGGATATGATCTCAGTGATCAAGGGTTAGAAAGGCGATGTTCTTTCCAAATCGGGATATTCCCCCCATTTGATCGTTTAGTTCCGTCAAGAAAATAACCACCGAGAACACAGAGAGTATTGAAATAGAAGGGAATATATAAAATGACTCTTTCTCCCCCTCAATGTTCTCTTCAAATACCATCCTTTTAATCCTGTCCTGAAGCAAATGAAGATTAAACCTAAGTTGAGCGATTATTGCGGATGAAATGTGCTAAGATTT
>CAYXKT010000026.1:0-12296 GCA_964465735.1 uncultured bacterium
GCCAGCAAAATCTTAGCACATTTCATCCGCAATAATCGCTCAACTTAGGTTTAAGTCTCTTCGTTTATCGCAATGACAAAGTCTATGTAATTGGAGGTTTCCATTCAGACAGCAGTTAAAATTAATTCTCCCGTTTTCGTCGTCGGGGAGAGGTGAAGGTTAACCTTGGCGAAAATAATACAATCGACGGCTAAACTCCAGCCTAAACTTGTAATGGGCTATCATAACCGGAATAAATATTGTCGGCCGGAACAGTTAATGATAACATAATTAGTCTTAGAACAAAAACTTTAGAAATCAGGTCATTGCGAGGAGCCGAAGGCGACAAAGCAATCCGCTTGATCTGTGCTGAGATGGGAGGTTTTCGTGCCGGCACTACTTCGGACACTTTCAATCGGAAAGGAGGCAGCTATGAAGAGTTTGCTTTTTACTCTGGCGGTGATGGTATTGCTGGGAGTACTGATCTCCCCGGTTTATGGACAGCGGGAGGTGGAACCGAGCGACCTGAAGATCAGCCCGACCCGGTACCGGAACTCCTCGATCGTGATTAAGGATTATTATTTTAACCGCCGGACCGGCATCCCCCCCAGTCTGACCGCCGCCGGTTATACTCTGGACCGGTACATCGCCTTTGGACTCCGGGAAGCCGGGATCTGGTGTTTTCTCCGGCGGACAACGGAGAACGAGGCATTGGTCGGGAAACTGGAGAACGGCGATCGGGTCACGATCCGGGGCACGGTCCGTCAACCCAAGGCAAGGGTGGAACGCGGTCGGTTCACAGAAACCCATAAATTCGATATGTACCTGCTGGAAGCCGGGCGGGTCCATCTCGGCTGGGAATAAGGTTCCGGTATCCTCTGTTGAAGGTTCTGGTCACCAACCGTAAGGCCCGCCGGGATTACACTATCCTCGATAGTATCGAGGCCGGGATTATCCTGAAAGGCGCTGAAGTGAAGTCCCTCCGGGCGGGCGGGGGATCGCTGGCCGGGAGCTACGCCGCGGTCGGGGGAGGGGAGGTCTGGCTCCACGGCTTGAATATAAACCCCTATGACCCCGGGTCGCCCTACAGCCCGGACCCCCGCCGGACCCGGAAGCTGCTCCTCCACCGCCGGGAGATCACCCGACTGGCTTCCGCGGTGGCGGTTAAAGGACAGACCCTGGTCCCGCTCCGGGTCTATCTGCAGAATGGACTGGTTAAGGTGGAACTGGGGACAGGGAAAGGGAAGAAGAGCTACGACAAACGTCAGACGATCCGCAAACGGGAGACCGAACGTGACCTGGCCCGCATCCGGAGGCACCGAGGCCGGGATTAATCCCGGCCCGGACCCTTTTTTGATAACCGGAGGTTAGGTAAAAAACCAATCCCGGTCGCGATCATCGTCGCCGGGCTGACCACCCCGGCATTCCGGTTTTACGCCCGGGCGATCATCGTCTCCGCCGTTCAGATCTTTTCCAGGTAGGGCATCAGGTACCGCAACAGGAAGAGCCCGCCGACCAGGTAGCTGATCCAACCGGCTTCCCGTCTCCGCCCGCTCAAGAGCTTGATCAGGGGATAGGCGATAAAGCTCCAGGCGATCCCATCGGCGATGCTGTAGGAAAGGGGGATCCCGATGATCACCAGGAAGGCCGGGAAGCACTCGGTGAAGTCCGACCAGTCGATCTTAACCACATTCCGGATCATCATCGCCCCCACCACTACCAGGGGGGGCGGTGATCGATGGCTATGCCCTAATCCGGGTTATTCTTAACCACTTCAATTGACAGCAAACTGTTTAGATCGCTCCGTCGGCCGGGAGTGAAAAAGATAGAAAACTCCCACCTTCCGGTCAAGCGCAAAGTGGCATAAATATCGTACCGTTTTATCTCGATAAAAGTCTCTACTGTTTTATCAGTCGGCGATTGTCACTGCGAAGAGCCGAAGGCGGAGAAGCAATCTCCAGGTTGAGATTGCTTCTCCGTCTTCCGTCTGAAGCCGGATCTTCGAGAAGCCGGATCAAAAAGCCGGATCACAATGAAACCTAAATTGAGCGATTCTATGCGGCGAACTGCACCAATCTTTTGAGTCCGAACGGATATTGAAAATCCTCGCCATATCTCCTGGATATGGCTGCGGTTTTCGCAACCCGTCGGCCGGCAAAATCTTAGCACGTTTCATCCGCAATAATCGCTCAACTTAGGTGAAAATCAATGGTGGTGCTGATCGCAACGTTTTCAGAAGCCTAAAGAGGCACTAAATATCTTTCCTTGCTCAGACCGTCCGGAGATGTTATATAATCGCCTTGATGAACAACGCTGCCGACAAGAAGGAACTCCGCTCCCGGATCATCCTGGTTACTTGTGGGATAATCTGGCGGGGACGCGAACTCCTGATCGCCCGCCGGAAGGTCGATTCCCGCCTGGAACCGTTGAAGTGGGAGTTTCCCGGGGGGAAGATCGAATTCTCCGAGGATCCGCCCCAGGCCCTGAAACGGGAGATCAAGGAAGAACTGGACTTCGAGATTGAGGTCGGGGAAGTCTTCTGTGTCACTTCCCATAATTACGGAAAGAGTGATCAGAAGGTTGACCACGTCCTGATGCTGGCTTACTCCTGTTCCCATCTTAAAGGTGAGCCGGTGGCTCAGGATGTCTCCGACTTCCGCTGGGTGCGGGTGGAGGAACTCGATCGCTACGAATTTGCCGCCGCCGACTACCCGATTATCGACCGCCTCCGGCGACTCTACTCCCACCCCGAACTTCCCCGGGAAGATTCTTCCGGAACGGATAAAGTCATTCTTTCCGACCGCGACTGTCCGGTTGCCGCCCTCAAGCAGGAAGTCAACCGGTTTGTCTCGGAACGGGACTGGGAGCAGTTTCATTCTCCGAAGAATCTCAGTATGTCAATCGCAATTGAGACGGCCGAACTGATGGAGCATTTTCAGTGGAACACGGTTTTTGAAGCCAGGCTACTGACCCGGGATCCGGTTAAATACGAAGAGGTGACCCAGGAGGTGGCCGACATCGCCATTTACCTGCTCAGCCTTTGCCGGACGTTGAATATTGACCTCAGCCAGGCGATCGGGGAGAAGCTTCAGCTCAATCGCCAGAAATATCCGATGGAAGAGTATTGGGGTAAGTGTACCGGAGACTCGGCCTGATGGAGAGACTTCACCTCCTGGTCTCGGGACGGGTCCAGGGGGTTGGGTTCCGGGCGTCCGCCCGGCGTCAGGCGAACGGGCTTCACCTGACCGGCTACATCCGTAATCTCCCCGATGGTCGGGTGGAGGTTATCGCCGAAGGGAAACGGGGCGTGCTGGAGATATTCTCCCGCTGGGTCGGGGAGGGGCCGCCCTTCGCCCGGGTTGACGATCTCTCTTCCAGCTGGGGAGTGGCGGAAAATATATTTTCCGCTTTCGAGATCCGGTGATATAATCTTCATCAACAAGGACAGGATTTATATGCAAATGGCTGGAGGGAAATTAAAATACGAGCCTGAGGTCAAGGCGTTGACCGCCCGACTGGTCCAGCCGGAGAAACGGCGGCTATGGCAGGAGGTTATCGCTTATCCGCGATACCAGACCAATTTCTATCGTCTGGGCCGGCGGTTGACCCAGGACGGACAGTTTGACGAGGCGACGCTCTTTTATCGCTACGCTGTTCGGAAGCATCCTCACTCCTACCGGCTCCTCCTCAAGCTGGCCTTAGCCTACGAAAACGCCGGCAACGAGGTCGCGGCGATCCGAACCTATCGTCGCCTGGTTCTGCGCTTCCCTGATCGTTTTCAGCCCTACCTCCGTCTGGAAAAGATTTTTCGGCGCGCGCTGAATTTTCAGCAAGCGATTGCTCTTTATCGGGATATCCCAGCCCACAACCCAATCAAGGAACGAGCCTATCAGCGTCTTTTTCATATCTGCGCGGTGGAGGGCGATCTCAGCCAGGCCGCCACCGTTATCCAGGAGGCGATCAAGAATTTCGGAGAATCCTACGGCCGTTGTCTGGAACTGGGAAAGCTCGACCTTCGCCGGGGGGATTTCCTCGGCGCGGTGCAGTGCTTCCAGAGCGCGGTCGCCTTTAAGCCCCGGTCGGTCGCCACCCGCATCTGGTTGGGGATCGCCTTAAAGGAATTGGGGAATCTGCGGCTGGCCGAGTATGTCTTTAACGAGGTGCTCCAGATCAAACCCGACTCATTCCAGGGGTTAATCCATCTGGCGGAGCTGAAGATCCAGTCCCGCGATCTGGAGGAAGCGGAGGGTTACCTGGAAAAGATCGAGAAGAAGACTCCGGACAACGCCCGGGTCGCCATCTGCCGAGGTTGGATTGCCTCCCGGCGGGACGATCCGGTCCAGGCGATCGAAGAGTGCCGCCGGGGTTTAAAGAAGACAGCTTTTTACTTTGTCTGGGAGCAGATTCTGGCCCACCGGATTATTTCCCGGTCTTTGGGTCAGACCGGGGACGATGCCGGCGCCGAACTCCACCGGCGGTTGGCCGACGCCCTGCTCGGGAAAGACACCTACGAATCTTTGATCAAGCTGGCGGAGGAACTCTTCAAGGAGAAGGAACTGGCGGCCGCGACCGAGGTCTTTGGCCGGGTCCTGGAACTTTTTCCCCATAATACCCGGGCCCAGATCGGCCTGGGAGAAATCCACCTCAAGGAAGGTGAACACGAGAAAGCAATCAAGGTCTGCCGTCTGGCGCTGGAGAGAATCCGCCCGATCTATGCCCGGGAACGGATTCGCGCCCATACCGTGATCGCCCTGGCCTACAAACACCAGGACAAGATTGCTCAACATAAAAAAGAGTGCAAGTCAATCCGGGCCCTGCTCAGTCAGATCTATCTGAAATCTTCGGAGAAAGCGCGGATTAAGAAAGATTCCGGAGGGGTAGAATAGATAGTATCCGGACAGAAAACCCCCGAAACCTGGTCATTACCGGGAGGGATGACGAAGCAATCCGTTTGGTTTGTGAAGAGATTGCTTTGTCACTGTGTTCCTCGCAATGAAAAATTCTCTGTGATTCGGGGTTTCCGTTCAGATACCGATTACCTGAGTGAGCAGGCAGGTATTTCGTCCTTCCGCCTTCAGCCTCCAACCTAATTGCCTGAGCAGTTAAGGATCTATGAGAAAGGTCAGCTTGCTGATAGTAATATTTTCTCTCTTGTCCGGTCCGACCTTCGCCCAGGTCCCGGACTCCTGGGACCAGGGATATGACCTGATGCGGGAAGCTTATCGTCTCCGCCAGGAAGGCGAGGAGGAAAATGCCCGGGAAAAGATGGCCGGGGCGCTGGCCCTCTTCCGGCGGACCGCCGCCGAACGAACTGCCCTGAGCTTCCGTCCGGAAGTGGACCTGGAAATTGAGGAAGGCCCGCTCGGGGTTAACCTGGTGGAGAACCGGAGCCTCTTTCAAATTGAGTTTCGTTCCGCCCCGCCCCCTCCCGGTGAAAAACCGCCCCCCGAACAGGACGAGGTCCGGCAACAGGAAGTCGTCCTCCGCCTCCAGCAGTTGATTGTCCAGAATCTGGCCCAGGTCATCCAGGATAACGCCGAGCTGAAAGCTTCTCTCTCCCGATTGGAATCCACTTCCGACGAAACCACCAATATCAGTGACGTGGTCTCCGAGATCCGGGATGAGACTTCCGAGATGACGGAAATCTCCCAGACCGTAGGGGATATCCGGGACCGGACTGATGATATCTATGACGAGGTCGAGCGGATGGCTTCCGACTCCGATACCCTGCAGGCGGTCGAGGATCTGTCGGGGGAGATCTCCGACTTAAGAGACGCGCTCGATCTGCTGCGGGATATCCTCGACATCGTCCAGGATATCAAGGACGATACCGATCAGATCCGGGACCTGGAATCCCGGATCGATGACGTCAAGTCCGAGGTGGAGAACCTCAAGGAATGATACCGGCGGTCCGGCGGCGGATTCAGTCCGGTGCCACGGAGTCCACCGCCAGTAGCCGGCTTTTGATCTGCCAGTTTTCAGGATGATCCAGAGCGCCCTGTCGGAGAATGTTTTTCGCCTCTTTTAGCCGGCCGGAGGTTATGTAGATGTTGGCCAGGGTTACGTATCCCCGGGGCTGGTCGGGACGTCTCTCCAGCGCCTCCCGTCCGGCTGCCAGCGCCAGTTCATATTCACCCCTCTCCTTGTAAAACGTGGCCAGGTTTCTCAACGGAGCGGCATACTCCGGATTGAGATCGGCCGCCTCCCGATAAAGTCCGGCCGCCTCTCGCCCCCGTCCCATCTTCTCGAAGATAATCGCCAGCTCGTTGGCGGCTTCGGGATGAGAGGGGTTCTGTCTCCGGATCATCTTTAGGAGTTCGACTGCTTCCTGATCCCGGTTCAATTTCCGATAAGTCTGAGCCAGATAAATCGCCGCTGGATGATGTGAAGGATCCGCCTCCAGCGCGTCTAAAAAATGATCAGCCGCCTCGTCCCAGCGCTCTTCACGTCCCTGGATAATTCCCAGGTTGGTATGAGCTTCCGGCAGCCGGGGATCAAGCTCCAGGGCTCTTCTCCATCCCCGTTGTGCGCCCTCATCGTCTCCGGTCCGAGAGAGAGTGATCGCCAGGTTGTTGAAGGCCAACCCCGCCCGCGGGGAATAGGCCGTAACCCGCCTCCAAAGCGAAAGCTCATCTCGCCAGTCCAAGAGATAATCCGCGCTCAGGCCGATCAGGAACCAAGAGATCAGCACGAGGGAAAATCCAATTGTCCTCCGGCCCCATCGGGGGGACGAGGTGAGAATTGTCTCCATCACCATCGCGATGGCCAGGCAGAAGAAGACGGAGGGGAGATAAAGCCGTTGTTCGGCAACCACCCTTCCGGCTGTCCCCACCCGGGAGAGTGAGGGAAGGAGACTGACCGTCAGGCAGGCGAAGATCGCGAAGACCGGCTGGTTCTTCCGGGCCGCGACCAGGACTCCGGCCAGGATGACGACCGCCGCCAGGGAGAAAAACCAGACCGGTTCGGTCCAACTCTCCGGACGGGGAAAGTGGTAGAGAACTTTCAACCGGACGGGAAACGTCAGCAAGCGCAGATTGGTGACCAGGAGTCGTCCGGCCCCGGCCAGCAGGTGGGGGACCGGAGGGGGGTCGGCCAGCGCGGCACCGCTGGAGATCAGGGCCTTTCCCACCCCTCCCACTATCGCCAAAAGCCAGAAGGGGATGGTCTTGCGCAGGCCGGCCTTTCGCGATTCGGTTTTCCCGGGAACCGCCGCAACCAGGATGGTCAGCAGTACGGGGAAGATCAGAGCGCTCTCCTTATATAAGAGGGCGACAATGAAGACGAATAGCCCGCCAACCGCTAATCGTCTTCCCGGTCGGAGGATAAGCAGGAAGGCGGCTAAAAGCAGAGCGGTAACAGCCAGTTCCGAGATGTTCCGGGCGCAGACAATTGTTTCAATGTGGACCGGATGAAAGGCAAAAAGAGCAGCCGCGAGTAGAGCGGCCGCCCGCCTAACGGACATCCGTCGGGCCAGGCTAAAGAGCAGCACCACACTCAAGAGGTGGAGGGCGAGATTGGCCGAACGGTAATAAAGCGGGTTTCTTCCGCCGAGCCGGGAGATGGCGGATAGGGTGAGCATCTGTAGTGGGCGGTAATCGAAACGGGAGACCGGCAGAAGCTGCTGCCAGAATTGGGGGCGGAAGAAGAGGCCAGGCGAAATTGAAGTGTGGATGAAGGGGTTATCCCGGATGACCGCGGCATCGTCCCAGATAAAGGGGAATTGGAGCGAAGGACTGAAAAGAATCCCCGCAATAGCCAGAACCGCGGCCAGCCCGATCCAGGTGCGCGATACGATCCTCATCATACATATTCCGGCATTAATTCCAGCGGGAGAAAATATAAATGTTTTTTATTGACCTGATAGGTCTCGTTGGCCTACTATAGCCTATCCGATTGAACTCTGTCAAATTTCCATTAAGGAGGTTTCTGATGATCAGAGCCAGGTCCTGCACCGCCACCTCGTTACTGCTTGGTGTCATCGGGGTAATGTTGATTTCTTCCGTGGCTTTTTCCCAGTCCACCCCTACCAACTGGGAAGTCAAATATCTCAACCTCAAAGATAATCTGCGGGCCCTGGCGATTGATCCCCTCGACCCGGGGAAGGTCTTAATCGGAAGCGACCTGGCGGTGACCGCCACTGCCGATGGAGGTGAGACCTGGGAGGGGGGAGAAAGTTTCCGGACCGCGACCTTCTCGGTGACCGGTGCGGTCAGCTCGGAGGTTATGGATTTATTGATGATGATTGAGGAGGCCGACGGGGCGGTCAGTGAGGAAGAGGAAGCTGCAGATTTCGGCCGGGACGAGATCGCAACCCAGGAAGTCACGGAAAGTCTGGGAGAGGTCGAGACTCAGGTCGCGGAAGTGGAGGAGGAATTGGGGGCGGTGGGATCCAGCGTTGCCGAACTGGAGTTGGAGCTTACCCAGGCTCGGGACAGTGAAGCCGCGGCCAAAAGAGAACTGACCGCGGCGGAGACGGCCGCTGAATCCTGGACCCCGGACGATCTGATGGCCTCCGAGGTGGATGGGGAGAGCGATTACAATAAATTAGGCGAGTGGCTCGAGGATCGGAGCCTCTCGATTCCTTCCGATGAAACCGAGCGCCGGGACGATCTTAAAAGCTACCTGGTCGAGCACCAGGCCGAGGGCGATTCCCTTAAGGCGGCAGTAGCCGATGCTCTTGAGATCTCGGACGAAGCGTCAGCCCGGGTAACCGACTTGGAGCAGCAATTAGCCGAGGCCGAGGCGGTAGCAGTGCAGGTCGAAGCCGCGCTGGCGGAAGCGGAGGAAGAAGCGAGAATCGTCGAAGAGGCGGCGCTGGAGTTGCCCGAGGCGGCAGGAGGGGATGTAGTCTTCGAGGAAGAAGATTCGGAAACTGAGCTGGACATTGAAGCCAGCGGGGTGAACTACCTGGCCTTTGACCCCGCGGCTTCGGAGACGATCTACTTAGCCGCCTTTGACGGGGTTTATAGAAGCCTGGATGCCGGCGTTTCCTGGGAGAAGATCTATACCGGTGCCAACCCTTCCCAGTCGGCCACACTCTGTCTGGCTATCGACCCTTCCAACCCCGACGCCATATATGCCGGGACCCTTTCCGGATTGGCCTTTTCCCTTGATGGGGGAACGATCTGGGAACGCGCTTCGGGGCGGATCGCCAATATGGCGATTACCCGGGTCGCGGTTCATCCCTTTGACTCCCGGATCGTAATGGTCGGCACTGTAGGCGACGGGATCTTCAAGAGCACCGACGGCGGCGAGGAGTGGACTCAGGTCTTCACCCGGGCCGGAGCCCAGGCTAACCGGGTCCTGGCGATTGAGTTCGCCCCTTCCCAGCCGGAGGTGATTTACGCCGGGACGATGAGTGGTATCTATAAGAGTCTTGACGGCGGAGAGAGCTGGGATCCGGCCACCGGGATGGGGATATCGCCCGCGATCCTGGTCCGGAACCTGATCGTCTCTCCGATCAACCCCGACCTGGTGGTGATTGCCGCCGATCAGGGGATCTTCGGGACCAGCAACGGCGGAGGGCTCTGGAAGAGACTGGCCTTCGGGACCAGCTACAACAATGCCAAGTTCCTCGCCTTCGACCCGATGAATCCGTCCACCATCTGGCTGCTGACCAGCAGTCGGGTCTTCAAAAGTGCCGCGCCCGGTTTTTTCGATCTCTCCGATGGAGAAGAGATGACCCTGGCCGGTTGCTGCGAATTCACGATTGACGGACAGGAGAGGCACTCGATTGTTATTGAAGAGATCAACGAAGAGACTGGAGAAGTCCGGCTCACCATCCAGTCGGACCCGCAGACAGTACGGCTCAAGATTGGGGAGAGCACTTCAGTTGACCTGACCGGGGACGGAGAAGATAACCTTTCGCTGACCCTGGAAAGCCTGGCCGGAGGAGTACCGCGCTTCAAACTGGTCCGGATCGTCCCCGCTGTCGAGACGGCGGTGGCGGAAGAAGATGCACAACTTATCCCAGCGGATCAGATCACTGGTCTCGAGGATCTGGAGCCCTACTTTCGGGCGGAACCGACCTGGGTCGAGGTCCAGCAGGCCGCGGGGCGCTGGGCGGAAGTCCACCCCGACAAGATTGCTGCCTGGCGGAGAGGAGCTTCCTTCCGGGCCCTGATCCCCCAGATGAATATTGACTTTACCGAACAGAACCGGCGACGGGAAGATTACGACTACAACGAACAGTTTTCCTACTCCCTTGACTACTATCAGCGGAGACGGAATGAGACCGATCTCAGCGAAGATGTGGGGCAGCAGTTCGATACCGGCTATACTTTCCGCAGTGACCAGTGGATGACCGATCTCAAACGAAGAGATTATGAGCTGGAACAGGAACGGCTCCGTAACTACCGGCAGAACCGCCAGACGGAAAAGGACGGGAGCCGATACCAGGATACCGAGACTTACCAGAACACATTGCAGAAATCGTGGAAATTGGCCCTCCGCTGGGACCTGGGCGATTTCCTCTTCAACCGGGACCAACTGCGGATCAGTACCGAGGCCCGGAGATTGGTTGACTTGAGACAGGACGTGGTCGAACAGGTAACTCTTTATTACTTCGACCGGCGGACCGCCCGAATTGATATGATTCTCAATCCGCCCGCCGATCCCTTCTCCCGGGTCGAGATGCTGCTCCAGATCCAGCAGCTCGATGCCAGTCTTGACGCGATGACCGGGGGTTATTTCACTCAGACGATCAAGGAGCGGGAAAGGAATCCGCGCTATTAAACCGAGAATATTCAATCCGTAGTTCAATCCCTGTAATTCGTAGGTAAAGGAGGCTTTTATGTCCTTCAGAAATGTCATCCGCTCCGCGGTGGTGGTGCTCTTCATCCTCTTCACCCTGGTCAATCTCGGGGCCAAGAAGAAAATACCAGCTAAGGCACCGGCGCCTCTTAACCCGAGCAGTTCAGGGGGTATGTCAACACTGCCGCCGATCGAGACGATGGCGGATATGGAAGCTCTCTTCGCTCACGAGCCCAGCTACCAGGAGATTCAGCAGGTGGCGATGCGCTACGCCGAGGTCCATCCCGACAAGATCGCCGCCTGGCGGAAGGGGGCGTCTCTGCGGGCTTTTCTTCCCCGGGTTGACTACGACTACGATCTGAGAAGATATACTGATGCCTATACACGATCACGGATTCAGGATAGCTATGATACCCAGATCCAGAAAGAATCCGGCCAGACCTTGAGTGAAGAAAATAAACTCAGCCGGCAGTACGATGAACACTACCGGGAGGACCGCGATGAGCTCGCCTGGGATCTCCGCGAGCAGTGGTCTCGGGATGCCGATACGGGGTGGTCAAGTTCGGTGATTAACCGAGAAGATACCGGGACCCGGATCGATAGCGATGACCGGGACCGTTCCTACCGGGATACCCGTTGGCGGGTCCGGTTGACCTGGGATCTGAGAGACTTCCTTTACGACAGTGACCAACCCCGGATCAGCAACGAAGCCCGCAAGCTGGTCGAACTCCGGCAGGATGTTCTGCAGGAAATCAACACCTATTTCTTCGATCGGCGCCGGGCCCAGATCGAGATGTTATTTTCACCTCCGAATGATGTCCGTTCCAAGATTGATCTCCAGCTCCAGATTGCCCGGATCACTGCCAGTATCGACGCCCTGACCGGGGGGTACCTCTCCGCCGCTCTGGATAAATCAAAATCCTAAACAGAATCTCCGGGGGGTACTCACCACCCGGAGCAGGTGATGGGGTTATTTTCCTCTAACGTCATCCTCTTCACCCTTTTGCTGAGACTCCTGACCGAGACCGCGCTCTGCGGTTATGAACAGGATCAGGCGATTGGCGAGGGTCACTACTGGCGGGAGCGGGGGCGGTCCGCCCCCCGCTGCTCTTATCGCCAGATCCATTTCTACGAACGTTCCCTGACCGCCGACCCCGGCGTTGCCGCTGTCCATCTGGAACTGGCGGAAGTATATTACGAGCTGGCTATCTCTTATGGCCATCGCGACCTTTACGACCGGGCACTGGAGTCTCTGACCAACGCCCTAAAGGTAGACCCCGATCTGGCGCCGGCCTTTTATCGCCGAGGGACCATTTACTTTCTCCTCGGGGATTTCTCCTCCAGCCGTCGGGAGTTGGAAACGGCCCATCGCCTTGATCCCTCTTATCAACCGGCCGCGGACGGGCTCCGGAAGTTGCGGCCTCGGCGGCAGTAGCACAGGCGGCTCGCCTGTGTATTGCTCGGCCTGACTCTCTGCCCAGGCCGGCGGCCTGTGCCACCAATTGCCGTGGTAGCACAGGCGGCTCGCCTGTGTATTGCTCGGCCTGACTCTCTGCCCAGGCCGG